>CAZPCM010000169.1:0-5394 GCA_964585085.1 uncultured Propionibacteriaceae bacterium
GCGGCCTCGGCGCTGGGCGGGATCGGCACCCACATGTCCTCGCAGATCTCCACGTTCAGGACGAAATCGCGCACGTCCTCTGCCGCGAACAGCAGATCGGCGCCGAAGGGGACGTCCTGGCCCGCCACGGAGATGCCACCCGCCACGTCGTCGCCGGGCGCGATCTGGCGGCGCTCATAGAACTCGCGGTAGGTGGGCAGATAGGACTTGGGGACGACCCCCAGCACTCGTCCCCGATGGATGACCACAGCGCAGTTGTAGATCCGATGCAGGCTGCGCAGGGGAGCGCCCACCACGATGACGGCGTTCAGATCCCTCGTCGCCTCGACGAGGGTGGAGAGCGCGGCCTCGGTGGCGTCCAGAACCGTGTCCTGCAGGAGAAGGTCCTCGATCGAATACCCGGTGAGGCACAGTTCGGGGAAGACGATCAGGCTCGCGCCCTCTGCCTCCAGCGACCGGGCCTGGTTCAGCACCGCCGCCGCGTTGTCGGCGGGGGAGACCAGCGAGATCGGCAGCGTGCAGGCGGCCACCCGGGCGAATCCGTGCGTGGTCAGATTGAAGAAATCCCGTTGTGAATCGGAGGTCTGGAGGCTCACGCTGCCAGCATGGCATGACGTCTGTCGGCGCGATCGGTCACACTGAAACCATGGGGGGAAATGAGAAGAGGCCGCGATCGGCGTGCCTGGTAGTCGAGGTGTCGACTGATGTCGGCCCGGGGCGTCTGCTGCTCGACTCGGCAGATGATGAGGAGGCGCTGCTCCTTCTGGGGCACGGCGCCGGCGGAGGCGTGGAGGCGGCCGATCTGGCCGGGCTGGCGGAACTCCTGCCTCCGCGGGGGATCGGGGTGCTCCGGTTCGAACAGCCCTGGCGGGTGGCCGGGCGAAGATTGGCCGGCACGCCGGCGTCCCTTGATCTGGCTTGGCGGGCGGCGCTGCCGGTGGCGGTCGAGTTGGCCGGCGGCGTCCCGTTCTTCGTGGGCGGTCGCAGTGCCGGGGCCCGGGTGGCGTGCCGTTGCTTCGCCCCACCGGCTCGAGGCATCGTGGCTCTGTCATTCCCGCTGCATCCGCCGGGCAAGCCCGTTCGCTCACGAGTGGCCGAGTTGTCCGGTGTGGCCGGATCCACACTGGTGCTGCAGGGCGCCAGGGACCCGTTCGGGACCGCCGACGAGGTCGCCTCAGCCCTGGCTGAGCTGGGGACACGGGCGGCCGCCTTGGTCGCCCTTCCGGACGCTGGACACTCGCTGGACGGGCGCACGCAGGCCGCCAGAGAGCGCCAAGCGGGTCTGGTCGGGCTGATCGCCGGGAACGTCGAGACGTTCATCCGGGCGCGGCTGTGATCCGGTTTGACCGCCTCTGAGTGGCCCCGTATTCTTGACCGTCGGTGCCCGCTGTGCAGGCCGTGCCTCCGGTGGGCCCGTCGCGGTGTCCCCCAGCATTCAGCTTTGGGCGTGGCACCGGGAGTCGTTACAGGATCGAAGAGAGTGGGTCAGGCGTGTACGCGATCGTGCGCAGTGGCGGACGCCAGCACAAAGTTGCCGTCGGTGACGTCCTGGAGATCGACAAGGTCGACGCCGCGGTCGGCTCGACGGTCGATCTGGTTCCGTTGCTGCTGGTCGACGGTGATGCGGTGACGGCGGATGCGAAGAAGCTGGGCAAGGTCAAGGTGAGTGCCGAGGTGCTGGCTGAGACCAAGGGCCCCAAGATCCGCATTCTGAAGTACAAGAACAAGACCGGGTACAAGAAGCGCCAGGGCCATCGCCAGCGCTACACCCAGGTCAAGGTGACCGGGATCGAGAACTGAGGGACTGACATGGCACACAAGAAGGGCGCATCCTCCTCCCGCAACGGTCGCGACTCCAACGCGCAGCGGCTGGGCGTGAAGCGGTTCGGGGGCCAGGAGGTCAACGCCGGCGAGATCATCGTCCGCCAGCGGGGAACCCACTTCCACCCTGGTGACGGCGTGGGTCGCGGTGGCGACGACACCCTGTTCGCGCTGCGCGCCGGGACTGTCGAGTTCGGCACGCGACGCGGCCGCCGGGTCGTGAACATCACCGTCCCGGACGCCGGGTAGTCACAGCTCCACCAGCAGGGCGGGCCGACGGCCCGCCCTGTTCGCCTGTCCGCCCGGAAGCAGGCGACGTCTGGAAGGTGAGCGCGCTACGGAAGGGCGCCGCCGCTCCAGGGAACGCCCTGACGCTACTGAGAAGGCGCGACGCTACTGAGGCCTGTGTAGCGCGGTGGGCTTTGTGTAGCGTCGCCGCTCCGAGGGAGCGGAGAGGTGGCTCAACGCGACCCGGGAACGGAATCGACGCGGGGCCGTCAGCCGAGGAGGAGCAGCAGCGCGGGCATGGCCACAATGCCGATGAGGATGGACACAGACGTCATGAACGCGGACAGTTCGACGTCGCCGTCGATCTCCTGGGTGAAGCCGGACATCATCGCCGCGATGGGCGCGAAGAAGAGCATGCACAGCACAAGGCGGATCTCCGCGGCGATCGGCAGTCCGAACCAGGCCGCCAGGGCGAACACGGTGGCGAAGGCGTACCGGACGCCCAGCAGCCGGGCCGCCGCTGCGTACTTCTGGCCTTCCAGCTTCAGCTCCAGGCCGATCCCGATCATCAGCATGGCCAGGAAGGGGTTCGCGGCGCCGACGATCGAGGTGAAGGTGATGACCTGCGCGGGGATGCTGATTGCGGCCAGCCGGATCACCAGCAGTGACAGGTAGGTGATGAAGACCGGGGAGGAGAAGATGTCGCGCAGAAACGTGAGGGGCGTGGTCCGTCCGTCTTCGCGTGCCAGGTGTTTCGCCCAACCGACGGCGATCCCGCCCGCGGCCAGCGAGTTCCCGATGTCGAAGACCGAGGCGTAGATGATCGACTGCGGTCCCATGAACCCTGAGATGTACGGCGTGGCGAAGGCGCCGATGTTGTAACTGCCCGAGTTGAGCACCCCAAAGGCTTGGCCGGCACGTCCGTCGCGGCGGCGGAGGACGAAGGAGAATGCCGACTGCAGAAGGTTGACCACGATCCCGATGCCGGTCAGGAACAGCAGCTCGAGGTGGACGTCGAACTGGCTGAAGCTGGTGATCAGGGCGGCCGGGAGGGTGATTCGCAGGACGAGTTTGGAGAAGATAGGGAAATCCGTCGACTTGACCCAGCCGACCCTCTTGATCAGGTAGCCGATCAGCACGATCACGACCAGGGACGATGCTCGGAGCAGGATCTGCTGCACGTTCACCCCCGGGTCGCCGTTGCGCACGATACCCCCGCAGGGGACGATATGCGCGCCCCGCGCGAGGTGTGGGAAAATGGGAGTCGGCGGACTCCCGCTGCTCCCAATTCCGAAGGAACTCACCATGGCCATCCCGTCCTTCGTGGACCGCGCGACCTTGCGGGTCACCGGCGGCAACGGAGGCCACGGTTGCGCTTCCATCCACCGAGAGAAGTTCAAGCCCCTGGGTGGTCCGGACGGAGGGAACGGAGGCAACGGAGGCTCGGTGATCCTGCGGGTCGATCCGAACCTGACCACGCTGGTCGACTACCATCGCCAGTCGCAGCGGCGGGCGCCGAACGGGCAGCCCGGCCGCGGGGACTTCTCCAACGGAGCCAACGGCGAGGACGTCGTACTGTCCGTCCCCGATGGCACCGTTGTCACCGACGCAGACACCGGCGAAGTGCTGGCCGACCTGGTCGGCCCGGACGCCGAGATCGTCGCAGCGGCCGGCGGCCGGGGTGGGCTCGGCAACGCGGCGCTGGCCTCGGCCGCTCGCAAAGCCCCGGGTTTCGCTCTTCTCGGAGAGGAGGGTGAGAGCCGCCACATCGCGCTGGAGCTGAAGGTCCTGGCCGACATCGGCCTGGTCGGTTTCCCCAGTGCCGGCAAGTCGTCGCTGATCGCGGCGATCTCGCGGGCGCGTCCGAAGGTCGCCGACTACCCGTTCACCACCCTGGTGCCCCATCTGGGGGTGGTGGTGGCCGGCGGAACGACCTTCACCGTGGCCGACGTGCCGGGCCTGATCGAGGGAGCCAGTCAGGGACGGGGACTGGGTCACGACTTTCTGCGGCACATCGAACGCTGCCAGGCCATCGTCCACGTGGTCGACTGCGCGACCTATGAGCCCGGACGTGATCCGCTGACTGACCTCGATGTGATCGAGGGGGAACTGGCCGCCCACGGAGGTCTGGAGGACCGACCCAGGCTGGTGGCGCTGAACAAGGTCGATGTCCCTGATGCGGCCGAACTCGCCGAACTGGTCCGGCCCGACATCGAGGCGCGGGGACTGCGGGCGTTCACCGTCTCGACCAAGACCGGAGTCGGTCTGTCGGAACTGACCTTCGCGCTGGCGGACCTCGTGGCGCGGCGCCGGGCCGCGGCGCCACGGCCGGCGCCGAAACGGATCGTGATCCGGCCCGAACCAGTGGCAGGAGGCCCGGAATTCACCATTTCCCGGCAGGGTGACGGTGAAGGGGGCTTTGTGTGGCGCGTGCGCGGCACCAAGCCGGAGCGCTGGGTCAAGCAGACCGATTTCAGCAATGCTGAAGCGGTCGGGTACCTGGCGGATCGCTTCGCAAGGCTCGGCATTGAGGACGAGTTGCTGGCGTTGGGCGCCGAGTCCGGGGATGCAGTGGCGATCGGCGCCGTGAATCCGGTCGTGTTCGATTTTGCGCCGCAGATCGAGATCGGTGCGGAGATCCTGGCCAGGCGCGGCGAGGACCAGCGCTTGGTCACTGAGCGTCCGTCCGTCCAGCGCCGCCGGGCCCGGGACGCTGCTTACCATGCCGAGCGCGAAGCCGAGGACTCGACCAGGCTGGCCGCGGAGGGCTTCGACCACGAGGACGACGGTGTCTGAGGAAGAGGTGCTGGACCAGGCTCACAACACCGGGCCTCGCGGGGTGTCGACCCAGCCACCGGTAGAGGATGGCGGCCGCTGGTTGCGGCCCGAGATCACCCGGGCCAGGCGCCTTGTGGTCAAGATCGGATCGTCGTCGTTGACCGACGCGACGGGGGGACTCGACAGTGCGCGCCTTGGCGCGCTCGTGGACGCGCTCGCCGCAGCCCGGGCCCGCGGGCAGGATGTGGTGCTGGTGTCGTCCGGCGCGATGGCAGCCGGCATGGTGCCGCTGCGCATGAAGAGTCGTCCGCGCGACCTGGCCAGCAAGCAGGCGGCCGCGTCAGTGGGCCAGGGGCTGCTGGTGGGTCGCTACGGCTCGCTGTTCGCCCGGCACGGACTCACTGTCGGCCAGGTGCTGCTCACCGTCGACGACGTGGCCAGGCAGACCAACTACCGCAACGCTCTGCGGACGTTCAACCGGCTGCTCGAACTCGGGGTGGTGCCCATCGTGAACGAGAACGACACCGTGGCCACCCACGAGATCCGGTTCGGCGACAACGACCGGCT
>CAZPCM010000170.1:0-5323 GCA_964585085.1 uncultured Propionibacteriaceae bacterium
GCTCACGTGTGGCGTGCGTCTGCCGGCTGGTAGAGCTTGAGGGCGACGACTGCTCCGATCACGATCAGCGCTGGAGGTTCGATGGCGCGTCCGGACGCTAGGGCGGGGAGCGTGGAGACAGTGCCTCGGACGAGGAGCTGACGGGGAGTGGCGGCCTTTGCGACGATTGCTGCGGGGGTATCGCTATCGAGGCCGCGGGCGATCAGGCCGGCGCAGATCTCGGCGAGGTGGGCGACTCCCATGAGGATCACGATGGTGCCCGAGCTGTGGGCGAGCGCGTCCCAGTTCACGGTGGAGGCGGGGTGGTCGGGCCCGACGTGGCCGGAAACGACGGAGAAGTTCTGGGTGAGTCCGCGGTGGGTGAGGGGGATGCCGGCGAGCTCGGGCCCGGCAATGGCCGAGGACACCCCGGGGATGACGCGGACGGGGATACCAGCGTTGGCGCAGGCCAACCATTCCTCGCTTCCGCGACCGAGGACGAACGGGTCCCCGCCCTTGAACCGGACGACGGTGGCCCCGGTGCGGGCGTGCTCGATGAGGAGGGTGTTGATGTCGGCCTGGGCGGTCTGGCAGCCGCGGGGGATCTTGCCGACGTCGATGAGGGTGGCGCCGGGCTTGGTCTCGTCGAGGCACGCGATCGGTGCGAGGTGGTCGTAGAGCACGATGTCGGCCTGCCGGAGCGCGCGCAGCCCGCCGACGGTGATCAGGTCGGGGTCGCCGGGGCCGCCACCGACGAGGATGACCACGCCGACGGGTTCAGCTCCGCTGTTCATGGATGTTCCTTTCCGTGGTCCACAGTCGGCGATGATCGTGTCATCCGGTGAGTCCGTCGGTGCCGCACAGCGCGTTGACGGCGGCGACGGTGACGGCGCTGCCGCCTCTACGGCCGTGCACGACCAGGTATTCCAGGCCGAGGTCGTTACCGGCCAGCGCTTGCTTGGACTCGGCGGCGCCGATGAAGCCGACCGGGATACCCAGCACGGCCGCGGGAGCCAGGTTCGGTTCCTCGGCGACGACCTCGAGCAGGTGGAACAGCGCAGTGGGGGCGTTGCCGATCGCCACTACGGCCCCGGACAACTGGGGACGCCACAATTCAACCGCCGCGGCGGTCTTCGTCGTCCGGAACCGCGCGGCCAGGTCGTCCAAACGAGGGTCGCCGAGCAGGCAGATGATCTCGTTGCTGCGGGGCAGGCGGGAACGGATGATGCCGCTGGCGACCATTCGCGAGTCACACAGGATGGGTGCGCCGTGCTGCAGGGCCGAGGTGGCTGCCTCGACGAGCCCTTCGGACCAGGCGAGGTCGTTGAGCAGGTCGATCTGGCCGCTGGCGTGGATCATTCGGATGGCGATCGGTCGCAGGTTCGGCGGAACCTGGTCGAGGTCGGCTTCGGCCTCGATGGTGGCGAACGACTGCCGGTAGATCTCAGCCCCGTCCTTGACGTACTCGTAGGTCACAGCGACTCCTCGTTGACCAGTTCGAGGAACCGGTCGCGGACCCGGCGGGCCCGCAATGGATCGTGGCTGGTGATGGCTGCCACGGTCATGCCGGCGGTGTCGCCGGTGGCCGGCGTCCAGGCCGAGCCTTCGTCGGCGCGGTCGGCGCGGACGCAATAGGTGTGGCGGGCTTCGGCTTCGGCGACGATGGCGCTGTTGGCCGGTGGGGAGTCGGTGAGGGCCAGCACGTACCAGGCTCCGTCGAGGTCGGACGGCTCGAAGGCGCGGGCGTGCCAGGTGATGGCGCCGGCTTCGGCTAGGCCGGCGAGCCGGCTGTGCACCTCCGGGGCGATCACCTCGACCCGAGCGCCGGCGTCGAGCAGCTTCGGCACCCGGCGGCGAGCGACGCAGCCCCCGCCCACTACGACCACCTTCCGGCCCTGCAGCAGCAGTCCGGTGAGGTAGGCCGGGGAGCCGGTGGTGGTGCGGGCGCGGAGGACGCCTTCCTGGTAACGCCGGGCTACGACCTGGGCGAGTTCGTTGCACGGCCCGATCACATCGGCGACGCGGATGGCGGCTGCCGGATGGTCCGCACGGAACGCGTCGACCTGGTCGTGGACCCATTGGTCGAGCCGGCCGGTGAACAGGAAGTGCGGCATGACAACGATCCGTCGGCTGCCGGAAGCGTGGTACTGGTGCAGGATCTGCGGCAGGGTCGGACGGGCGACTTGGATGAAGGCGGACAGCACCTGATGGTAGCCGCCGGTCTCGAACACGATTCGGGACAGCCGGACGTGGTCGGCGTTCGCGTCAGTGAGGCTGCAGCCACGTCCGACCATGACCACGTCGGTCTCCTCGGCGGGCCACTCGCCCCGGGCGGAGGCGATCCGGGCGTGGACGGCGGCGACCAGAGGTGTGGGGGACCCGAGGTGGCGTGTGTAGACGACGGTCGCGTCGAGGTGCCGTGCTTTGGAGTGGTCGATCGCCTCGGGGATGTCGTCGCGGACGTGTCCGCCGGTGCCGATCATCAACGGCACGACCACAGCGGCGGACGCGTCGGCCAGCACCGTGTCGAGGGCGGCGTCGATGGTCGGTGGTGTGAGTTCGACGAAGCCGGCTTCGACGCGGACGCCGGGCAGCAGTCCGCGGACCTTGTCGACCAGGGCGGCGGCAGCGTCGGCGCCGGCGTTGACCCGGGTGCCGTGCCCGGCGATGACGAGGGGCGGCGGGGTCACGGGTACCGCGGCGGGCGGCGGGGTGGGGGTCTGGTGGCTCATCGGTGCATCCAGTGGTAGTCGCGGGGGGTGACCATGGCGGTGCGCCCGGTTCCGGCGCTCAGGTAGCGCGTAGTGGAGGAGCCGACGACAACGAGGCAGTTCATGTTGACCACGTCGGGGTTGAAGGTGGCGAGGGTGGCGAGGGTGACGATCTGCCCGGGACGGTCGGCCTCTTCGACGACAGCGACCGGCGTGGTCGGTGGGCGGTGTGCGGTGAAGATGGCCAGGGCGTCGGGCAAGTGGTGCAGCCGGGTGCGGCTGCGCGGGTTGTAGAGCACGGTGACCAGGTCGGCCTCGGCGGCGGCGCGGACGCGCCTGAGGATCGTGTCCCAATCGGTGTGGAGGTCGGACAGCGAGATGGTGGCGTGGTCGTGGCCCAGCGGTGCGCCGAGGATGGCGGAGGCGGCGAGGCTGGCGGTGACGCCGGGGATGATCTCGATGTCGATGCCTTCGGTGCCCTGCTCGAGGGTGGGGGAGGCCATCGCGTAGATCGCTGGGTCGCCGGAGCAGACCAGGGCGACGTTGTTGCCCTGCCGGGCCAACTCGATGGCAGTGGCAGTGCGTTCCTCCTCCTTGCCCATCGGGGTGCTGGCGATCCTGACACCGGGCCGGAGCAGGTCCTTGACTTGGGCGACGTAGGGCCGGTAGCCGACCACGACACCAGCGTCGCGGATCGCCTGCTGCGCCCGCGGGGTGGTCAGGTCGCGCGAGCCCGGACCCAGCCCGATCACGGTGAGCTTGCCGCGGGCCGGGATGCGTCCGATGGCGCAGGTGGCTTCCGGAGTCCGCTGCTTCTCCACCAGCAGGATGGCGCCGTGGGCGAGGATGGCGGCCTCGGCGACGCTCGGGGTGCCGAGGGCGGCCTGGGGTGCGGCACTGGGGTTGGGCACGTCGAAGCCGGCGAGGTGCGCTGCGGGATAGGTGACCAGCGGCACGCCGAGTCGGGCCGTGAGCTCCACGAGCCCGGCCTCATCAGCCTTGGCGTCCACGGTGGTGATCGCCGCGAGGGACCCGATCGCCAGTCCAGACTCCTCCAAGGTCTGTTCGAGGAGCGTGTGCAGGGCGGTGGCGTTGGTGCCGCGGTTGCAACCCATGCCGGCGACCAGGCTGGGCGGGTTGAGCACCACGGTGGGCAGGGTTCCGGTATGGGCGAGTTCGTCGGTGACAAGGACTTGCGCGACCGCTCCGTCAACTCGGTCGTCCCCGGGTGCGGTGATGGTGACAGTGTCCGGCAGTGCGGGCAGCGGCCACGGCTGGCTGCGGTGCAGGGTGACAGGTCGGCCGTCGAGGATGGCCCGGGTCACGCCGGCGACGTCTCCCGACCAGTGCCAGCCGAGGGTGTCCAGGCCGGGCAGCCCGATCGCGTCTGTGGCGGTGGTGAGGACGGCGGTGGCGCCGAGCCCTTCGGCGAGGCGTCGGGCCAGGTCGTTGGCGCCGCCGGCGTGGCCGCCGACCAGGGGGATGACGAATCGGCCCGCGTCGTCGACGACGACCACGCCCGGGTCGGTCTTCTTGGACGCGAGCAGGGGGGCGATGATCCGGGTGGTGGCGCCGAGGGCGAGGTGGCTGATGACCAGGTCGCACTCGGCCCAGGCTTGGGGCAGCCCGGCGACAGCCCCGTCGGGATACCGGCTGGTGGGCTGGGCGAGGATCGCGTCGATCTGGTCGGCGCGGGCCCGGCTGGCGGGGCCGGCGGTGACTTGTCCGATCATGGCTGGGCTCCGGTGACGACGTGCGGGGAGGTGGGAGGCGGGGCCGGCGATGGTGCCCGGCCAGGCCTGGTCCTCGTCGGACGGGTGACGATCCAGAATCAGCACGACGTTGGGTTCGCGGGGGACGGTGTCGCGCGCCTCGGCTGGGGTGAGGATCCGGACCCGTTCGTCGGTCTCGCCGAGCCGTTCGGCCAGGACGAACCAGCGTTCGAGGTCGGCGAGACCGGCGGCGAGTTCGCGGATGCCGTGATCGGCGGAGCTGAACACCGCGACCTTGCCGGTGACGCGGGCGAGTTCGAGGGCGGGTTCGAGGGGACGTCCGTGGACGCTGACGACTGCGGCGTCGTCCCAGGGGAGCCCGACCGCGGCGAAGGCGGCGGCGATGGACGACACCGCCGGGACCACCGCGGGCCGCAGGCCGGCTGCGCGTAGCGACCTGACCAGGCCGAAATACAGCGGGTCGCCGCTGGCGACGACCACGACGGCCTGGTCCTCGGGGATCGCTGTGAGTTGTTCGATGGCCGACCGCAGCCCCCCCAGGGTGATCCGCCGGGACGGGTCGACACCGAGGGTGTCGAGGTGGCGTTGTCCGCCGACGACCCAGTCCGCGGCGGCCGCGGCGAGCTTCAGTTCCTGGCTGGGGTTGCCGAGCAGCCCGTGGACGGTGATCACGCCGGGTCCCTGGTGGTCAGCGGGCTGCCGTCCGAGGCGCGGTACTCGTGCCGGAAGCCAGGGTGGTAGAGGTGGCTGCGGGTGGTCGACTCCTCGGCCAGTGCCGGCCCGACCAGCACCACGGTGTGCTTCCAGAGCCTCTGTTCCTTCATGGTTGCCGACAGTTCGGCCAGCGGGCAGCGCAGCATCAGCTCGTCGGGCCAGCTGACCCGGTAGCCGACGATGCAC
>CAZPCM010000171.1:0-5258 GCA_964585085.1 uncultured Propionibacteriaceae bacterium
ATGGGGCTCGTGACCCTGAACGCCTTGAAGGCAGCCCCGGGGCTAACTGTGTCCCCGTTTCGCGGGTTGGGCTGGCAAGCGTTGCCGTGGATCGCGGTTCAAGCCATCGTGCAGACGTCCCTGAGCGAGGAAATCGTGTTCCGGGGACTGCTGGGCAAGACCTTGATACGCGCGTGGGGATTTGGGTTCGGCAATGCGATCCAGGCCTTGGCCTTCGGGATGCTGCACGGGGTGATGTTCGGCCCGGCACTCGGCTGGGGTGCGGCGATCGCGCTGACCTTGCTCACCGGCGGGATCGGCTGGATGTTCGGCCACCTCAACGAACAACTCGCAGGTGGCTCGATCCTCCCAGGTTGGGGACTGCACGCGTTCGCGAACTTGGTCGCAGGGTGCTGGGCAGCGTTCACGTGGTGAACCTGCCACGGATCAACCTCGCGGCATCTACTAGCGGGCGGTGCGCATCGGGTACCGCAGCCGGAAGGCTACCCTCGCGTACCCTGCGGCAGATGTGCGCGTTCGGGGAGGTGCTTCTTGGCTGCCAGTCAGAGTCGCGTCGTTTATGACTCGACGGTGCGCAATACCGCCTTCAACTGGGCGATGAAGGCAGGAAGGTCGTCGCTGGCTGTGGCGTGCAGGATTTCCAGATCGATCGACCAGTAGCCGTGAACGATCCGGTTGCGCAGTTGGCTGGGCCTGGCCCAATTCACCCTGGGATGCGCCCTTTTGAATTCGTCTGGAAGCTGGGCTGCGGCCTCACCGAGCACGGTGAAGTTCCACAGCAGCGCGTCACGCAGTTGCCGGTCGGCCTCGAGGGTGTCGACGTCGCGACCCGAAACCAGACTGTGGGCCTGTTCGGCGGCATCGATCATCTCGCATAGCAGGAGCGCCTCACGCCGCGGCATAGAACGGCCGCGCTTCCTTCAGAACCTGATCCCGGATGCGGGCGTTCAACGCACGGCGGGACACCAAGTCGACCGGTCGACCCAAGATGTGCTCCAACTCGACGGCCAGGTCTTCGATGGCCCAGCCAAGGCGCGCGCCCGGTGCGAGCGTGTAGAGCAGGTCGATGTCGCTGCCGGAGTCCGCCGTGCCACGAGCGGCGGATCCGAACACCTCAAGACGGGCGATGCCGTAGCGCTGGCACACCTCGCGCAAGCGCTCCAAGTCGATCGCTGTCGGGAGCATGCCTGCAGTCTAGGAGAGCACGCAGCCAGTGGGCGATCCCTCCCGGTCAGGTGCCGGAGGCCATGTAGGCGGCGAGGATGTAGTTGGGGTGCCGGTCCAGGTTCTTGCGGGCCCGGTCATACCGCATCGTCGTGCGCGGATCAGCGTGGCGGGCGGCGATCTGCACGTCGCGGAGGTCGACACCGGCGTCCAACATCGTGGTCACGAAGGTGTGCCGCAGCATGTGGGGGTGCATTCGCGGCAGGCGGACACCGGCATCAGCAGCGAGGTGCTTCAACCGGCGGGTGGCGGCATGCCGGTCCATCCGGTCAGCGCGCAGGTTGCGCAGGATCGGCCCGTCGCTGCGGCCCGCCACCGCCCGTTCGATCGCCCGTTGCACTGCGGGTGGGAGCGGGGTGAGGACGACCTTGCCGCCCTTGCCACGGACCTTCAACACCCGGTGACCATGTTCCTCGCCGAGGTCGTCAATGTTCGCGCCGCAGGCTTCGAAGATCCGCAACCCCAGCAGGCCGAGCATGGCCACCAACGCGAAGTCGTTGGCGTTCGTCGACGTGCGCGCAGTGCTGAGCAAGGCTTCGAACTGCAGGTGGGACAGCCCCAGCGTGGGTGACTCAGGAGGAACGTTCGGGCGACGCACGTAGTCTGCGGGGCTCTGGAGCAGGACCTGGTCGATGACGCACGTGCGGTAGAAGCCGACCACCACCGACACCCTCCGGCTCACCGTCGACGGTTGGAAGCGGCGGACTTCCTGCATCCAACGGATGTACACCTCGATCTGGGCGCGGCTCGCCTTCAACGGGTCGACACCGCGTTCACGGCACCACACCAGGAAGGCCCGCAGATCCGATTCGGTGTGGATGCGGGTCTGGCCGCGGTAGCGGGCCAGGTAGGCCCGGGTTCCGCAGTTGGTGGGCATTTGAGGGGGTCCGGGCGGGCGTCGGTGCTTGTCAGGGGGTTTCAGGGGTTGGGAAACCGTCGAAAACGGTGGGCACACGATTTGTCGTGTTTCGCTTGACATGACCGGCGGGAACCGGGTGGGCTGGTGGGCATGTACCTGCGGACCACCCAACGGCGGAACAAGGACGGTTCGGTCGTCCGCTATGTGCAGGTCGCGCACAACCGGAAGGTCGACGGGGTCACCCAGGCCGAGGTCCTGGTCAACCTGGGTCGCGAAGACCAGTTGGACCGCAACGGCCTCGCGCGTCTGGTGGCCTCCATCAACCGCTACCTGGGGGTCAGCGCCGAGCAACCCGACGCCGGGATCACCGGGGAACGGTTGACGGTGGCGGGGTCCCGGCCGTTGGGCACGGTGCACCTGCTGGACGGCCTGTGGCGGATGCTCGGCGTCGACACCGCCCTGAAGCAGGCGTTGGGCCCGCGCCGGTTCACCACCGATGTCGAGCGGGTGTTGTTCGCCCTGGTCGCGAACCGGTGTGTGGATCCGATGTCGAAGCTGTCCGCGGCCGAGTGGGTGACCTGTGATGTGGCGATCCCCGGCCTCGCGGGCATGGACGAGGACCAGGCGTACCGGGCGATGGACGTCCTCGTGGACGCGGACGCCCAAGCCGGGGTGCAGGAGGCGGTGTTCTTCGCGGTCGCGAACCTGTTGAACCTCGAGGTCGACGTGCTCCTGTTCGACACCACCAGCACCTACTTCGAACGGGACACCGAAGAAGTGGGCGACGGCGCGTTCCGCTGCTACGGGCACTCCAAGGACCACCGCAAGGACCTCCCCCAGGTCGTGATCGGCCTGGCGGTCACCAAGGAGGGCATCCCGGTCCGCTGCTGGTGCTGGCCCGGGAACACCACCGATGTCACCGTCCTCCCGCAGGTCAAGGACGACCTCCGGAACTGGCGCCTCGGACGCGTGGTGACCGTGGTCGATCGGGGGTTCTCCTCCGAGGCGAACCTCGCCTACCTCAAGCGCGCCGGTGGGCACTACATCGCCGGCGAACGGATGCGCGACGGCTCACCCCTGGTGGAGGCAGCGTTGTCGCGGCAGGGCCGGTACCAGCAGGTGCGGGACAACCTCCGCGTCAAGGAAGTCCACCTCGACGCCGCGCCGGACCGCCGGTGGATCATCTGTCACAACCCTGGTGAGGCCGAACGCGACAAGCAACAGCGCGACCACGCGTTGGAAGCCGTCCAGCAGGAGCTGGACCGGATCAAGACCCTCCGCGAACGAGCCACCACCAAGGGCACGACCACCAAGAAGCCGCCGGCCGCCACGAACGCGAAGCCAGCCGCCAAGCCCGCCGCCGAGCCCGCGCACGTGAAGGCCGAATGCGCCCAACGGGACCACCCCGCCCTGGGCCGGTGGGTCAAGCAGTTGCCCTCCGGCCGGCTCGCCCTCGACCGGGCCAAGGTCACCGCGGAGGAACGCCTCGACGGCAAGTACCTCCTCACCACCTCAGACCCCGACCTCACCGCCGAGGACGTCGCGCTGGGGTACAAGAACCTCCTCGAAGCCGAACGCGGGTTCCGGGACCTGAAGTCGACCCTCGACCTGCGCCCCGTCTACCACCGGCTCGAACCCCGGATCCGTGCCCACGTCCTGCTGTGCTGGCTCGCCCTGCTGTTGATCCGGGTCGCCGAACGATCCACCGGACAGACCTGGCGGCGGATCGCCATCGAACTCGGCCGCGTGCACGCCGTCACCCTCACCGGCCCGGCTGGCAGCGTCGTCCACGTCACGCCGCTCACCACCACCCAAACCGGCATTCTGCAGGCCTGCAAGGTGGCCCTGCCGCCGACGGTGACCACCCTCACCCCAGCCTGACAAGCCCAAACACCAACATCAGCAGCCCCGGAACCGGTGGACACACGCCACCCACCGGGGCACACGGGCGTCCCGCCTAGTCAAACCGCGAACTCAGGCCCCCCGTCTGCCCACCAACTGCGGAACCCGGGGTAGGCGGCGACGGCCTTTACCAGAGGATCGGTCGCGGCATCGATGAGAACGGGAAACAGGACAGGCTCAAGACTGGTCATACACGATGCTGAACCCGCTCCGCACAGCAAGCCAGCGGCCCAAGCGATCCGCACACCGTGCGGCAATACAGGGCGGCCGTGCTCGGGTGGCAGCCAGCCGAAAGGCTACCCTCGCACACCGCGGCTACTAGTTCTATTGAACCCTAGATCGGGTCTTGGCCGAGGCTCGGTTGAGGTGGCCATCCTCAGCGGATTCGCCCATCGACGGGGCTCCTAGCCCTCTAGGGCCACCCGCAGCCGCCATCTGAGGGTGTCCGACGGTTGCCAAGCCTGCGCGGCCCCCTGGTGTCGGCTTGCGGTTGCGGGCCGCTACGAGGTGGAGATTGGGTCGGCCGGCGGACCGTCGCGTGAGGCTTCCAACTCACGCTTGATCTCCGCCAGGACTTGATCCACGTAGTGCGCGTGCCCCTTGCCCCCGGATGAGACAAGGACCCCCAGCTTGTCCAGCAGTGGGACTGGGGAGGTGACCGACACGGTGAAGTTGAGGCGAGTACCGGTCTCCGCAGGTTCCAGGGTGAGAGTCTCCACCGTCCGGAGTCCCATGGCGTGCTTGTACACCACACGCTGGTTGGGAACGAGTTGCTCGCGCGTCGTGGCGCCGTGCACCTCGTGACGCAAGGGACCGATCCCGATGGTCGTGGTCCAGGTGTAGGTGTTGGTAGCCCTGTCTTCGGTGCTGTCGACAGCATTGATGGCGACGCTTCGGATCGACGGCACAGACCCCATCAACGCCTCCAGATCGGAGACGAAGGCGAAGACTCTCTCGACCGGGGCGTCGATCTCGATACTCCTGCTGGTCGTGGATGTGGTCACCAGCGCCCCCTTCAGCCTGCTCACGAAGCGAGGACCTGCTCTACCTTCATTCAACAGCCTCGTGAGCCGACGTCAAGGACGGATGGCCCGAATCGGCCCGTCCAGACAGGGCCCAGCGAGTACCTGGCCGTTCGCCGATTCGCTTTGAGCGCTTCGCCGATTCTCCCCACTTCGCTCGCCGATCTTCCAAGAGAGTCTCGAACATCACGCACGAGCCCAGCACTCGCACCCCAGCTTCCTCGATCAGCCACTGCGCCGATCGCGGCAGA
>CAZPCM010000172.1:0-5238 GCA_964585085.1 uncultured Propionibacteriaceae bacterium
GTCTATGTGGGCAAGGCCAAGAGCCTGCGCTCGCGGCTGAACTCGTACTTCGCCGACCCGTCCGCTCTCCATTTCCGGACCCAGGCGATGCTGCGGACGGCGTCCCAAGTGGACTGGACGCTGGTCCGCAACGAACTCGAGGCGCTCCAACTCGAGTACACCTGGATCAAGCAGTTCGATCCGCGGTTCAACGTCAAGTACCGCGATGACAAGTCCTACCCCTGGGTCGCGGTGACCTGGGCCGACGAATTCCCCCGAGTGTTCGTTGGGCGAGGGTCCAAGCGCCGCGGCAACCGCTACTTCGGCCCCTACGCCCAGGCTTGGGCCATCCGCGAGACCATCGACGTCCTGCTGCACGCTTTCCCGATGCGCTCCTGCACCACCGGGGCGTTCAAGGCGGCCAAGGCTTCGGGGCGTCCGTGCTTGATGGGTTACATCGGCAAGTGCTCGGCCCCCTGCGTGGGACGCATCGGCGAGGCCGACCACCGGGCGCTGGTCGAGGACGTCTGCGCCTTCCTTGCGGGGCACACCACCGGTCTGATCCGCAAGGTGGAGCATGAGATGCGCGACGCCTCCGCCCAGCTCGAGTTCGAGCGGGCCGCAGTCCTGCGCGATCGGCTGGCGGCACTGACCCAGGCCACAGAGCGCAACGCCGTGGTCCTCGGCGATGGGACGGACGCGGACGTGATCGCCCTGGCGGAGGACCCACTCGAGGTTGCTGTCCAGGTGTTCCATGTCCGGGATGGACGCATCCGCGGCGAGCGTGGATGGGTGGCCGAGCGCAGTGACGATGCGGACACGTCTGGCCTTGTCGAGTCCTTCCTCCTGCAGCTGTATGCCGAGGCCGGCGACGAACCAGGGGACACCGTGATACCGCCGGAGGTACTGGTCCCGGTGCTTCCCGAATCGGGCGACGCGGTCGCCGACCTGTTCGCCGACCTCCGCGGCGGCCGGGTGCGGGTTCGCGTGCCCCTGCGCGGGGACAAGCGGGCCCTGCTGGAGACCGCCGCCCGCAACGCGGCGGACGCCCTGGTGGTGCACAAGACGCGGCGGGCCGGTGACCTGTCGACACGGAACCGGGCCCTGGACGAACTGCAGCAGGCCCTCGCTCTGCCGAGCGTCCCGCTGCGGATCGAGTGCTTCGACATCTCGCACCTCCAGGGCAGCGAGGTCGTCGCGTCGATGGTGGTGTTCGAGGACGGCCTGGCCCGCAGGGGCGAGTATCGCCGGTTCATCATCCGCAGCGTCGAAGGCTCCAATGACGTGGCGGCCATGCGCGAGGTGATCACCCGCAGGTTCAGGCGCTTGCTCGATGAACGTGCCCGGATCGCTGAGGCCGATCAAGGCCCGATGCTGGTCGACCCCGTCACGGGAGCGCCCCGTCGTTTCGCTTACGCCCCGTCCCTGGTCGTGGTGGATGGCGGCGCTCCCCAGGTCGCCGCTGCGGCAGCGGCGATGGCCGACCTCGGGATCGCCGACGTCGCGCTGTGCGGCCTGGCCAAGCGGCTGGAGGAGGTCTGGACACCGGGTGGGGAGTACCCGCTGATCCTGCCTCGATCCAGTGAAGGGCTTTACCTGCTGCAGCGGATCCGGGATGAGGCACACCGCTTCGCCATCACGCACCATCGCGGCCGGCGCAGCGCGACCATGGTCGAGTCGCTGCTGGATTCCGTGCCCGGACTGGGGGAGATCCGGCGCAGAGCGCTGGTGAAGTACTTCGGGTCGCTGCGCAAGCTGCGCCAGGCCAGCGTCGAGCAGATCGCCGAGGTCCCAGGCATCGGTCCCAAGACGGCCGTTGCGGTCAAGCTCGCCCTCCAGGAGCGGGAACCGGGCGAGGCTCTCAACACCGCGACTGGCGAAGTCACTCAAGGCTGATCCCACGCGGCTGGGCGATAATGACCTCCATGAGCGACGCTGCGGCCCCGGTTCGGTTCCTCGTCATCACCGGGATGTCCGGAGCGGGTCGCCGGACGGCCTCCCACACTCTGGAGGACCTGGGGTGGTACGTGGTGGACAATCTGCCGCCCAGCATGCTGGCCGAGCTCCTCACGGTGTCGCGCGAGCGCCTCTTCGCCAGAGTCGCAGTCGTGCTCGACGTGCGGACGCGCTCGGAGTTCCAGCAGATCCCGGCCGCGTTCGCAGCCCTCGGCGAAGCCGGTGTGGTCCCGCAGATCCTGTTCCTCGATGCCGACGACGAAGCCATCGTGCGGCGTCAGGAATCGGTCCGGCGGCCGTTGCCGCTTCAGGGTGAGGGACGGCTTCTGGACGGCATCCAGCGTGAGCGGACGATGTTGGCCGCCCTACGGGCCTCAGCCGACATGGTCATCGACACCTCGAAGCTCAACGTCCACCAGTTGGCGGCGCGGGTCATCAACGCGTTCGCGACCGAGGGCGATGAGGAGCTTCGCCTGACCGTGCTGTCCTTCGGGTACAAGAACGGCATCCCCATCGACGCTGACATGGTCCTCGATGTCCGGTTCCTGCCCAATCCGCACTGGGTCGCCGACCTGCGCCCGCAGACCGGCCTGTCCCATGCGGTTTCGGCCTATGTGCTGGGTTTCGCTGAGGCCGCAACCTTCCTCGACCACGTCGAAGCCCTCCTCGCTGTCGTCACGCCGGGCTACGTCCGAGAAGGGAAGCGGCTGGCCACGATCGCGATCGGCTGCACTGGCGGCAAGCACCGATCCACCGCCATGGTGGAGGAACTGGCCCGCCGTTTGCGCGAGCGCAACATCCCGGCCGAGGTGCTGCACCGGGACCTGGGCCTGGAGTGAGGCACGTGTTCCAGCAACCTCCGGCGGTGGCCGCGTTCGGCGGCGGTCATGGACTGGCGGCGAGCCTCAGCGCGTTGCGTCAGTTGACGCATCGGCTCACTGCCATTGTGACCGTGGCCGACGACGGCGGTTCGTCGGGTCGCCTCCGCGAGGAATTCCCGATCCTCCCCCCCGGCGACCTGCGGATGGCCCTGGCCGCGCTGTGCGGCGACGACCAGGTGGGCCGGGCCTGGGCTGAGGTGTTGCAGTCCCGGTTCCCCGGGAACGGCCCTCTCGGCGGGCACTCGATCGGCAACCTGCTCATCGCCGGGCTATGGGAGAAGCTGCCGGACCCGGTGGCGGGGCTGGACATGGTCGCGGAGATGCTGCACGTCCGTGGCCGCGTGCTGCCGATGTCCGCGGTCCCGCTGGTGATCGAAGCCGATGTCATTGGCGCCGACCCGTCCCATCCCGATGAGAGGCAGGTGGTGGCCGGTCAGGTGGCGGTGGCCGAGGCGCGAGGGGAGATCGCCGAAGTGCGGCTTGTCCCATCCGCGCCGCCCGCCGTCCCAGAAGCGCTCGCAGCGGTCCGTGAAGCTGACGTCGTCGTCGTGGGTCCAGGGTCGTGGTTCTCCTCGGTCATCCCGCATCTCCTCGTGCCCGAACTGGCCGAGGCGATCATGAGCACCAGTGCCCGACGGATTCTTACGATGAACCTCGTCCCGACCGAGGATGAGACGTGGGGCTACACGGCGTCGCGGCACCTCGAAGCACTCGCCGACCACGCCCCGCGCCTCCGGCTGGACGCGGTCGTCGTCGACCCCACCTTCGCCGAGGGCGACACCTATCTGGCCCGCTACGCGTCCGCCTTGGGCGCCGAACTGGTAATCGCCGACGTCCGGATGCGGGACGGATCAGCTCGGCATGACCCCTACCGTCTGGCCTCGGTCTACGCCGACATCATGGGTCTGTAGGCTTGGTGCTTTCCAGCGTGAGCAGAGGAGGGCGACCCCTATGGCGATGACGCTGCAGGTGAAATCCGAGCTTGCCACGCTGCCGGTGGCCAAGCCTGAGTTGCGTCGTGCCGAGGTGGCTGCCCTCCTGCGCTTCGCCAATGGCCTGCACCTGGCCGGGGGGCACATCGTCATCGAGGCCGAACTGGACACCGGAGGCGCGGCTCGGCGCCTGCGAACCGCGATCGCCGAGCTTTTCGGGTTCTCCTGCGAGTTCGTCGTCATCACCGGCAGCGGGCTTCGGCGCGGGACTCGGTACCTGGTCCGACTCGTCAAGGACGGGGAGTCCTTGGCCCGCCAGACCGGACTGGTGGACACCCGCGGACGCCCAGTGCGCGGACTGCCGGTCCAGGTCGTCAGTGGCGGACTGGATGTCGCGGTCGCCGCGTGGCGTGGCGCCTTCCTGGCCCATGGCTCGCTCACCGAACCGGGACGGTCGATGGCCCTGGAGGTCACCTGCCCCGGCTCGGAAGCGGCTTTGGCGCTGGTGGGTGCCGCCCGCCGCCTCGGGATCGCTGCCAAGGCGCGCGAGGTTCGTGGCGTGGACCGGGTGGTCATCCGCGACGGCGACGCCATCGCGGCCCTGCTCACCAGGTTGGGTGCTCACGAGTCGGTGCTGGCCTGGGAGGAGCGTCGGATGCGTCGCGAGGTGCGAGCCTCGGCCAACCGGCTGGCCAACTTCGACGACGCCAACCTCCGCCGCTCGGCCCGTGCCGCGGTGGCGGCCGGAGCCCGCGTGCAACGTGCTCTGGAGATTCTGGGCGAGGACGTGCCCGAGCACCTCCTGGTCGCGGGGCGATTGCGGCTGGAGAACAAGCAGGCCAGCCTCGAGGAGTTGGGGCAGCTGCACAATCCACCGCTGACCAAGGATGCGGTCGCCGGTCGCATCCGCAGGCTGCTGGCCACTGCGGACAAGCGCGCCGGTGAATTGGGTATCCCCAATACCGAGGCGGGGCTCAGCCCGGATCTCCTTGACCGCGCCTGATTTGTGGCGCGACAAGCGCTGATGCAGTCCCGGACGGCCGGGGAGGCGAGGATCGGGAAAAGGCCCACCGTCCCCAGCCTCTTTTCGCTAGGGTGTGGCTTGTCCACCCTGCCTGGCATTTCCGGCTTGGGGCAAACAGTCCGTAGTAAGGAGACCCATTCATCATGACCGTCAAGGTTGGCATCAACGGCTTCGGCCGGATCGGCCGCAACTACTTCCGCGCCCTGGTCGCTTCGGGCGCCGATCTCGAGGTCGTGGCTGTCAACGACCTCACCGACAACAAGACCCTGGCCCACCTGTTGAAGTACGACTCGATCCTGGGCCGCTTCCCGGGCGAGGTCACCTACGACGAGGAATCCATCACGGTCAACGGCAAGAAGATCATGGCCTTCGCAGAGCGTGATCCCGCCAAGCTGCCCTGGGGCGAGCTCGGCGTAGACATCGTCATCGAGTCGACCGGCTTCTTCGTGGACGGCACCAAGGCCAA
>CAZPCM010000173.1:0-5228 GCA_964585085.1 uncultured Propionibacteriaceae bacterium
GCTCTGCTCAAGGTGGTCGAGGAGCCGCCCCCCCACGTGAAGGTCATCTTCGCGACCACCGAGCCCGACAAGGTACTCAGCACCATCCGCTCCCGCACCCACCACTACCCGTTCCGGCTGGTGCCACCGAAGACGCTGAGCGCCTACCTGGCGGGTTTGTGCGAGGCGGAGGGGATCGCGGTCGAACCTGCGGTGCTGCCGCTGGTGGTCCGCGCCGGCGCAGGCTCGGTGCGCGACTCGCTGTCCGTGCTCGACCAGCTGCTCGGCGGGGCCGAGGACTCCGGCGTCACCTACCGCCAGGCCACGGCCCTGCTCGGCTACACCCCCGACACGCTGCTGGACGAGATCGTGGACGCGTTCGCTGCCGGCGACGCCCAAGGGGTCTTCGCCGCGGTCGACAAGGTGATCGAGGTCGGCCAGGATCCGCGCCGGTTCGCCGAGGACCTGCTTCGACGTCTGCGCGACCTGATCATCGTGGCAGCCGTTCCGGACGCGCTGAGTTCCGGCTTGGTCGACGTGGCCGGCGACCAAGCCGACCGGCTGAACTCGCAAGCCAACGCACTGGGCGCCGGGGAGCTCACCCGGGCCGCAGAGGTCATCGCGGTGGGGCTGACCGAGATGCGCGGGACCACCGCGCCGCGGCTCCACTTGGAGCTCATGTGCGCCCGGGTGCTGCTGCCTGGGGCGGACGTCGACGGACGCGGCGTGCACGCGCGATTGGACCGCATCGAGCGCCGCTTGGCCATGGGCCGGGCCTCCGACACCTCCGCCGCCCTCAGCGAGCCTGCGAAGCGCGAACCTGCGGAGCGCGAACCTGCAGAGCGCGGGCCCGCCGGCCCAGCCGGGCCGGACAGCCGCGGCGAGCCCGCCCCGCCCCGTCCCAGCGCGGAACGGCCCGGCGCCGCGAGGGGGACGGCGGCGCCGGAGGCCCCCGAGGCCAGAAGATCCGCAGCGCACACCGCACCGGACCGCGCGGGCCACGGAGCCGGCGGTCCGCCGACAACGCCGGCGGGTTCCGATCGCCCGGCGCCGCAGTCTCCCGCTGCGGGAACGCCGGGCGCCGCACCACCTCCCGTCCAGACTGGTGGGACGCTCGGCACCGCCGACCTGAGACGGCTGTGGCCGGAGGTTCTGGACGAGGTGAAGAACAGGCGTCGGTTCACCTGGATCCTGCTCAGCCAGAACGCCCAGGTCATCGAGGTCCGGGGCGACGTCCTCACCCTCGGCATGGCCAACGCAGGAGCCCGGGACAGCTTCGGACGGGGCGGCAACGACGACGTGCTCCGCGAGGCGATCCTGGCCGTGGTCGGGGCTGCCCTGACGATTCAGGTCATCGTCGATCCGGCCGCCGAGCCAGCCCCCGATCCTGAGCGCCGCACCCCCGTGAACCGCGCGGCTTCGCCCGCCAGACCGTCGGGGCCACCACCCGTCCCTGAGTCCGGCTCGACCGGACCGGCGAACGCGCGTCGCAACATCCGGGCCACCCGGACGTCCCCCGCCCCCGAGGTGCCGGAGGCCGAGCCCAGCCGCGACGATCAGTCGCTCGACGATTCCGGGACCACCGGAGCCGAGCTCCTGATCCGGCACCTGGGAGCCGAACTGATCGCCGAGGAAGAGCCCTGACCCCACCGACGACCCCTGAGCCCGACGAACGGTCGCCCGGCCCGACGAAGGCTCACCGGCCCACAACAGCCAGGCCCTCATCAAAGCGAACGACCCCTGAGCCCGACGAACGGTCGCCCGGCCCGACGAAGGCTCACCGGCCCACAACAGCCAGGCCCTCATCAAAGCGAACGACCCCTGAGCCCGACGAACGGTCGCCCGGCCCGACGAAGGCTCACCGGCCCACAAGAGCCAGACCCTCATCAAAGCGAACGACCCCTGAGCTCGACGAAGGGTCGCCGTCGCTCACCTCGTCGGCCTTGCGCAGCCACTCCCCACCGAGCGGCCGCCCGGCCGACGGCTACCATGGCCGGTGACGAAGGAGCGTGATGTTCGATCAGGGTGGGTTCGATCTCCAAGGGCTGCTGGCGCAGGCTCAGGCGATGCAGGCGCAGTTCGACAGCGCCCAGGCCGAGTTGGCCTCCCGTACCGTGACCGGATCCGCCGGCGGTGGCCTGGTCGAGGTGACCATGTCCGGCACCGGTCAGTTGCTCACCGTGACCATTCAACCCTCGGCCTGCGACCCCGACGACACCGAGACTCTCGGCGACCTGATCGTGGCTGCCGTCCGCGACGCCGAGCACAAGGTCCAGGTCGCCGCCCAGGCCGCCATGCCGGCTCTCCCTCAGATGCCCGACCTGGGCCGCTGACCGCCCCTCGACAAGGAGAAACGTGTACGAGGGCCCGATCCAGGAACTGATCGACGAACTGGGACGGCTGCCGGGCATCGGTCCCAAGGGCGCCCAGCGCATCGCGTTCCACATCCTGCAGGCCGACAAGGCCGACGTGGAGCGGCTTGCGGACGCCCTGCGCCGGGTCAGCGAGGAGGTGCGTTTCTGCGAGGTCTGCTTCAACATCGCCGAAGCCGAGACCTGCCGGATCTGCCGCGACCCGCGGCGCGATCGGACCGCCATCTGCGTGGTCGAGGAGTCCAAGGACGTCATGGCCATCGAGCGGACGCGCGAGTTCCGTGGCCTCTACCACGTGCTCGGCGGAGCGATCTGTCCGATCGACAACGTCGGACCGAGCGACCTGCACATCGGCGAACTCTGCCGGCGCTTGGCGGACGGAACGGTCGACGAAGTGATCCTGGCCACCGACCCCAACCTCGAAGGGGAGGCGACGGCCGCGTTCCTCTCCCGACTCCTTCTGCCGCTGGGGGTGACAGTCTCGCGGCTGGCCAGCGGGCTGCCTGTGGGCGGGGACCTCGAGTACGCTGATGACATCACTCTCGGCCGCGCCTTCCAGGGCCGCCGCAAGCTCGAACAGACTGCCTGACATGCCCATTCGCCTGATCGCCACCGACCTGGACGGGACGCTGCTGCGGTCCGACCACTCCCTCAGCGCCCGGACGCGTCGCGCCATCGACCTGGCCGCCGAGGCCGGCGTCCCGGTCATCCCGACCACCGGCCGACTGCCCGCGATGACCAACGTCCTGACCCAGTACGACCTCCTCGGCCCGGCGATCGCCAGCAACGGCGGCGTGGGGTTCCACGTCGGCACCCGCGAGATCTACTTCGAGGACCCGATGACCGTCGACGTCCAGCAGCAGGTGGTCGAGGCGCTGTTGCCGGTCCTTCCTGACGTCCGGTTCGCGTCCGCCCGCCAGGCCGGTGAGGCACTGGTCTACCAGGAGGGTTACCTGGAGATGTGGCGCGAGATCGGTCTCGGACGGCCCGATTGGACCCGGAGGGCTACCGACCTTGCCGACCTCATCAGTGAACCGACCATCAAACTGATGGCGTTCCTGCCCGGGATGCCCGCCGAGGAACTGGCCGAGATCATCAACAGCTTCGGGATCGAGGGGTGCGCGCCCACCACCTCCGGAGTGCCTTTTGTCGAGGTGCAGAGCTCCCTGGTGTCGAAGGCGACCGGCCTGGCCAGGATCTGCGCACATTTCGGCATCGCCCGCCACGAGGTGATTGCCTTCGGCGACCAGCGCAACGACTTGGAGATGTTGGCCTGGGCGGGAATCGGCGTGGCGATGGGCAACGCCGTGCCTGAGGCGATCGAGGCTGCCGATCTGGTCGCCCCGCACAACGACGCGGACGGGCTGGCGGTCATGGTCGAGCAGTTGATCGAAGCCGACTGGGAGATCCCGCCGGTCCGAAGCTGAGCTCAACTGCTCCGGGCCAGACCGCCGTACCTCCTCACCGGCGAACTCACAGCCTCCGGACAGGTTCGGTTGGCACCATGGCGCATCATAGAAACAACCGAGAGGAAGGTTCCGCGATGCATCGCTTCGGTGGGCCGAACATGTTGTTCGGCATGGTGCACGGCCTGTTCAGCCTGGCCCTGCTGGTTGGGCTGGTGGTCCTCGTCATCATGATCATCAAGAAGAAGAAGGGCGCACATCCCGGGCCGGGATTCCTGCCTGGACCGCATCCCCACCACCAGCCACCGGTGGGAGATGCGCTTCGCATCCTCGATGAGCGGTTGGCCAAGGGAGATATCGAGGTCGACGACTACATGGCGCGCCGGTCCGCTCTTCTGGGCGACCGCGCACCCGGAATGGACTACCGGGGACACGCCGAGCCACCTCCTGCCGCTCCGGCCCCGTCAACCGCATCGGGCGAGACGGAGACCCCCAAGCCCGAGTGACGCACCCGGTCGAGTTGCCTCACCGCCACTGAGTTCGGCACGAGCAGCCACCCCCGGCTGGTCGTGCCGAACTCTGTTCTTCGGCAGTTCCGCGAGGGCCGCCCACTGTTCGGGCCCGGGTCAGGGCAGCCGCGCCGAGCGCTGCACAAGCAGATCTGGCGGGAAGTGCTGAGCGTCTCCGGGCTCAAGCCTCCGGCGCCTGATGCGCCCGATCCGGCCACGAGCGCGGTTCTAGTGGTCGCCGACTGTTCCGCACGACGGCCCCTCGGTGCCTGTGGCACAGCACCGTGAGGCACATCCCGGCCGATCCGGCTTGCGGAAGCGGGTGGGAGCGCTGACTTCGCAGGATCGGTCGGGATCTGCCTCGCCCACCCTGCCCACGACCGCTCACGACCGGGCCGCGAGTTCGAGGGAGACGGCCACCGACGAACCCCGTTAGAATGGTCGCCGTCCGCACGGCATTGATGGGGCCATCACCTCGGAGCTGCCGGAAGAACGGCGCGTCGTGGACGGTCACAGGGGTCACCCGGGACTCTCCCCCGCGCTCACTAGAACCGGCTGCGGCGACCAATCAAGAGGGGCGCCCGAGCGCCCAAGAAGGGTGGTACCGCGGGGCCTCCGCCAGGAGGACTCGTCCCTTCGTCTCGTCACGACGAAGGACCGCAGATGACCCAGTCGACGTACCGCCCGGTGCCCACGATGCTCGACCTGCCCGCGATGGAGCGGCAGATCCTCGCGTTCTGGGAAGCCAACGGCACGTTCGCCGCCTCCCTGGACAAGACGCGCGAGGGGAGGCCGTGGACCTTCTACGAGGGTCCGCCGACCGCCAACGGCACTCCCGGGACCCACCACATCGAAGCTCGTGTGTTCAAGGACGTGTTCCCCCGGTTCAAGACCATGCAGGGCTACCACGTCGAGCGGAAGGCCGGCTGGGACTGCCACGGCCTGCCGGTCGAGCTGGCGGT
>CAZPCM010000174.1:0-5214 GCA_964585085.1 uncultured Propionibacteriaceae bacterium
CGGCAGACGACATCGCCCCACTGGGACCACGACGCAGACGCCCTGATCTGCCGCGCCTGGCGACGATCACAGTTGCAGGTGGAGGCGTAGTGCGTCCTCGAGTTGGGCCATCAGGTGAGTCGGTAGGCGGCCGATAACTGGACCGAGTCGTTCCACGGAGATCGAGCGAACCTGCTCGGCCTGGGCTTTAGAGTCCACATGGGTTCCGATTTCCTCGGCTGGTAGGAGGACTTGGAAAGGGAACACCCGGGTGATGTTGCTGGTGAGGGGCACCACGGTGACGACACCCCGTCCCAGCCTCGCCGCGCTGGCGTTTGCTCTGTCGTTACTCACGATGACCGCTGGTCGGCGCTTGTTCGCCTCACCGGCCCGAGCGGGCTCCAGATCGGTCAGCCGGATCTCACCGCGGAGCATCAGCGAGTCCGTCGGCCACGGTGGCTTCCCAGGCTGCGGCGTCGCCTGAGTCTTCCCACTCCTGCCAGGCAGCCGCGTAGGCGGCCTCAAGTTCGGGATCGCCCAGCAGCCTGATCGCCTGCTGGATCGCCGCCGAACGGGACTTCAACCCGGCCGCGCGGGCGTACTTGTCCAAGGCGGCGACCTCGCCCTCGGACAGACTCACACTCAGCTTCACCTGACTCATGCCACCAGAATACTACCATCTGCACTACCTCGGTAGCCTTACCGGATCTGCCTGGGTCTCGCACTTGCCGCCGCCCGGACGTAGCCTTCCGGCTTGAGGATCGCGCCGCCCGATCACGTGCGTGAGGCGTCGCCTAACGGATGGAGAAGAGGCCATGTGACGAGCACGATCTCCACCTGCGGTCAGTCCGCGAAGGAAGGCTCGACGCCCCAGAGGGCCGAGCCGGTGCGATTGGCGCGGATGCTGGCCGCGCACGCCGCGGCGGCGGAGGCGGTGCTGGTGGCGGCGCTGTCGATGGTGCGATACACCACCCGGTCGCCCACGAGGGTGCCGCAGTAGCGTCCGTCGGGGTCGAACACCTTCCCGTTGTGGATCTGGCCGAGGTAGCGTCCGGTCCGTGAGTGGAGCTGGTTGCCCAAACGCTGCAGCAGTCGACCGCTTCTGGTGTACAGAACATCCATACTCCATTGACTCACCCCCGGGCGCCTGCGCCTAATCCCCTGTCAGGCGGCCAACGGCCGACCCAACACGCGCTTCTGCCTGCCTTCGCTCTTGCTGCTGGCGTGGTGGCGGTGCTGGGGCGCAGGATCGTTTATGACTACTGTTCAGCCTGTCTTGTTCCCGGTTCTCATCGACGCGGCGACCGATCCTTTGGTGAGGGCGGTGGCTGCCTATCTGGCCCGGTACCGTGGCCAGACCCGTGTTCACACCGAATCGGATCTGCGCGCCTACCTGGTGTGGTGCCGGGAACGCGGTGTGGAGCCGTTGGCGGCGCAACGCGCCCAGATCGAGCTCTATGTGCGGTGGATGCAGGAGGTCCGCCACTACCAGCCGTCCACGGTCAGCCGGCGGGTCTCAGTGGTCGCCGGGTTCTACCGCACCTGTGTGATCGACCAGGTGTTGCCGCAGTCCCCGGCCGACTACGTCCGCCGTCCGAACGTGCCGCCGGAGTCCCCGACCTTGGGCCTGTCGCATCTCCAGTTCGAAGCGATGCTCAGTGCCGCCCGCTCCTCGGCCAACAGCAACGACTTCGCCCTGGTGTGCATGCTCGGCCTGCTCGGGTTGCGGATCTTCGAAGCCTGCGGCGCGAATATCGCCGACCTGGGTGAAGAACACGGCCACCGGGTCCTGAAGGTCCGCGGAAAGGGCGGCAAGGTCGTCCTCACCCCGCTGCCGCCGGCGGTGCAGCGTGCGGTCGAACGCGCTGTCGCGGGACGGGCCGAGGGGCCGATCCTGCGCACCGTCCGCGGGAGCCGGATGGACCGGCACGCCGCCACCCGCAGGTTGAAGCATCTGGCTGAGGATGCGCATGTGCGGCTGCCGCGGATGCACCCCCACATGCTGCGGCACACCTTCGTGACGACGATGCTGGACGCCGGGGTGGATCTGCGGGATGTGCAGATCGCCGCCCGGCACGCCGACCCGCGGACCACGATGCGCTACGACCGGGCCCGTAAGAACCTCGACCGGCACCCCAACTACATCCTGGCCGCCTACATGGCCTCCGGCACCTGAGCACAGGGAGTGGTCGCCGGCGACCGCTCAGAGGATCGGCGACCAGGACACGACCGCGGCGCTTGGCGACGAGCAGTGTGTCGAGTCGGTCTGGGCCGTGTCGTGGTCGCCCGATACCCTTGTGATGAGGCACTCGGACGGCAGGAGGGATCGCGATGGAGGCCCATGTCCTGTATCAGGACGTCATCCCCTACGAGACGCCGAGCAGCCTGGACGCCCTGCGCGGGCCGGCCGCAGGAGTGGTGATCCTGCCCCGCACCGTGTACTGGGGGCCCGACCCGACAGCGGATCTCGATACTCGCAGCGGTCTGCACAAGGCCTACCGCAACCTGATCCGGGAAGGCACCCGCGAGGTGCAGGAAGCCCTGCTCAACCCGGTCCTGCTCCGCCGGGTGTGGCCCGACCTGGCCCTGCCGCAGCGGTGCCGGGCCCAGTGGGAATCACGGTTCCCCGACCTGCGCGCCTAGCTGTAGCCGGCCGTGACCAGCGCCGAGGAGCACCAGCGACAAGCCACCCGGATCATGCTGGCCGCGATCGCCCCGGTCGGGTTCGCGCTGGCTGGTTCGGGTGCGATCCGCGAGCACGGCCTGACCCTTCGACCCACCCACGACGTCGACCTGTTCACTCCTGCCGTGCCTGCGGCCGTCTTCCGCAGTGCAGTGGACCAGACGGTCGCCACGCTGGCCGAGCACGGCTACACCCCGGAGGTGCACCGCGTCGGTGATCAGTTCGCGCGCCTGCTGGTCGCCACCGGGGACGGGTACGTGTTCGAGGTTGACCTGGGCGTGGATTGGCGGGCCCACGACCCGGTGTGGATGGGCATTGGACCCGTTCTGGCCGTTGCGGATGCTGTCGCGAACAAAGTCTGCGCCTTGTTCAGCCGGGCCGAACCGCGTGACTTTCTCGACGTCGACGCGATCCGCCAAACCGGCCTGTTCAGCGACGCCGACCTGTTGAGGATCGCGGCTGAACACGACCCGGGATTCGACGTGGCCATGTTCGCCGACCAACTCGGTGCCGCTGCGCGGCTGACCGTCGAAGACGTTTCCGAATACGGCGTCAGCCTCGGCCAACTGAACGAGGTCAACCGACGATTCCTGGCCTGGCGAACCGAACTAACCACGCCCAGCTTGGGGCCGGAGGCTCCATGGGAGGTCTACGAACGCATCGACCCCATCCCACGCCACCAGCAGCACGACCGGCACGAATCGAACTACCGCCGACCCACCCAGGACCCCGGAATCAGCCCCTGACAACGCGCGGATTTGCCGCGCCGCGGACGGTAGCCTGTCGGCTGCCCGGCCGCGACCTGATCTGCCGCGACGAGTCGGCGCAAGCGGGCCGCGTGGAACCAGCGATCAGTCGGGCCAGGATGCTGCCGCGGGGTTCTCCGGCGCGGTCCGCAAGCAGGCTTAGAATCCACGCGTGGTCAGCCAGCAGGAAGTCGAGGACAGCCTCCGATTGGGGCGAGAGTCCCGTTCCTTCGAGGTCAAGGGCAAAGGGGACTTAACCGACAAGCAGTACGTCGCGCGCGTCGTTCGGGCAGCGATGGCGATGGCGAACCTCCGTGACGGTGGCCAGGTTTGCCTCGGCATCGACGATGACCGGATGGTGGCCATGGCGCCTGGCCTCGACGCCGGACAGGTGGCGCAATGGAGAGACTTCGATAACGTAAGCGACCAGCTGGCTAGGTACAGCGACCCGCCACTGTCGTTTCACCTCAACCACTTCACACTCAGCTCCGGCGCCGACGTGGTTGTCCTCGATGTAGCGGAGTTTGACGTCGATCTCCACATCTGCAAGAAGGACTACCCTGGCGTGTTGCAGGCTGGGCAGACGTACGTTCGCCCTCGCGGGAAACCTCAGTCGAGCCAGGTGCCGTCGCTCGTCGACATGCGCGACCTGCACAACTTGGCGATCGACAAGGGCGTGCGCGAGTACTTCCGACGGTCTAGAGATGCTGGCGCTCCGTTCATCCTCGCTTCTTTATCCCCGGAGCAGCGGGACACCGAAGCGTTCGATAAGGAGTCCGTCGAGGCATGGGCGGCGCCCTCCTCAGTCGACAACCCAGTAGGTAGCGCGCTCGTGTCACGTGCCGTAGCGCCGGCCTACTTCGACGTCACAATTCGGCCACGGCCGTACGAAGCGAGCCGCATCCGCCCCGACGAACTGGAGTCGTTCGCTGCGACGCAAGCTGTGCGACTGCGGGGGTGGCCGGTGCCGATGGTCAGTAACCGAGACCGGGTCGCGCATCACGGAAACTGGGTTGGGCAGGATCTCCAGGCCGAGGTCGTGCCACATATCGAAGCGTGGCGCATGTTCTCGAGCGGGCAGTTTCTTCAGCGTCGGATCATCGCAACGGACCTGCGCGATGCCGCCGAACTCCGCCCTGGGACCCCGGACGCGACTGGCTCTGTTGCGGTCTGGGACGTGCTTCTTTACCTGGTGGAGGTGGCCGAGCTCGGGGCCCGGTGCGCTATGGCACTCCGCGCAGACACCGTCTCCATTGACGTGAGCCTCTGCCACATCGCCGGGCGCGAACTCGTTTCCGGCAGCTGGGAGCGTGAACTCCATGGCTCGTACGTAACGCAGGCCGAGTCCCTCTCAGCCAGCAGAATCGTCTCGTCGCCGGAGCTGCTTGCGGCACCACGTGCCACGGGCATTGAGCTCACCCAGCAGATTCTGCGGAAGTTCGGCCTGAGCATCGCGGACAAAGTCCTGTTGGAGTGGCAAGCCAGCGTCCTGGACACGGCCCAACGCCCTATCTGACAGACTCGTGCTCACGTCTGCTCCCTACCGGGGATTAACGTCCGAATCTCATGGGTTCTACCGAGTCGTTCGCGGGCTTCTTCGGGAGGGTGCGGGAGGCTCGGTTCTAGTAGCGGCTGGCGGGTCAGCACTCATCACTAATCTGACCCCGCGAGGTAGGTCTGCAGGCAGACTGTGCGCCCGCTGGTCGTGAGGGACGGTGACCGCTGCTGGGATGACGTGCCCCCGGATCGTGGGTGGGTGAGCACTTGGGCCATGAGATCGCCGGGTCGTCTCTCCGCGCTGCCGGG
>CAZPCM010000175.1:0-5031 GCA_964585085.1 uncultured Propionibacteriaceae bacterium
GGCGCCGGTGTCGTCCTGGATCTGGTTGATCATCTTGCCCTTGGGCCCGATGACCTCACCGATCTTGTCGACCGGGATCTTGATGGTGATGATCCGGGGGGCGTACGGGCTCATCTCATCGGGGGTGTCGATCGCCTCTGCCATCACCTCCAGCAGGGTGTGCCGCGCGTCCCGGGCCTGAAGGAGCGCCGCCGCCAGCACATCGGCCGGGATCCCGTCGAGCTTCGTGTCCAACTGCAGGGCGGTGACGAAATCTCGCGTACCTGCGACCTTGAAGTCCATGTCCCCCAGCGCGTCCTCGGCGCCCAGGATGTCGGTGAGCGCGATGTAGCGCGTGACGCCGTCGATCTCCTCGCTCATCAGCCCCATGGCGATGCCTGCGACCGGCGCCTTCAATGGGACACCGGCGTTCAACAGCGACAGCGTCGAGGCGCACACCGACCCCATTGAGGTGGACCCGTTGGAGCCAAGGGCCTCTGATACCTGACGGATCGCGTAGGGGAACTCCTCCCGCTTGGGCAGAACCGGTACCAGCGCCCGCTCGGCCAGGGCTCCGTGACCGATCTCACGCCGTTTGGGCGAACCCACCCGGCCGGTCTCCCCGGTGGAGTAGGGGGGGAAGTTGTAGTTGTGCATGTAGCGCTTGGTGGTCTCGGGCGCCAGCGTGTCGAGCTTCTGCTCCATGTCGAGCATGTTCAGCGTCGATACCCCCAGGATCTGGGTCTCGCCGCGCATGAACAGCGCCGAGCCATGCACCCGCGGCAGAACGCCAACCTCGGCCGAGAGGGTCCGGATGTCGCTGACGCCGCGTCCGTCGATCCGCACCTGCTCGGTCAGGGTCTTGTGCCGGACGACCTTCTTGGTCAACGACCGATAGGCCCCGGTGATCTCCCGTGAGCGGTCCTCGAACCGATCGGCCAGTTCGGCCTGGAGGTCGGCCAGCAGCGCCTCGGTGGAGGTCTCCCGCTCGACCTTGCCGGAGAGGCTCATCACCGCAGCGAGCCGGTCGGCCCCGGCGGCCGCGACCGCCTCGTACACGTCGTCCTCATAGTCGAGGAACCGTGGCAGCTCGGCGACAGCCTTGGGGAACATCGCCGCCAGTTCCGCCTGGGCGTCGCAAAGCACCTTGATGAAGGGCTTGGCAGCCTCTAGCCCCTGGGCGACAACCTCCTCAGTCGGAGCAGTGCGGCCGGATCGGACCAGATCCCACGTGCCCTCGGTGGACTCGGCCTCGACCATCATGATCGCGACGTCGCCGTCGGGCAGGACGCGGCCGGCGACGACCATGTCGAAGGTGGCGCCTTCGACCTGTTCGACGGTGGGGAAGGCGACCCAGTGGTCGCCGATCAGCGCCACCCGAACACCGCCGACCGGTCCACTGAACGGCAGCCCGGCCAGCGTGGTGGAGGCCGACGAGGCGTTAATCGCCAACACGTCATAGAGCACGTTGGGGTTGAGCGCCATCACCGTTACGACGACCTGGACCTCGTTGCGCAGGCCCTTGACGAAGCAGGGACGCAGCGGACGGTCGCACAGGCGGGCAGCCAGGATGGCGCCTTCGGACGGGCGGCCCTCGCGACGGAAGAACGACCCGGGGATGCGGCCGGCGGCGTACATCCGCTCCTCCACGTCCACAGTCAGGGGGAAGAAGTCGATGGCGTCCCGCGGGTACTTCTGCGCGGTGGTCGCCGACAGCAGCATGGTGTCGCCGTCGAGGTAGACCGACGCGCTGCCGCCGGCCTGGCGGGCCAGCAGCCCCGACTCGAAGCGGACGACGTGCTTGCCGTATGAGCCGTTGTCGATCACGGCTTCGGTGTAACGAAGGTCAGGGCCTTCCATGGGTTTCCTTTCGTCGCACCCCCGCAGAAGCCCACCGACCCGGTCTTCGATCGAGACCCGCGGGAGCGGACGCGCTGCGCGTCCCGCCCGAAGGCCACTACCGAGGACCGACGTCGCCGGCGTCCCGCGGAGGCGAGTGTGTAGTTGTCCGGGCAGGAATTGCCCGAAGGGAGCGGCTGCGAGCAGCCACTCCCTCTCAGGTCAGATCGGTCACCGACGCAGGCCGAGGCGTGCAATCAGTGCGCGGTAGTGCTCGACGTCCTTCTTGGCGACGTAGTTGAGCAGGCGGCGGCGCTGGCCGACCAGCAGCATCAGGCCGCGACGGCTGTGGTGGTCGCCCTTGTGCGTCTTGAGGTGTTCGGTCAGGTGGGCGATCCGCTTGGTGAGCAGCGCGATCTGCACGTCGGGAGATCCAGTGTCCCCCGGCACGGTGGCGTACTCTTCGATGACCTTCTTCTTGGTGTCAGCATCCATGAAGGGCTGCTCTCCTTTCGGTTTCCCGTTGCGCGGCGCTCCCCTACCCGGTGGCACGATCACGGTGAGGTAGTCGCTGGGGAGCTCTTGCAGGCCCGCGGCCGATCGAACGGCGAACCTGAACTCTACCGCCCTCGCTGGTGGAACCGCGAATCGACGGCTCTCGCGGACTCAGTGGTACAGGTCGTCGAGGTCGGCCAAAGGAAGCGATTCACGGCCCAGGAAGGAGGCGATCGTCGCTTCGAGTGCGGCCGAGCGGAGGTCCGACGCGTGGTACGTCCGCTCGAAGGCGATGATCCGGTCAGCAGGCAGCGACGCCGGGAGCGGCCGCCCGGCAGGCAGAGCGATCAGGGTCAGCGGAATGAACGGCAGGCCAGGGGCCGCCGGGGGCTGCCAGTGCCTGATCGGCAGGGCCTTGGCCCCTGCGCGGTCGTAGAAACGCGCGCGCCGGCCGGGGTCGCCATGCTCTGGCCGCTCGGGTGTGCTGCCCGGCGGTTCGATCTCAGCCAGGAAGTAGTCGCCTCCGGATCGGGCCACCATGGCCGAGACCGCGGAAAGCAGTCCATGACCGACGCCCTTGCCTCGGGTGGCACCGGCCACGGCCAGATAAGTCAACACTGATGTCCCCTGGCCGAACCTCTCCAGCACGGCCGCACCGAGCCACTGGCCCGCCTCACGTGCCGCAAGCACACTCACCCGGCCCTCCAGGACTCCCTGGATCAGGTCGGCGGCAGTCGCCAGCTCGGCCGCCGGAAACGATGAGGCGAACACCGTGCCGACGATGTCGGCAATGTCGTCGGCACGGGTGACCACCAGGTAGTCCACACCCACAGCGCCTCCCTTCACGCCTCTGACAAGGCACCTTACCCGTCGCGGCACGCCCGGTTGTCCCGGATGGGGTGTCGGGGTGCCAGATGTCGGCCGGGTTCACTAGATTCGTGCCACTCGACAAGGCAAGACGAAGGAGTGGGCATGGCCGTTGTCCTCGGAATCCCGACCTGTACCGAGACAGGAGAGCGCCGCACCCCGATCGTCCCAGACGTGGTCAAGAAACTCCGGTCCGCCGGCGCGGAGATCGTCGTCCAGCGCGGCGCCACCGACGGCGCCTTCCTGGACGAGAGCACCCTGGGCGATGTCTCCTGGGTGGACTCCACTGATGATGTCCTGGCGGCGGCTGACGTGGTCTGGGTGATCAGCGCCCCTGACGACGCCACGATTGCCAAGCTGCGGCCGGGGACCCTGCTGATGGGGATGCTGCAGCCCTACGCCAGCGCTGAGCGGGTGAAGCTCTTCCAGCAGCGCCAGATCACTGCCTTCGCGATGGAACTGCTTCCCCGCATCTCCCGGGCCCAGAGCATGGACATCCTCAGTTCTCAGGGCGCCGCGGCGGGTTACCAGTGCGTACTGATGGCGGCCGCCCGCGCACCGAAGTTCTTCCCCATGCTCACCTATGCCGCAGGGACCATCCGTCCGGCAAGGGTGCTGGTGGTCGGTGCCGGCGTCGCCGGCCTGCAGGCGATCGCCACCGCGAAGCGGTTGGGCGCCCTGGTGGAGGGGTACGACGTCCGTCCGGAGACCAAGGAGCAGGTCGAGTCACTGGGCGCCAAGTTCGTCGACACCGGCGTCAGCGCTGCGGGAGCCGGCGGGTACGCGCGCGAACTGACCGAGGATGAGAGGGCGCTGCAAGCCGAGAAGCTGGGTAAGGCGGTCGCCAACTGCGACGTTCTCATCACCACGGCCGCGGTGCCGGGCAAGAAGGCCCCCCTCATCATCACGGAGGCCATGGTGATGGGCATGAAGCCCGGTGCGGTCGTGGTCGACATGGCCGCCGAGGGCGGCGGGAACGTCTTCGGGACAGTCGCCGGCAAGGAGGTCCGGGTCGGCCCGGCCCACATCGTCGGCCCGGTGAACCTGCCCAGCAGGATGCCGGTCCATACCTCGGAGATGTTCAGCAAGAACCTCTACAACTTCATTGCACCGATGCTCAGCGAGGGCCTGCTGGTCCTGGACTGGGACGACGAGGTGATCGCCGGAACCGCCCTGACCCATGCCGGCGAGGTACGCCACGCCGGAGTCAAGAACGTGCTCGGGCTCTGAGCCGGAACCAGGAGACAGCCATGGAAGACCTCTTGTACATCTACATCTTCATGCTCGCGGCGTTCACCGGGTACGAGGTGATCTCGCGGGTCCCGGTGATTCTGCATACGCCGTTGATGTCGGGCTCCAACTTCGTCCACGGCGTTGTGCTGGTCGGCTCGATGTACGCCCTGGGCCACGCCGAGGGCTGGTTCCAGTTGACGCTCGGCTTCCTTGCAGTGCTGCTGGGGGCCGCGAACGCCGCCGGCGGCTACGTGGTCACCGAGCGCATGCTGGGCATGTTCTCGGCGAAGAAGAAGGAACTACCGACCGGCGCGAAGGGGGCCTGACCCATGTCCTTCGTCGTCAACGCGGTCTACTTCGGTGTCGCGGTCCTGTTCATCCTCGGCCTGAAGGCCATGTCGTCACCAGTGACAGCCCGCCGGGGCATCGAATGGGCGGGGGTCGGCATGGTGCTGGCCACCGCCGCCACCTTCTTCATCCAGGGTGAATCCGGAGGCCTGCTGTTCTTCGCCGAGGGCAAGACGATCAACCTCATCCTGATGGTCGTCGCGATCGCCATCGGCGGCGGGGTGGCCTGGTGGCTCGGCAAGGTGGTCAAGATGACCGACATGCCGCAGA
>CAZPCM010000176.1:0-3131 GCA_964585085.1 uncultured Propionibacteriaceae bacterium
ACGTCGCGGCCGGCCAGGGTGTCAGGCAGTGTGGCCTGCTGGATGGGAAAGGGGTCGGTGATGCTGCGCTTCGCGAGCGCGCGCACCAACGCCGACGGGACGCCCAGGCTGTTGAAGGAGGCCGGGACGAAGAGGTTGTGCGTCAAGAGAGGGACTGCTTTCGAAGAAGGTCACCGCGGTCCAGGTCCGTCCTCATCCGCAGCGGCAGGGCCACCAGCAGGGAACGGAGAGCGGTGCGATGTAAGGCGCGACTGCCGCGCCGTGACTCCATTATCGCACGCGCTCGCTCTCCTGCTCGGACGCACCTGGTCCTTCACCTCCTCATAGCCGGCCGGGGACGGTGCCGGCACCGGCGCACAGATCACCCGGATCACGCCAGACGATGATTGCGGCGGTGGGGGCTGGCCCATGGCGTGGGCCGGAGTTGGGCCACAATGGCCGAAGCCGACAACGAGCCGCTCCAAGCGGGGATGCGGAGGGACTGGCGTGTACTTCGTTGGTATCGATCTGGCCTGGGGCGAGCGGGCTCCCTCGGGTCTGGCTGTGCTCGACGAGACCGGCACGCTGGTGCTCCTGTCCCGAGCCACGGCCGACGACGCGATCGCTGAGTCGCTCCGCGACCACCTGGCCGGTGAGTGCGTGGCCGGGATCGACGCCCCGCTGATCGTGACCAACGCGACGGGCAGCAGGCCGTGTGAGGCCGCCCTGAACCGCGACTTCGCACGCTTCGACGCCGGGGCACACCCGTCCAACACCGGCAGGCCGGGGTTCAGCGGTGTCCCTCGCGGCGCCCGGCTGGCTGCCCGATTCGGGCTGGACAGCGATCCCGGTTCGCGGGCCGGCCGGCGCGCGATCGAGGTCTACCCGCCTCCGGCCCTGGTCGCCCTGTTCCGCCTCGGTCGGACGCTGAAGTACAAACAGCGTTCCAACCGGCCGTTCCCGATCCTGCACGCCGAGATGCTGCGCCTCATTTCCCTTCTGGAAGGTCTCGAGCGGGCCCCGCTGCCGCTCCGGGTCGTGGGAAACGCCGAGTGGGGAGCGCTGGTAGCCGCCGTGGCCGGGGCAGCGCGCAAGAGCGACCTCCGCGGCGCCGAGGACCAGGTCGACGCGGTGGTGTGCGCGTACGTGGCCATGATGGCTGCCAGGCGCCCGGAGTCGATCACCACCTACGGCGACGCGCAGACCGGCTACATCGTGACCCCGACCCTGCCCGACGGTCTCAGCCCCACGCCCAGGCCGTCGGTGGCGGCCGAGGTGGCGCAGGGGCCGGCGAATCTCGTCGGTGACGCCGTCCGCACGTACGCGCAGATCCAGCCGCGACTCGAGGCGGCGGCGCGCAGACTGGCGTCCTGGCTCACCAGCGCGCTCGATGACGCGGGGATCAACTACCTTGACGTCGCTTGGCGCGGCAAGGGTGTGGCGTCGTTTGCGGCGAAAGCGGTCAAGACCGAGGGCGGCCGGCCGCTCTACCCTGACCCCTTGCGCGATGTCACCGACCAGATCGGCACTCGGATCATCACCTATGTGACCAGCGACGTCTCTGCCGCGGCGGAGGTGATCAGGGACCAGCTGCGGGTGGTCGACGACAAGGACCTCGGACGGGAGACCGCCAGCGAAGGGAGGTTCGGCTACGTGTCCCGCCACCTGCAGGTCGCCGTCGACCCGGTCTGGCTCGGGGACCTGTCCATCGACGGGGTGCAGGTCGGGAGCGCGCAGATCCAGATCCGGACGGTGCTCCAGCATGCCTGGGCGGAGTTCGAGCACGACATCCGCTACAAGGGGACAGTGCCGGAGTCACTCGCCCCCGACTTGAATCGCCGGTTCACGCTGGCCGCGGGCCTGCTTGAACTGGCCGATCGGGAGTTCGAGGTCATCCGCGAACGGTTGCGCGAGCCGCTCAACGCCGGCCCCCCCGAGGCGGACCCGACCGACCCCCGGATCGGGACCCAGGAACTCGCCGCCTTCCTCGCCGGGCGCTTTCCGGACGCCGGCTGGTCCCGGACCGATCACTACGCGTGGATCTCCGGCCTGCTGCTGGAACTCGGGATCACCTCATTGCGGGAGCTCGCCGGGCTGGTGGCGGCTGTGGACTCGGCGGCCAACTCCGAGCGGATGGGTTACCGGTACCCGCCGGGCGCGGTTCGACGGCTCGACGACGCGCTTCTGGATGTGTTCGGTACCCGGTACCTCAACCTGCACGGCAACGCCCACCGGACACAGCTGCTGCGCGCCAGGCTGGAGAAGCTCCACGGGAGTCCGTCGCCCTCGTGACCTGGACACCCGATCGGCCACACGTCACAACGTGAGGCCGTCATAGGCGACCAAGAGGATTCGGTCCTCCTCGTAGAACCTCAGCGGGTATTCGTTGGCCGGCAGGGCGCGCAGATAGAACTTCAGCGCCGCTTCTCCGGCAGGCTCGATCATCAAATACTGCTGCAGCCTGGCCGCGGTGACACGGCTGCGCATGACGTTGTACACGTAGTGCAACAACGCGGTTCCGTGATGCGGCACCCGGCTACTCCTGCGCAGCAGACCGCCACGGTGCCGATACGGGGGAAGAATCGCGATGTAGGCCAGATAGTCATACTGATCCTGGGGATAGCTCATCACGATCGCCCCGCCCACGATCCCTTCAGCAGGCCCACTATCCGGCGCGTCCGTCATCCGCCGCACGAAAGCCGTGGTGTCGCGAAAGTCACTCCACAACTTGTGCGAGGACTTACCGATGGGGAATGCCGTCGCCAGCGCATCCCGCAGCGCGTGGCGATCCGGCTTGGAGAGCTCTCCGTACGCACAATGCTCATTCACGAATACGGGTTCGGAGAAGTCAGGTCGACTCCACCGCTCACCTCGCCCGCCACCAGAAGGCGGTTCACTCACACCCGAATCGTACACGTGGTCGTTTGGGCGCGCTCCCCGGGTCCGGCTCCTCGCCCCTCGGCACGATCACCCACCACGGTCGCGACATCGCACCCATACACCAACGGGCGAGCGTCTGAGCCCACAGTCACGGTGCCGGCCGTGCGGGGAGGACGCCAGGCAGTGTCCTAGCCTGGTTGGGTGACCTACCAGGCCCCTTCGTGGCCCTCCCAGCCGCAAACCGGCCAGCCCTACCCCGGCCAGCCCTACCC
>CAZPCM010000176.1:3231-5010 GCA_964585085.1 uncultured Propionibacteriaceae bacterium
GGCCAGCCCTACCCAGGCCAGCCCTACCCAGGCCAGCCCTACCCAGGCCAGCCGTACCCAGGCCAAGCCGGCCAGCCTTACCCAGGCCAGGCGTACCCAGGCCAAACCGGCCAGCCGTACCCAGGCCAGCCGTACCAGGCTTGGCCCGGCCAACCACTCCAGACCCCGCCGCCCCTTCCGGCACGGGCACCCCGGAAGTCCCTGTTCCACCAAGCGTGGACCTGGATCATCGTCGTCGTCATCGCCGTGCCCACGCTCGCCGGAATGGGACGCGGGTTGCTGAGCGCCGTCGAGGCCGCGGCCTCCGATGAGATCGAGGTGTCGGAACTCGCGGTCGGCGACTGCACCGGCGAACTCCCCCCGGGCGACGAGGTCGACAGCGTTGACCTCGTGCCCTGCGAGGACGAGCACTCTTACGAGGCCTACGCGTCGAAGCTGATGAAGGGTGACGCCTACCCCGGCAAGAACGAAGTGACGAAGCGCGCCGACACGTTCTGCACGGCCGAGTTCGCAACGTTCGTCGGAATCCCCTACGACGAGTCGAGGTACGTCAAGGTCGAGTTGTGGCCGACCAAGGAGTCATGGACATTCAGCGAGGACCGCGAAATCATCTGCCTGGTCGGCGATGACACCGGCAGGACCACCGGCAGCCTGAAAGCGACGAAGAAATAGTGCGCGCCCGGCCGCGGGTCGCCCCGGTCTCAGCAATTGAGCGCCCTTGCCTCATCTCGGGCCGGTCGGGACGCTTGAGCCAGCGCACGCAAGGGCGTCGCCCTACTCCGTGTGCGTCACAGAGACGGGAGAGCGCACGATGGCCGAGAGTGACTTGGAGGTTGTCCGGCAGGGGTATGCCGCGTTCATCGCGGGAGATCTGGCGGCCCTGAGCGAGCTGTTCGCGGAGGACGCCACGTGGGTGGTGCCGGGGAGCAGCCCCACTTCGGGAACCAAGCAAGGCCGTGAGGCCATTGTGGCCTACCTGGTGGAGGCGATGACTCGCACGGAAGGGACGTTCAAGATCACCCAACTGGCCTTGGCCGAGGGTGACGGCCACGTCTTCGCCCTCGACCGAAGCGAGGCGACTCGTAACGGGGTGTCCCTTGACTCCACCGGCGTCAACGTCTTCCAACTGCGGGACGGACGCGTCCAGTCCGTCCAGCAGTACTTCGAGAACACCACCGAAAGCGACGCCTTCTGGGCCTAGGAACCTTCCCAGGCGCGTCGCTCACCCTGGGGGTGTCGTGGTTGAGGCTGCTGGCTGTGGCTAGCCCCGGGAACGAGGTGGGGTGAGTTCAGACCCACTGACATCGAGTGTCGCGGGCGTCACACGCGGGATCGTCTCGCCGCCCAGCCGGCGGTCCTGGCGCGCCGCGAGGGTCCGGGGGATGATCTCGACCGTCGCCGCCGCCGTCCTGCTCGACCTGCATGGCACTGTCGTCGACTCCACGCCCGTCATCACCTACCCGACGGCCAAGGACGTCCCGGCGTACAGGTCCCCCGGCATGGCGTGATTCAGCTTCCACGTGATTGCGATGGGGCGATTTCCGGTGTGCGAGACATAGGAGGCCGGGCCAAGATATACATACGGCGCGGTGCCGAAGTCGTTCTCCCGCTCGCGACGCACAAACAGCAGCACGATACTGTCCCCACGCAGGTACCGCTGCCCCGTTGGTGACGCCACGGAGGTCGTGGACTGCGATTCCCAATGGAACAGGGTTGGGCTGATCGGGTAGTCCCGGTACATGGTGCTGGGCGAGTAGTCGGCCTGCGACTTGTGCAGCG
>CAZPCM010000177.1:0-4978 GCA_964585085.1 uncultured Propionibacteriaceae bacterium
TGGCCTACTTCGAGTGCCTGCACGAGCTGAAGCTGATCGTCGACCTGATGTACGAAGGCGGCATCTCCAAGATGCGCTGGTCGATCTCTGACACCGCGGAGTTCGGCGACTACGTCTCCGGCCCCCGGATCATCGACGCCGGGGTCAAGGCGCGGATGAAGGACGTGCTGGCCGACATCCAGACCGGCGCATTCGCGAAGCGGTTCATCGACGACCAGGACGCCGGTGCGCCCGAGTTCAAGGCGCTCCGCGCCAAGGGCGAATCGCACCCCATCGAGGAGACCGGACGCAAGCTGCGCGGTCTGATGGCTTGGGTGAAGTCGCACTCTGATGACTTCATCGAGGGCAGCGTCGCCCGCTGAGGCCCAAGCCGCGGACACGGACCCTTTCGTCGAAGGTGGCGGTGCCCCCTGAGGCTGCCTTCGACGGGCCTTGTCGAGCGCCGCGTCCGGATTCCAGTCCCTGGTTGCCCCGGCCTCCCCTGGAGGTCGGGGCGCTTCCGCGTCGGGGTCCGGGACGTGACGTGCGTCCGGGAAGTGCCCGGCGTCCGGGAAGTGCCCGGCGTCCGGTTTGCCGCCATTTGTCCGGTTTGCCGTCGGTTGATCGGCGGCGGGGCTGACAAACGGTGGCGGTTGCATTGCGAGCTGGTCGCTTGGTGCCTGGGTGAGGAGGGCGAGAGGCAGCTCCGGCGCCGCTACCTGGCGGCTGTCAGCGCTGCCTTCTGAGGGCTTTGGCGCCTTGGGAGGGGTTCTGAGGTGTCTCGCGCCTGCCGTCCGGTTTGCCGCGGTTTGTCCGGTTTGCCGTCGGTTGATCGGCGGTGGAGCTGACAACCGGTGGCGGCTGGGAGCGGACTCAGCCAGGCCAGGGCTCCTCGGCCTTCGCATCCTGGACGACGCGGGGGTGTTTGGCGTCGCACCTCCAGCCTCGCGCGGGACCAGCCCCTTCATCCTGGGGGACGCGGACGTGTTTGACCTCCTGGCCCGCGTCAGCCGCGATCCACGAGTGTTGTCCGATTGTTGTCAATGCCTGCTCAGGTCTGGTCCGGCCCGACACGGCATGCTCGACTTGCCCGGTGACCGTACACCTGACTCGTGACCTGGTGGCCTCTGGCTTGAACCGGGAGGCGATTGCCAAGCTGTCTCGGAGGGGCGATCTCTCCCGCGTCCGTCGCGGTGCGTACGCAGATGCACCCGGTTCGGACGGACGCCACAAGCACGTGCTCCTCGTGCAGGGGACGTGGCCGCTGCTGGGGGACACCTCGGTGCTGAGCCACGTATCGGCCGCGGTTCTGCACGGCTTGCCGGCGTGGCCGGACATCCTCGACAGGGTGACCATCACTCGAAGCGAAGGCGGACACGGCGCCCGACGAACCCACCTGCATGTCCGCTTGGCCGCGATCCGTCCCCGCGAGATCGTCGAGATCGACGGAATGCTGGTGACATCGCTGGAGCGCACCGCCACGGACGTGGCACGGGTGCTGAGCTACGAGCGTGCCGTCTGCGTCCTGGACGCCGCGCTCCGTCTCGGCGCAGACAAGGCGCTGATGGCCGATCTTGTGGAGGCGGCGCACGGGCGCTGGGGGAACGCGACGGCGCGGGCAGCGTTGGCCTTCGCCGACCCTCGCGCGGAAAGCGTGGGTGAATCGGTAAGCCGAGTACGGATGGCCCAGGTGGGACTGCCTTCTCCCACCTTGCAGTTCGAAGTATTCGACCACCTCGGTCGCTGGGTGGCCCGATCGGACTTCGGCTGGCTTGATCGAGGTGTTGTCGGCGAATTCGATGGACGAGTGAAATACGAGGGCCCGTCCGATGATGTGGCCGCAGTCGTGATGGCGGAGAAGCGCCGCGAGCAGGCCATCCGTGACGCCGGATGGTGGATCGTGCGCTGGGGCATGTCCGACCTGGCCAAACCCGACCTGTTCCGTCGCCGCATCCTCCAGGCCTTCGCGTCTGCGCCCAAGGGTGGCAGCTGAGGCACGCCCCCCTCGGATATGCGGGCAATGAGGGAGCGGTCGGGCGGCGTCTCCGGGCGGGTACCTGTCAGGTTTGGGCTCGATCCGCATCCGCCGCCGTTTGTCAGCTTCGCCATCGGTTGTTCGGCGGCAGAACTGACAAGCGGTGGCGGCCAGACTGTCGGCGGAGGATGGCCCACACCTGGTGCCGTCCCGGCCTCCGCAGTTGTCGCCGCGCGCTCGGCACCGGCCTCCGCAGTTGTCGCCGCGCGCTCGGCCCGGGCGGCCGCAACCCACCGCCGGTGTGGCAAGCTGGCCCGATGACGATCGACGCGCGGCCGACGTATCCGGGGCTCACCGCCGAGGAGGTCGCCGAGCGCGTCCGCGCAGGGCTGGCCAACGACCTGCCGCCCCGGTCAGGACGCTCCACGTGGGACATCGTCCGCGCCAACGTGTTCACCAGGATCAATGCGATCCTGCTGGTCCTGTTCATCCTGGTGCTCTCGACCGGCGCCTGGTTCAACGCGGCCTTCGGATTCCTGATCATCATCAACTCCGCGATCGGTATCGTCCAAGAGATCCGGGCCAAGCAGACCCTCGACAACCTCGCAGTGCTGGGTGAGGGGCATCCACACGTCCGAAGGGACGGCGTGACCGTCGAGGTGCCGCGCTCCCAGATCGTCCTCGACGACATCATCGAGGTCGGTCCGGGCGACCAACTCGTCGTCGACGGCGAGGTGGTGGAGGAGTCCTACCTCGAAGTGGACGAGTCGCTGCTGACCGGCGAATCCGATCCGGTGCAGAAGGATCCGGGCGACCCGATGATGTCGGGCGCCTTCGTCGTAGCTGGCAGCGGTGCCTACCGCGCGACCAAGGTCGGGGCGGACGCCTACGCCGCGCAACTCACCGCGGCGGCCAGCAAGTTCACGCTGGTCCACTCCGAGCTGCAGCAGGGCATCAACAAGATCCTGCGGCTGATCACGTGGCTGATGGTGCCGGTCGGTCTGGCGACGGTGTGGGTCCAGCTGACCCAGGGTGCCGGCACGTGGCAAGAGGCCGTGCTGCGCATGGCTGGCGCGCTGGTCCCTATGGTGCCGGAAGGCCTCGTCCTGCTCACCTCGATGGCGTTCGCGGTCGGCGTGATCCGGTTGGGCCAGCGGCAGTGCCTGGTGCAGGAACTCCCGGCCATCGAAGGACTGGCCCGGGTGGACGTGGTCTGCGCGGACAAGACCGGAACCCTTACCGAGAACGGGATGAAGTTCGCCGAACTGATCCCGCTCTCCGGAGCCGAGGCCGACCAGTGCCGGGTCGTCCTGGCTCAGTTGGCGGCCAGCGACCCCCGTCCCAATGCCTCGATCCAGGCGATCGCCGCGGCCGCGCCCTTGTCGGACGCCGCCTGGCCGGTGACGGCGTTGGCGCCGTTCACCTCGGCCAAGAAGTGGTCCGGAGCGTCCTTCGCAGATCATGGCGACTGGGTGATCGGAGCGCCCGATGTCCTGGCCGAAAGGGGATCCGCCGCCGCCCATCGTGCCGAGGAGGTTGGCGCGCAGGGCCGCCGCGTCCTCCTGCTCGGACGCGGCCAGGTCAGCGTGGACGCGCCAGAGGCCCCCGGTCATGTGGTCCCACACGCCCTCGTTGTGCTCGACCAGAAGGTGCGCCCGGAGGCTCGCGACACCCTGGCGTACTTCGCCGAGCAGCAGGTGACACTCAAGGTCATCTCCGGCGACAACGCCACGGCCGTCGGCGCAGTGACCCGCAGCCTCGGCGTGACGACCGGCGACGTGGTGGACGCCAGGACGTTGCCCGAGGCGCCGGAGGAGTTCGCGGCCGCGGTGACCACGGCGAGCGTATTCGGCCGGGTCACCCCTCAGCAGAAGCGCCAGATGGTCGCCGCCCTGCAGAGCCGCGGGCACACCGTGGCGATGACCGGGGACGGGGTGAACGACGTGCTGGCGATCAAGGACGCCGACCTCGGTGTGGCGATGGGGACGGGGTCGGCCGCCACCCGCGCGGTCGCGCAGATTGTCCTGCTGGACGACAGCTTCGCAACGCTGCCTCACGTGGTCGCCGAAGGCCGCCGGGTCATCGGCAACATCGAGCGGGTCGCCAACTTCTTCCTGACCAAGACCATCTACTCGATCCTGCTGGCCCTGCTCGTGGTCCTCTGGCGAATCCCGTTCCCGTTCGTCCCGATCCACATCACCCTGGTTGGCTGGTTCACCATTGGCATCCCCGCCTTCCTGCTGTCCCTGGCGCCCAACCATGAGCGTGCCCGCCCCGGCTTCGTGGGACGGGTGATGCGCTTCGGCCTGCCCGCGGGGATCACGGTGGCGATCGTGGCCTTCATCACCTACCTGTCGGTGATGCCCCCGCGCGACGCGCCGGCACAGCTCATGACGCAGGCGAGCACTGCGGCATTGGTGTCGCTGCTGATTGTGGGCACCTGGGTGATGGTGGTGATCACCCGTCCCTATCAGTGGTGGAAGGTGATCATGCTGGTCGGCTGCGTGCTGGCCTACGTGGTGATCTTCTCCCTGCCGCTGGGCCAGTGGATCTTCTCGATCGACCCCTCCAACTCGGCGATGATGACCACTGGCCTGGTCGCCGGGTTCATCGGGGCGGGCATCATCGAGGCCATCTGGTGGCTCAACGGACGCCTGCAGGGCGAGCCCAGGCGGTTCTGGGTCGCCGTGCAGTAGCCCGGGTCACCTGAGCCTGGGCCGCTCCCGACCGACTCAGGCCACCGCCGACCTCAGGCGAGCCGCGCAACGGCTCAGGCGAGTCGCGCAACGATCTCGTCGCCCACCGTCGAGGTGGTGCGTTTGCGATCCCCGCGCTCGACCACGTCGGCGTCCACCGCGGCCTCGATTCGCCGGGCGTCGTCGCCGCGTCCCAGGTGGTCCAGCAGCAGCGCCATGGAAAGGATTGTCGCGGTCGGGTCTGCGATCGACTTGCCGGCGATGTCCGGCGCCGAGCCGTGCACCGGCTCGAACATGGACGGGAAGGCGCCCTCGGGGTTGATGTTCG
>CAZPCM010000178.1:0-4958 GCA_964585085.1 uncultured Propionibacteriaceae bacterium
GCTCCATGCCGCCGACCATCAGCAGCTGCTTGAACAGCTGCGGGCTCTGCGGCAGCGCATACCACGACCCGGGGGCCAGGCGCGCCGGAACCAGGAAGTCGCGGGCGCCTTCCGGGGTCGACCGGGTCAGGGTTGGGGTCTCGATCTCGACGAAGTCTCGGTTGGCCAGGATCTCCCGCGCGGCCCGGTTCACCGCTGAGCGGAGCCGGATGGCGGCCCCCGGTGCGGGCCTGCGGAGATCGAGGTAGCGGTACTTCAGCCGGGCCTCCTCCCCCACACCGGCGCGCTCGTCGATCTGGAAGGGCAGCGGCGCGGACGGGTTGAGTACGGTGAGGTCGGTGATCGCGACCTCGACGGCCCCGGTGTCCAGCGACGGGTTGGCGGTGCCCTCGGGCCGGATCTCCACCACGCCGGTCACGGCAATGCAGTACTCGTTGCGCAGGGCGTGCGCGCCGCTGGCTGCCAGGATCTCGTCGCGGACCACAACCTGGACGATTCCGCTGGCGTCCCTCAGGTCGAGGAAGGCGACCCCACCCAGATCTCGTCGTTTGGCCACCCAGCCGGCCAGCGTGACCACCGTCCCGGCCTGTTCGGCTCGCAACATGCCTGCCTGATGAGTTCTGATCACGTGTGTTCCTTCTTCCGGGCCCTCACGGCAGGGGGGATCTTACGACGGACGGACGCAGGTCGGCCGCCGGCGGCAGCCAGCTGTCGGGGTCCGCGGCGACCTGCTCGCCGCTGCGGATGTCCTTGACCTCACCGCTGGAGAACCACACGAACGGGATGCCGCGGCGGTCGGCGTAGCGGATCTGCTTGCCGAACCGGTCTGCGCTGGGGGCGACCTCACAAGCGATGCCGCGGGCTCGCAAGCGAGCCGCGGTCGCGATGGCGGTGAAGCGGGTCTCCTCGGAGTCGACGGCCACCAGGACGCAGGTCGGCACGGGGCGGGAGGCCCTCAGCAGACCTTTGCCGATCAGGGGCACCAGGATCCGGCTGACCCCGATGGACAGGCCCACCCCCGGGAAGGTGGTGCGTCCGTCACTGGCCAGGGAGTCGTAGCGTCCGCCGGAGGAGATCGACCCCAGTGACTCGAACCCGGCCATCGTGGTCTCGTAGACGGTCCCGGTGTAATAGTCCAACCCACGCGCGATCTTGAGGTCGGCGACCAGGCGTCCCGGGACCAGCGCCCGTGCCGTGCGGACCACCTCGGCCAAGGCCGTCAATCCGGCCTCGAGCAGCGGGTGCTCGACCCCAAGAGACTGCACGCGGTCCACGAAGGAGTCGTCGGCGCTGCGGATCGTGGCCAACTGCAGGCACTTGTCCGCCGCTTCGGCGTCCAACCCGACCTCGGCGCGCAACAGTTCGCGGACCGCGTCGGGACCGATCTTGTCCAGCTTGTCCACCCGCTGGAGGACCGCCATGGGGTCCTCGGCGCCGAGGCCGAGGTAGAACCCCTCCGAGAGCATCCGGTTGTTGACGCTCATCTGGGCCGGGGGGACGCCGAAGTCGACGTGCAGCTTCTCCAGCGCCTCGAGCGTCACCAGGGGGAGCTCCACGTCGTGGTGGGCGGCCAGCGCGTCGCGTCCGACGATGTCGATGTCCGCCTGCAGGAACTCGCGATAGCGCCCCTCCTGGGGGCGCTCGCCGCGCCAGGCCTTCTGGATCTGGTAGCGCCGGAACGGGAACACCAGATGGCCCGAGTTCTCCAGCACATAGCGGGCGAACGGAACGGTCAAATCGAAGTGCAGGCCCAGTTCATCAGCCGCGTCAGCGGGGGCGTGGAGCCTCCGGACGACGAAGACCTCCTTGTCGATCTCGCCCTTGCGGGTGAGTTGGTCCATGGTCTCGACCGCCCTGGTCTCCACGGGTGCGAAGCCATGGAGTTCGAAGGTGTCGGCGAGACTGGCCAGGACGCGCAGTTCGACGATGCGACCTGACGGCAGGAACTCGGGGAACCCGGAGAGGGCGGTCGGACGACTCATCGGTTCCTCAGGAACGCAGGTTGCAGGTACGGATTGCGGGCACGTTCGCGCCTCATGGTGGACTGCGGTCCGTGGCCGGGCAGGACCGCGGCCGTGTCGGGCAGCGCAAGGACCGGGCCCCGCAGCGTGGCCCGCATCGTGTCCGCATCGCCGCCGGGCAGGTCAGTGCGTCCGATCGAGCCGGCGAACAGCACGTCGCCGGTGAAGACCACGGTGGCTACCTCGTGATGGCCGGGGTAGTCGAGATCGAAGAGGACGCAACCAGCGGTATGCCCTGGCGCGTGGGTCAGCCCGAACCGGAGCCCGGCGAGATCGAGACGGACCTGCCCGTCCAGCAGGCGCAGGTCCGAGGGCTCGGCCAGCGGTTCGGTGAGCACCTGTCGGACCAGGGCCGCGCCGTCCGGGCTGAGTCCGGCAGCCGGATCGGTCAGCAGGTGTCGGTCGGCGGAGTGGATCCAGGCCGGCACGCCGAAGTGGTCGGCCAGGGACGCCGCCGACGCGACGTGATCGAAGTGGCCGTGCGTCAGCAGGATTCCGCTCGGGGTCAACCGGTGCTCGCGGAGCAGGCCCTGCACCCCCTCGTCGGCGTCCATCCCCGGATCGACGATCACGCACTCGTGCGAGCCGGCGGTTGCGACCACGTAGCAGTTGGCCTGCCAGGGGCCGGCAGGGAAGGACGCGAGGAACACAGCGGACACCCTATCGTCTGCCGGCCGGTGTCCACCGTTGTCACAATCGTCGCCGGATCAGGCAAGATGGACCCATGAACCAGACCCCAGGTCCGGCTGATTTCGGTCGAGTCGACGCCGACGGCACGGTCTACGTGCGGACGAGCGACGGTGAGCGGAGCGTCGGTCAGATACCCGATGTCGAGGCGTCCGAGGCGTTGGCCTTCTACACCCGCCGCTTCGAGGCTCTGGAAGTCGAAGTCAGGCTGCTGGAGTCGCGGGTGTCGGCCGGCGCGTTGGCTCCCGAGGAGGCCCGACACAGCATCAACACGGTACGCGCCACCGTGCGGCAGGCCAACGCGGTCGGGGACCTCGACGCGCTCGTCGCCCGCTTGGACGCGCTCGCGCCGACGCTGAACGAGCAGTCCGAAGCCCGGCGGGCCGAGCGGGCGCGCCAGCACGAGGCCACGCGAGCGACCAAGGAACAGATGGTCGCCGAAGCAGAGACCCTGGCCCAGAGCAACGACTGGCGCACCGGAGTCAACCGGTTCCGTAGCCTGCTTGAGGAGTGGAAGGCGCTGCCCCGTATCGACCGGGCGACCGACGATGCCCTCTGGCACCGGTTCTCCACCGCCCGAACCACCTACACCCGCCGCCGCAAGGTCCAGTTCGCCGAGCAGGCCGTCAAGCGCGACACCGCGCGGACGCTGAAGGAACAGATCATCGCGGAGGCGCGAGAACTCGCCAACTCCACCGAGTGGGGACCGGCCACCGGAGGCTTCCGCGACCTGATGACCCGCTGGAAGGCCGCCGGCGCGGCGCCGCGCGAGGTCGACGACGCCCTGTGGGCGGAGTTCCGCTCCATCCAGGACGGCTTCTTCAACGCCAGGCAGACCCAGATCAGCGAGCAGGACGCCGAGTTCAAGGGCAACGCTGAACGCAAGGAGGCGTTGCTCGCGGAGGCAGAGGCGACGATCGTGCCGATCGCAGACCTGGCCACCGCCCGGACCGCGTTCCGGGCGTTCCTAGAGCAGTTCAACGCGGTCGGCAAGGTACCGCGAGATCAGATCCGGGCCCTCGACTCCCGGGTCAAGGCGCTGGAATCCGCGGTCCGCAAGGCCGAGGAGGATGAGTGGCGGCGCACCGATCCCCAGGCCCGGGCCCGGGCCGAGGAGACGGTCGCGATGCTGAGTGCCGAGATCGAGAAGCTGGAAGCCAAGGCCACCAAGGCGCTCGCCCGCGGAGACGCCAAGGCGGCCGCCAAGGCCCGCGAGTCGATCGCTACCTACGCGACCTGGCTGGAGCAGGCCAAGGCCACTCTGGCCGACTTCAGCCGCTGACGAGGGTCGCGACAGCTCACTGCTGCAGGCGGTAGACGTCGTAGACGCCGGGCACCTTGCGGATCGCTCCGATGAGGTGCTCGAGGTGCTTGGGGTCGGTTGTCTCGAAGGCGAGCCGGAATCGGAACGTCCTATCCTTCGAGGTGGCCATGGTCGCCGACGTGATCGAGATGTGGTGATCGCTCATCACCTTGGTGACCTCGGACAGGATGCCGGTTCGGTCGAGGCCCTCGACGTGCAGCGCGACCAGGAATGAACTGGACGCCGTCGGCGCCCACGCCACTTCGACCAGCCGGTCCGGCTTCGCCTTGAGGTCCTGGGCGTTCGTGCAGTCCGTCCGGTGCACCGAGACGCCGCTCTCCCGGGTGACGAAGCCGAGGATCTCGTCGCCCGGCACCGGCATGCAGCAGCGGGCGAGCTTGACCCACAGGTTCGGGTCGCCCTGAACCACCACGCCTGCCTCGTTCCCGCTGGAACGGCTGCGACGCCGGCGCCCGATCACCGGGGTGTCCTCCTGGCCGAGTTCGGCGGCCTCCTCGGCCCCGCCCTCGGAGACGATCAACCGCTGCACGATCCCCTGGGCTCCGATGGTGCCTTCCCCGATCGCGGCGTAGAGCGCATTCACGTCGGCAACGCGGAAGTGCTCGATCAGCCCGGTCATGCGCTCCACGGTGAGCAGCCGCTGCAGGGGCAGGCCCGCGCGGCGCATCTGCTTGGCCAGCAGGTCCTTGCCGTGTTCGATCGACTCCTCGCGCCGCTCGCGCATGAAGTACTGCTTGATCTTGCCGCGTGCTCGCGGGCTCTTGACGAAGTTGAGCCAGTCGCGGCTCGGTCCGGCGGTCGCCGCCTTGGACGTGAGCACCTCCACGACATCGCCGCTGGAGAGCGACGATTCCAGGGGCACCAGGCGTCCGTTGACGCGGGCTCCGATGCACCGGTGGCCCACCTCGGTGTGCACGGCGTAGGCG
>CAZPCM010000179.1:0-1901 GCA_964585085.1 uncultured Propionibacteriaceae bacterium
GACGCGGCTCCGGCGAGACCTGGAGCGCCAGGTCCATCAACTCGTCGGTGGTGTCACCCATGGCTGAGATGACCACGACCACCTCGTTGCCCTTGGCCTGGGTGTCAACGATCCGCCGCGCCACCCGCTTGATGCTCTCGGCGTCGGCCACCGAGGAGCCGCCGAATTTCTGCACTACCCGCACTGTCGCCTCCTGAACCGGGCCTACTCTGCCAGAGCTACAGCGCGGTCAGCCACCCTGGGGCGTCCACCCCGTCCCTGTCGGGGCCGCGACCCGCGCGTACGATGGTCGAGTGAGCAACGAAGGGCAACAGAACCCGGTGTGGTCCCAGCCTCCGTTCCAGCCGGAGGAACCGGCGCCCACGGTCACCGGACAGGTGCTGGCACCCGGTGAACACGCACCGGTGGTGCCGCCGCCGTCCACCGAGGAGGCGGTGCTGCGCGTCGTGCGCCGGTTGATCTGGCCGGTCACGATTCTGATCTGCCTGCTGACCCGCGACTGGTGGCCGATGCTGTTGGCGGCCCTGCTGGTCAGCAGCTATGTCGGATACCGGGTCCGCGAACTACGCAGGCGGCGCCTGCAAGGAATCGGGAGGATGCGATGAGCACACTGCGCTGGGGGATCGCCGGGCCGGGACGGATCGCGGCGACGATGGCGGCTGAGTTCGCCCTGGTCCCCGATGCCGAACTCGTCGCGGTCGGCTCACGCTCGCTGGAGCGAGCGAAGGCGTTCGCCGATCGGCATGGGATCGCCGAGGCGTACGGCTCCTACGACGACCTCATGGCCTCTGATGTGGACGCCATCTACCTGGCCACTCCGCACGGGCAGCACACCGAGATCGCGCTGTCCGCCATCGCCGCCGGGAAGGCGCTGCTGGTGGAGAAGTCGTTCACCGCGTCGGTCGCTGACACGTCCGCGATCGTCGACGCGGCCCGGGCCGCGGGCGTGTTCGTCATGGAGGCGATGTGGACCCGCTTCCTGCCGGCCATCGCGCACTTGCGCGAGCTCATCGCCGACGACGTGATCGGCCAGGTCCGCGCCGTCCAGGGTGATCTGTTCGCGTTCCGGGAGTTCGACCCTTCCGACCGGCTGTTCGACCCGGCTCTGGGCGGGGGCGCCGTCCTCGACCTCGGCGTGTACGTGGTCTCGTTCGCGCAGCACATGCTCGGCAACCCCGATTCAGTGCACGCGACCGGGGGGTACTTCCCCAACGGCGTCGAAGGGGAGGTCGGCATCCTGTTGGGCTGGGCGGACGGGCGATTCGCGTCCGAGGCGATCTCGTTCCGGGTCCCTGGCCCGGGACGTCAGATCGTGGCCGGCGCCAAGGGCTGGATCGAAGTCAAGCCACGCTTCCACCGCGCCGAAACCCTGGTACTGAACGTGCTCGGCGAAGCGCCTCGGGAACTCCATCTCCCCAAGCGGGGGGTCGGTTACAGCCACGAGGTCGAGCACGTCGGGGACTGCCTGCGAGCCGGGCTGACCGAGAGCCCGATCATGCCGCTGGCTGACACCCTGGCTGTCCAGCAGGTGATGGAAGAGGTTTTGCGCCAGCTCGGACGGGCCTGACCCCGGCCTGGCGCCCTGATCGGCAGCGCTCAGTGACGATGTGCGCGCGAAATCTTGCACTCGATGATGCTCAGCCGCCTCAAGCGTCGATTTGCGCCATCGAGTGTCGGATTTCACGCGCTGGGCCTCCGTGAGCGGGCCGCGAGCGACCGATCGCTAGCTCTTGCGGCGCTCCAGAAACGACGTGATCGCGGCGCCGACGACGGCGGCCAGGGAGATGAACCACAGCGGCCAGGCATAGGCCTCGAGTTGAGGAACGAGCGTCAGGACCAGGGCGACCGCGCCCACGCCGGCCAGGACTTTCGTGATCGTGCTCGTCATGGGGCGATCCTAG
>CAZPCM010000179.1:2001-4938 GCA_964585085.1 uncultured Propionibacteriaceae bacterium
GTCACCTCGTCACCCGTTCTCGAAGGGCCGACGGACGGGCCGCCCGCAGGCTGTCGACGGTCAGTACGACGAGTGCCACCCACACCAAGGCGAAGCCGACCCAGCGGGAGGGCGGCATCACCTCATGGTTGATCCACACTCCGATCGCGAACTGGACCACCGGGGTGAGGTACTGGATGAGGCCCAGCATGCTGAGCGGAATACGGCTCGCTGCCGCGGCGAACAGCAGCAGCGGAATCGCGGTCACCGCCCCCGTCGAGACTAGGGCGAGGGTGTGTCCGACGCCGTGCGAGGACAGGGTGCCGATTCCGAACGCCTGCAGCCAGACCAGGAAGGCCGCCGCGATCGGGCTCAGTATCGCGGTCTCTCCGACCAGTCCTGCCAGCGGAGTAACGCGTCCGCCGACCTTGTTCTTCGCCAGTGAGTACAGCGAGAAGGTCAGGGCGAGGGCCAGGGCCGCCCAGGGCACCTGGCCGTTGCCGACCGCAATCACCACGACCGCGGCGGCCGCCACCACGAGGGCCACTTTCTGTGCCGGGCGCAGCCGTTCGTGGAGCACCACGACCGCGAGGGTGACCGTGGCCAGTGGGTTCACGAAGTACCCCAGGGCTGCGTCGACGACGTGGCCGTTGAGCACCGCCCACACGTAGATCAGCCAGTTGGCGGCCACCAGGAGCCCCGCTCCGACCAGGGTGCCGCCGAGCCGCCGGTCGCCCATCAGCGTCCGCACCTCACGCCAGCCGCCCAGCAGGGCGATTCCGACCAAGCAGAAGACGAAGGTCCAGACCACCCGATGGGCGACGATCTCCAGCGGCTGGGCGGCGCTGAGCAACGCGAAGTACAGCGGGAAGGCGCCCCAGAGCGCGTACGCGGAGAACGCGATCAGAAGGCCGGAGGAGTCCAGCCGGGGCTGCTCCGGACGCGTCACCGCTCGCTGAGGAGGAAGTCGACCAGCAGCCGGTTGTAGGCGTCCGGCGCCTCCAGGTTCGGCTGGGTTCCGGCGTCGGCGATGACCTCGAGTCGGGCATTGGGCAGCTGCCCCGCCAGTGTTGAGGCGACCGCCCGTCCGGGTTGGTCGCCGGCGCCGCACACCACCAGGGTCGGAGCGGTGATCCGGTCAAGGCGCCGGGAGAAGTCGGCCTCGGCCATCACGTCCAAGGCCCGGATCAGGTCGTCCTTGGTGGCGCCGGTCCCCTCCAGCCGGCTGGCCGGGAGCATCCGGATTGCGGCCTTCTGGAGTCTGCGCGCCAGCCGTCCGGGCAAGAGCAGAGCCCCTGAAATCACCAGTCTGGCGACCCGGTCGGGGTGATCGGCCGCGCACTGCAGCGCCACCATCGCCCCCAACTGGTGGCCGACCAGGTGGGCCCGGGCGTACCCCGCTCGGTCGAGGACGCCGATCACGTCGGCAGCCGCGGTCAGCAGCGACAGCGGCTGCCGACGTCCGGGACGCAGGCCCGTCACCCACGGCGCGACTGCACGCACCTCGGCGCCCATTGCCTCGACCTGGGACTGCCACATCGTCGGCATCTGCCCGGCGCCGTGCAGCAGCACGACCGGGGTGCCCGGCTCAGACACGGCGCAGGCTGAAGGCCAGCCCGAGGTCGGGTTCGGCGAACCAGCCCTCGCTCCGCGTGCCCCGAGCCAGATCGACTGCGAGAACTTCGTCGGCGATCAGGGACGCGTGCGCCGCGACCGCGGCGGCCAGCGAGGCGCCCGCAGGGGTGTCGTCGGCGTCCCAGGTCAGGCTGATCCGGTCGGAGACCTCGAAGCCGGAGGCCTTTCGGGCCTCCTGGACCGATCGGATGACCTCACGGGCCTGCCCGGCCTTGAGTAGCTCCGGGGTGAGTTCGAGGTCGAGAGCAACCGTTTCGCCCTGCTCGTTGACCACCGACCAGCCCTCGCGCGGGCGCTCGGAGATGATGACCTCCTCTGAACTGACCTCGGTGCCTCCGGCGAAATCGACCGTGGCCGTGCCGTACGCGGCCAGCGTGGCGGCCAGTGCGGCGGCGTCCGCGGCGGCGATCGCAGCCGCCACCTGCGGGGTCTGCTTGCCGAACCTGCGGCCAAGGGCGCGGAAGTTGCCCTTGGCGGAATAGTCGACCAGGTCACCGGCCGAGGCGAACGACTCGATCGCCTCCACGTTGAGTTCCGCCCTGATCTCGTCGCGCAGTTCGGCGTCCAGCAGGGCGTGGGCGCTGGAGGGGATCAGGGCGCGACGCAGCGGCTGCCGGGTCTTCACCTTCGCCTCGGCCCGGGCCGACCGGCCCAGTTCGACGATCCGTCGGGCCAGGCCCATCGCCTTGGTGAGGCCGGTGTCGACGGCGTCCTCGTCCACCGTGGGCCAGTCGGCCAGGTGGACCGAGGCCGGTGCGTCCGGGGACACCGGCACGATGAGGTCCTGCCAGACCCGCTCGGTGATGAAGGGCACCAGGGGCGCCATCAGCCGGGTGACCACGTCGATCGTGTCGTGCAGGGTCGCCAGCGCGCCCGGCTGCCCGTCCCAGAAGCGGCGACGGGATCGGCGGACGTACCAGTTCGAGAGGTCGTCGACGAAGGCGGCGAGCAGAGCACCGGCGCGCTGGGTGTCGAAGTCATCCAGCGCCTCGGTGACCTCGCCGATGAGAAGGTTCCGGGTGGACACCAGCCAGCGGTCGAGCACGTGTGCCGCTGCCGTTTCGCCAGTCTGGCCCGGCGTCCAGTTGTTCGTCCTGGCGTACAGGGCCTGGAAGGCGACCGTGTTCCAGAAGGTCAGCAGAACCTTGCGGACGGTCTCCTGGATCGTCGTGTGGCCCACGCGCCGGGAAGCCCACGGGGAGCCGCCGGCGGCCATGAACCAGCGGACGGCGTCGGCGCCGTGGGCGTCCATCAAGGGGATGGGCTCGAGGATGTTGCCCAGGTGCTTGCTCATCTTGCGGCCGTCCTCGGCCAGGATGTGGC
>CAZPCM010000180.1:0-4446 GCA_964585085.1 uncultured Propionibacteriaceae bacterium
GTCCTGCTGGCCGAAGCGGGCGTCCCCTACGACATGATCTTCGACCTCGAGGAGATCAACGCCGAGTTCCCCCAGACCGACGTCGCCCTGGTCATCGGCGCGAACGACGTGGTCAACCCGGTCGCCCGCACCGATAAGTCGTCGCCCATCTACGGCATGCCGATCCTGGACGCCGACAAGGCTCACAGCTGCATCGTGATCAAGCGCGGCAAGGGCGCCGGGTACTCCGGGATCGAGAACGCGCTGTTCTACGCCGAGAACACCTCGATGCTCTACGGCAGCGCACAGCAGGCGATCGGGGACGTGATCAGCCAGATCAAGGTCCTGGTGTAGCCGTCCCGGACGCGACCGGGTCCGCTCCACACGGGAGTGGACCTGGTTCTCGTGAACCTCCCGAGGTTTGACGGTGGACATACCCTATCCACAGGCCCGTCCCGGGCCGGCGCGTCCTGACGGCCCAGTCGGCAAGACGCGCCGGCGTGTTTCCGGGCGATCCGCCACACTGGCCGCCTGCCAAGGAACCGGAGGATGCATGAAGGCACTCGATCCGATCACCGTACGGCTGTGCACCGCCGACGACGTCGCGGTGCTCGCGGCTCGGGAGGCACACCCGCAGGCCCGGATCGCCGAACGGCACTACGCGCGCCAGACCGCGGGCGGCTACCTCTATGCGGTGGCCTTCCGGGTCGGACTGCCCCTGGGCACCAGCGTGCTGGACTTCCGATGCGATGGTCCGCTGTGCCCCGAGTTGAAGAACCTCTGGGTGCACATCGAACACCGCCGGCAGGGCGCAGCCAGAGCATTGACCACGTTCCTGGAGACTCAGGCCGTGGATCTGGGGTTCAACGAGGTGTTCCTGCGGGTCGATCCGGAGAACGAGGCCGCGATCCCTATGTACATCGGCCTGGAGTACTCCCCCACCGGTGACCATCAGCTGACGACGTATGAGACCATCGACGAGTTCGGCGACGTGCACACCGTCGAACAGCTGGACGCGGTGTACCGCAAGTCACTGCGAATGGCCCGCTGATCACATCGCCGGTTCCAGGCCCACAGCCACGACGCTGATCCGGCGCCTGTCCCAGGCGAACTCAAGGATCACCCGGTCGGTCTCAGTGTGGAAGGCCTCGAAACGGATCGGCTGCATCGTGGCTCGCACCGCCAACTCCCCCAGACCGCCGCGGTGGAACGCCTCCACGAAGACCACCGTCCCATCGGCGAAGCGCACCCGGGCCATCCCGCGCACTCCGGCAGCCAGAACGCCCCGCACCGGCACCCGGCGGTTGCGCAGCCGAGCCAGGTTAGCCCGGATCACCGACGTGGAGGTGGCGCGGTACTCCTGCTCGACCTGGCGCTCCAGCGCGGTGAGCTCGGCGACATCGGCGTCACTGAGGTCCAACCCGGCGGCCGGGTCCCACGACGGGCGTGCCCGGCGACTCCACCGGGCGAGGAGGTCCCAGATCCCGCCACTCACCCCTCCAGTGTGCCGCCTGGGTCCAGGCGACCGGGCGGTGTCGCTCCGAGGATCTCCCGGCAACGGGCGACGTCGTCGATCATCTGGATGATCAGGGCGTCGATGTCGGTGAATCGGATCTGTCCTCGGATGCGCTCGACGAACTCGACGTTGATCGGAGCGTCGTAGAGCTCAAGGTCGTCCCGATCGAGCACATAGGATTCGACGCGTCGGGCCAGCCCGTCGAACGTGGGGTTCGTGCCCACCGAGATCGCGGCGGGCCACCGGGCCGCCGGGGAACCAGTCGGCAGCGGCTCGCCGTGGGCGCCCAGATGGTCCCGACGGGTGACCCACCCCGCATACACGCCGTCGGCCGGACAGGCCAGCAACGGCGGAACGGGCAGATTCGCGGTCGGGAAACCCAACTCGCGGCCGCGCCTGTCGCCGTGAGCGACAACGCCGCGGAAGCAGAACGGGCGTCCCAGATGCTGGGCGGCATGGGCGACGTCGCCGTCGGCCAAGGCTTGGCGGATCCGAGTGGAACAGGTCTCCTCATCGCCGAACCTCACCAGCGGCAGCGCGTCCACCTCGAACCTCCCCGAACCCAAGTCGCGCAAGGTCCCCACCGACCCGGCGGCGCGGTGGCCGAATCGGAAGTTCTCGCCAACCACCACCCGGCGCGGACTTAGCGGCACGAGCACCTCGTCCACGAACCGGGCGGGCGACCACGAGGCCAACTCAGGAGTGAACTCGAGCACCTCAACCCGGTCCGCCCCCGCCGAGGTGAGGAGTTCGATGCGTCCCTCGAGGCTGGTCAACAGCATCGGCCCGAACTCCGGACGCAGCACCGATACCGGATGGGGCCAGAACGTGACCACGACCAACGGCAGGTTCGGCTCCCGACGGCGGGCCTCGGCCAGCACCTCGCGGTGCCCCGGATGCACGCCATCGAAGTTCCCGATGACCACCACCGTCTGATCCACGCCGTCCCCTCTTCGCTGCATGCGTCGCCGCAGCACCATAGCAACACCTGCCCGACCGGTTCGAGCCGGCCGGGTCAGTCCCTGTGAGCCTCCCCCGCTGGGGACACCAGGACGGCGACAGGCGCGGCTCCACCCGCGGCGGGCCGGTACAGGGCCAGGAAGGCGCCTTCGTGAAGCACCGCGGTCGGATCACCCGGGACCGCCAGTGGAAGGCTCCGGCCGTAGCCGACGTCGCGTGCGGTCTCGGCGTCGACCTCCACCACGGGGAAGCAGCTGCGCGCCGCGTCCGCCATGCCGATCAGCGGCACGGGCCCAGCGCCGGCCTCCAGTTGGGCTGGCGTCACATGCGGCTGGTCCAGGGCGAAACCCCCGACCCGGACCCGACGCAGCCGGGTCAGGTGGCCGCCAACTCCGAGTTCCCGGCCCAGATCCCGGGCCAGGGCTCGGACGTAGGTCCCCGAGGAGCAGTCCACTTCGATGTCCACGTCGAGGCACGGCACCCCGCCCGCCTCGGTCCGGTTCAGTCCGGTGATGTCGAAGCGGCTGATCGTCACCTCGCGTCCGGCCAGAGTGACATCTTCCCCACGGCGAACCCGGGCGTACGCACGCTGGCCGTCGACCTTGATGGCCGACACCGCCGAGGGAACCTGGTTGATCGTTCCACGCAAGCCTCCCACGGCTATCCGGACCGCATCGTCGGTCACGCGGGCGGCGCCGGCGGAGGCGATCACCTCGCCGTCGGCGTCATCGGTCACGGTCTCCTGGCCGAGCCGGACGGTGGCCAGGTACGTCTTGTCCGACAAGGCGAGATGGCCCAGCAGCCGGGTCGCCCGATTGACGCCAAGGATCAGCACGCCGGTGGCCATCGGGTCCAGGGTGCCGGCGTGGCCGACCTTCCTGGTGTGCAGCATCCGCCGCAGCCGGCCGACGACCTGATGTGAGGTCCACCCGGAAGGCTTGTCGACGATCACCAGTCCCGACGCCACGGGCGGTTCCACCTCAGGCAAGCTGCTCCTCATCCTCGGGCCGCCGGTACGGGTCGGCCTCACCGGCGTACGCGGCGGTCGCGGCTTGAGCCGCGGCATGCGCGTCGAGGTCGCGGGCCCGCGCCAGGGCGTCCTCGATGTGCGCGGCGTTGTCCTCCACCGCATCCAGGACGAAGGTCAGGGAAGGAGTGAACTTCATCCCGAGCTTCTTGCCGACCGTCGAACGCAGGATGCCTGTCGCCGAGGTGAGGGCGGCCGCGGTCTCGGCGCGTTCCTCCGCATCGCCGAGAACGGTGTAGAAAACGGTGGCCTCCCGCCCGTCCCCGGTCAGTCTGGCGTCGGTGATCGTGACGAAACCGAGCCGCGGATCCTTGATCCGGCGTTCCAGCATCTCGGCCACGATCACCTTGATCTGTTCGGCCACCTTGATGTAGCGCGGGTTGCCCATCACGGGCTCCTCTCTGGTTCGGGCGAGCCGGCTCGGCCCTGGCGACTGCGGCAGTCGCCAGGGCCGAGCCGGACGCGCGTCCGTCAGGCTCGCGGCTTCTCCACCATCTCGAAGGTCTCGATGATGTCGCCGTAGTGGATGTCGGAGTAGTTCGACAGGGTCAGGCCGCATTCGAAACCCTCACGGACCTCGGTGACGTCGTCCTTCTCGCGGCGGAGCGACGCGATCGAGGTCTCGTGGACGACCACCCCGTCGCGCAGCAGACGCGCCCGGGCGTTGCGCCGGATCGTGCCCAGGATCACCATGCAGCCGGCGATCGTGCCGAACTTGGACGAACGGAAGATCTCCCGGATCTCCGCCTGCCCGCGCACCTGCTCCTCGAAGATCGGCTTGAGCATGCCCTTGAGGGCCGCCTCCACCTCGTCGATCGCTGAGTAGATGACCGAGTAGTAGCGGACATCGACACCCTCGGCATCGGCCAACTGCGTGGCCTTGCCCTGGGCCCGCACATTGAACCCGATGATCACCGCGTCCGAGGCGGCAGCCAGCGTCACGTTGGTCTCGGTGATCGCACCG
>CAZPCM010000180.1:4456-4915 GCA_964585085.1 uncultured Propionibacteriaceae bacterium
GCACCGACACCGCGGTCGATGACGCGCAGCGACACCTCCTCGCCCACGTCGATCTGGAGCAGCGCGTCCTCCAGGGCTTCGACCGCACCGGCGGAATCACCCTTGAGGATGAGCTTGAGCTCCTGGGTCTCACCCTTGGCGAGCTGTTCGAACAGCTGGTCGAGGGTCTTGCGGCGGGTCGTCTTGGCCAGCATCGCGGCCCGCTGCCGGGCCTCGCGCTTGTCGGCGATCTGCCGGGCCATGCGGTCGTCCTCGACAACCAGGAAGTTGTCGCCGGCACCGGGGACGGAGGTCAGGCCGAGCACCTGGACCGGCATGGACGGCGGCGCCTCGCTGACCGTCTCACCCTGGTCGTTGATCATGGCGCGGACCCGGCCGTGAGCTGAGCCGGCCACGATCGAATCGCCGGTGCGGAGCGTGCCGCGGTGGACCAGGACGGTCGCGACCGGACCGCGGCCC
>CAZPCM010000181.1:0-4866 GCA_964585085.1 uncultured Propionibacteriaceae bacterium
CCGCGCCGGATTGGCTGGCGGGGGACGGGTGGTCGGACAGCCCGGTCGACGAGCGCACCGTCATGAGGCGGGCCGTTCCCGCCGACCGTCCGGTTGAGGAGCAGCGGCCGGTCCACGACGCCTACGCGCCCGCCTTCGGGGTGGCCCAGCCAGAACACGCGGTGGCAGCGCCCGCCGAGCCCTTCCTTTCGGCCGCCCGCTGGGATCCCTTCGGGCCCTCGGCGGTGGTGGCGCCCGAGTCGGCCTACCAGCCTCAGCCGATCTACCAACCGCAGCCCACCTACCCACCGGACGCCCCAGGTGTCTTCGGCGCCCCGCTCGCCGGCGCGGTCATGGCGAGCGCTGGCAGTCGGTTGGGCGCCGTCATGATCGATGGGCTGATCTTCACGGTCGGCTTCCTGGTGCTGCAGGTCGCCGTGATGGCGTTGGCACCGGCCTTGGTCGGGGACGGCACGGATTCCGTCCAGGCCATCTACGCCTTCATGCTGATCCTCTACCTGCCGCAACTGCTGCTGGCTGTGATGTACCCCATCTACTACTCGGTGTACAACGGCCGGGGCCAGACGCTGGGCAAGAAGGCTCTGAACCTGCAAGTCATCGACGTGAACACCGGTGGCCCGATCGGCTCAGGTCGCGCGTTCCTGCGCTACCTGGTGTCGGGTTTGATGGGGTTGCCTTTCGGCCTGGGGTACCTCAGCATCTTCGCCGACGATCGCGGACGCGGTTGGCACGACAAGGCAGCGAACTCGCTGGTCGTCAAGGTCGGGACGGAGCCGACCTACCGGTAGGCCGCCTCTCGGCGCTTCACTGCTGCGATCACTCGATAGGTGACCGGCAACATCAGGACCTCGACGGCGACCTTGTAGACCCACCCGACGACGGTGTAGTTGATCAGCGCCGGCCACGGGATCGACTCCCCACCCAGGACGTTCCCGAGCGGACCGAAGGCGATCAGGCAGAACACCAGTGTGTCGGCGAACTCGCCGACAACGGTGGAGGTGATCAGCCGCACCCACAGCCGTCCCAGTCCCCAGCGTTGTTTGATTTTCACCAGCACGTAGGCGTTCAGCAGCTGCCCCGCGAGGTAGCCGAGCAGGCTGGCCACCACGATCCGCGGGACGAAGCCCAGCACCGCATGCCAAGCGTCCTGATTGGGCCAGTCGGCGGCCGGGGGAGCCGCGTCCACAATCATGAAGGTCAGCGACATCAGCAAGGCCAAGCCGAAGCCGATGAAGATGGCCCGGTTCGCGCGCCGCAACCCGTACACCTCGGCCAGGACGTCGCCCAGGATGTAGGTCAGCGGGAAGAGGAAGGCGCCGCCGTCGGTGATGATCGGCAGGACGGGGTAACCCCACAGGTCTACCGACGGGCCGAACTGAATCAACTTGGTGGCCCCGATGTTGGAGATGATGAGCAGTCCACAGAAGGTCGCCAGCACGATGTCGTAGGTGCCGCGTGGCTCGGCTTGAGTCGGACGTGAGGCAGGCACGAGAGCGCATCCTAGACCGGGTCGTGCCTTGTCGGCCGCCTTTCCCAGGGCGCGGGTCAGGGCCTCGACAAACGTGCGCCTCCCATGGGGATGTTCACGCCGGATTCTGCGAGTGCCGCCTGTCGCCGCAATCGGGCGCGTGGCAGGCTGATTCCATGAGCGACTACGACCCCACGATGCCTGACGAGTCCGAGCAGCTCGACCAGCTCCAGCCGGACGAGACCCTGCTCGATCGCGGCGTCGACGACGTCCTGGACGAAGGGTACGTCACACCGGAGAACTGGTCGGTTGCGCAGGGGTTCGGCAACACGGTCGCCGAGATGCGACAGGGCGAGACACTCGAACAGCGCATCGCGCAGGAACTGCCGGAGATCGTGCCGGACGACACTCCGTGGAACCCCGATCCCAACGAGCATCGCGAGGTCGGACGCGCGCGGGCCGGACGGCTGGTGGACGCGCAGGACGGCTATGGCGGTGAGGACGCCGTAGCCGAGAGCGTGGGCCGGGACGTGGGCATAGACGGCGGTGCCGCCAGCGCCGAAGAAGCGGCGATGCACATCATCGACGACTATGACGACGATGAAGACTGAGGCGATCCTCTACCCACCCATCGAGCCGTACGCTCACGGCATGCTGGCCGTCGGCGACGGGCAGCAGCTGTACTGGGAGGAGTGCGGAAACCCCGGCGGTAAGCCGGCTGTGTTCGTCCACGGTGGGCCGGGCGGCGGCTGCACCCCCGACTACCGGCGCTTCTTCGATCCGACCCGCTACCGGGTCGTCCTGTTCGACCAGCGCGGCTGCGGACGCAGCACTCCGCACGCCAGCGCACCCGATGCCGACCTGAGCGCCAACACCACCTGGCACCTGGTCAGCGACCTGGAGCGGCTGCGGACCGAGCGCGGGATCGAGCGGTGGCTGGTCTTCGGCGGCTCGTGGGGGAGTGCCCTGGCCCTGGCTTACGCCGAGGCCTATCCCCAGCGGGTGACCGAGTTGGTCCTGCGCGGGATCTTCACCTTGCGGCGCAGCGAACTCGACTGGTACTACAACGGCGGTGCGGCCCACCTCAGCCCTGACTGGTGGCGGACGTTCCTGGCGCCTTTGGGCGGGGAGGCGTTTCAGGGGGACTGCATCGCGGCCTACCATGACCTGCTATTCGACCCTGATCCGGCCGTCCATCTCCCGGCAGGAGTGGCGTGGACGACCTGGGAAGCCGCCACGTCGACGCTGGAGTACTCCCAGGCCCACGTCGACGAGTTCGCCCGGCCCGCGTTCGCGTTGGCGTTCGCCCGGATCGAGAACCACTACTTCGTCAACGGAGGCTGGCTGCGTGAAGGGCAACTCATCTCCGAGGCGGACCGGATCAGGCGCATTCCCGGGGTCATCGTCCAGGGCAGGTACGACCTGCCCTGTCCGGTGGTCACCGCCGATGACCTCCACCGGGCGTGGCCAGAAGCCGACTATCGGCTGGTGCTCGCCGGTCACGCCGCCATGGAACCGGCGATCGCCGCCGAGTTGGTGGCGGCGACCGATCGGTTCGCGGTGGACTGACTAGGCCTTCGGCAGCAGGTCCTGCACCGGCAGGTCGGACTTCCTGAACAGGCCCAGGGCTCCCTTGAGTCCAAGGGTCATCACGATGTTGGCGAGGAAAGCCGCCAGCGCGATCAGCAGCAGGGCGCCGCTCAGCGCGGCGAGCACCATGTAGGGACCGAACTCGAAGTTCACGTAGATGGTGCGCCGCAGCATCCCCTGCAGGCCCGCCATGCCCATGAACGCGCCCATGCCGATGCCGCCGATCAGGTGGCACCAGAAGTGGACGTTGGCCAACTTCTGGCTGTACAGCTTCGCCCCGTTGGTGAGGATCGGCAGGAGCAGGTACACCGCGGAGTAGAGCGTCATGGTCAGGCCGACCAGCACGGCGACATGGACGTGCGGGCCGATGACCCATTGGGTGTTGTGGAGGATGCGGTTGAGGCCCACATCGGCCTGCATGATCCCTGCCGGAACCGCAAGGCCGAACCCCGTCAGGCCGCCGATCAGGAACTTCAGCTCGTTGGTCATCTTCAACGGACGGGCCTGCCACAGCGTGGCGAGTGTGATGAAGAACGCGAGTCCCTGGGTGATCAGTTCGAACGCGGTCACCATCTCGCCCGAGGCCATCTTGAGCATCTCGGGCTGGGCCTGATCGGAGAGCAGGTGGTGGGACCACACCGTCCACGACACGACCAGTTCGACACCCAGCGCCAGCCGGGCCCACTTGGCCATGAACACGTCGCGTCCGGTGATCATCGAGGCCAGCAGGTACCAGGTGCCAGCGACGAAGATGAGCACCAGTCCGTCGGCGACCAGGTCCAGGCCCCACCAGTACCAGTTCTTGTAGAGCAGGGCGTCCACCCAGGAGCGCTTCATCGAGGCGCCGGCCATGTCGCCGATCAGGTACACCAGGATCAGCACTCCGCTGAAGGTGATGATGAGCGCGTTGAGGAAGACGTCGACGGTGCCGCGGGCGATCGCCGCCGCCGGCAGCGGCACCAGGTGGTCGGCCTCGCGGTCAGCCTTGATCCGGCCGGTGAAGAGGCGCTTCCACGTGGTCAGGCCCAGGGCGTCGCCCACCATTGCCTTGCCGTCCACCGGCGCCGCGTCCGCAGGGGTGTAGGTGAGGGTCTTGAACATGTTCACCACGAACAGCAGCGTCCCGATCATCACCAGGGCGACGCCCACGATGAAGAAGACGCCGCCGAGAGCGCTGAACTGGGAGGTGTCCGCGGGCAGCGGCCAGTAGAGCGTGTACATGGGTGAGTAGTGGGTGAGGAAGCCGCTCAGCCAGAACGTGAACACACCGACCACGATCAGCCACAACGTCCAGGTCGCCAGCCGGAACGACCACAGCGGCTTCTTCAGCAGGAATGGGAACACGAAGGTGAAGGCTCCGAACACCAGGAGGTAGCTGGAGCCGAAGATGCCCACCAGCGGATGCGCGGTCATGATCGCGAAGTACTGGTTGGGGCTGATCAGGTCGATCGGGTTGACCAGGTAGATCCGCATCAGCATGCCCTCGATCGCGGCGAACCCGTAGTACACAAGCCCGAACACGACGTACTGGAGAGTCAGTTTCTGCATCGGGGTCAACGAGGAGGGCTTGAAGGCGCGCTGGTTCCCCTCGAGCAGGGTGGTGGTGAAGGTCGACATCGTTCATTCCTCCTGGGCGCAGCCGGACACCACGATCGCGTCCTTGGCCTGCAGGTTGTTGCCGGCCGGGCCCGAGTACTCCGTGGAACGGATGGTGTAGGTGCCGTTCTTGACGAAGGTCCAGACCAGCACGTTGTCATGGCCCGGGATGACCTGCATCTGCATGACCATGGAGTTGTTGGCACGGAACA
>CAZPCM010000182.1:0-4840 GCA_964585085.1 uncultured Propionibacteriaceae bacterium
CTTTCGGCTGCGGTCGCCCCCGAGCACGCCGCCCTCAATTGCCGCGGTGCGCGGACGACACCCTTCGGGTCGGTCGCCGCGCACTCAACTAGAGGCCGCGGACCGGCGAGGCGGCAAAGTGGCTCCCCCCAGCCAGGGGATGTCTACAGGTTCAGTTGCCCAGTTCGGTGCTGCTCGGGGCGTTGGGCGAGTTCAGGGCTCTGGCGATCGTTGTGGCGCCAACGCCGAGGGTGCGACCGATCACAGCCAGGCTCTTGCCCTCGGCTCGCATGCGCACTGCCTGCTGGATGCGTTCTGGGGTCATCACCGTCGGACGGCCGCCGACCCGGCCCTGGGCCCGTGCAGCAGCCAGACCGCGGCGGGTGTTCTCGCGGATCGTGTCCACCCGCAGCTGCGCGAAGACCGCGACGATCCCGAAAAGCGCCCGACCCATTGGAGTGGTCGTGTCGATGTCGGGCTCGGTCAGGCTCTTGATGTTGATCCCCCTCTCCCCCAGCTCGGTGATCGTCTGGATCGCCAACGTGGTCGTGCCCGCCAGACGATCCAGGGAGCGCACCAGCAGCGTGTCACCCGCGCGCAGGTAGTCCAGGCAAGCCACCCACTGCGGCCGGTCCGCCACCCGCGACGACTCGCCCTGATCAACGAACACCCGCACCGCCCCAGCGGCCTGCAACTCCGCCTCCTGGGCGGACGCGTTCTGATCCCTGGTCGACACCCGGGCATACCCGATGACGCTCACCAGCACACCCCGAGACCTGGACGGCACGGACTCATACAGGCGGATCTCATGGGGCCACCTGCCCTGAGACACCTCCCGGGCCAGCTGTCGGAGGGTCGATCACATCAGCCCACTGGGCGAACCGAGCAACGATCAGCTCCCGTCGACCGGGATCGACCGCGTAGCCGGCGTAGACGCTGGGGTCATGCCTGCCGGCCTGACGGAATCGTGCGGCCAGCACACGGCGATCCATCGCCGTGACCTCCACCTCATCACCCAGGCGAAGCACCTCCTCCCGGGTGAAACGACCTGACTCCACCACCGTGTCGATATCGATGTAGTCGCGCGCCTCACCCCGTGACCACAACGCCGACATCTTCGACGCGACCGCATCCCGGACGTCCAACACCGGGCCGATCGCCAACTGGGCGGGCGGGTACTGCCGGTAGTCCAGGCCAAGTTGCAGGTCGCTGCACTCCCCCGTCAGCGGATCGCTGACCCGCAGATCGACAAACGTGGGCCGCACCCGAAGCTCGTCAACCAGCAGCCCTGAATCGAGCAGCCCGGCCCGCAGCCGTTGAGTCGCCTCGGCGAACCGATCCGGATCCGGGATGTTGGTGAACAAGTCGACGTCCACCGAGGGCCGATCCCCCAGCCCGTTGGCGGACAGGGCGTAGCCGCCCGCCAGCACGAAGCCATAGCCAGCGGTGGCTTGCAGTCCGATCTCCGCGAGCCGCCGATGAAGCGCCAGCATTCAGACGGCCTCGTGCAGCCGGGCCGCAGCCAGCTCCGGGAACTTCCCCTCCCACAGCGCCCGGCACCTCGACGGCAGGTTCAACTCCGGCCACAACTCCACAAGCAAACCCCGGTCGAGATACTCCGCCTGCTCGCTCGCCAAGCCGTCGCGCACCACAGCGCTGTACAACCCCCACCGAAGCTTCGGGTTCGACAAGTCATACACCGCGCCTGGACGGGTATCGATATGCGACCCGACCGCCACCACCCCAGACGTCGGACCATGCAAATCATCCAAGGAGACAGGAGTCTCATACGGGATCGTCTGCTCGAACCGGAACCCCCGCGGCACAGACGGCTCACTCATCACACCCTCCTCCAGGAGCAGGTGAACGACGACACCACTGTACCAACCGACCCCGAAAACGGTAAGCAGTCGGTTTCGGTGCAATCGGGTTTCGGTTCCGAGTTTCGGTGGGCTGGCAACGCGGGAACGGCGCGGACATTTGGACGAGATCCCTGCCCTTCCAGAAACGATCGAATCTGGGGAGTTGTAGAAAACGAACAGGACGGATGTGCCCTGTCTGCTGTGACAGGAAATCCGCGCTCGCGGCAAGGATGAAGCAGCAGCGACCGGCCTCCTACTCCGCTCGGCGCTGCCGCTGCTTCCCGTGGCTGCCTGGACCCGGATCGTGGCTTCTCGTCGCGACCTTGTCGCCGAGGGACTTGACCCCGTCGGCGGCCCCCTGTCCCACCGCCACCGCACCGGAGGCGACGCTCTGGGCGATGGATTGAGCGCCGGCGGCGGTGTCGTCCAACAGGATCCTCATCGCGTCGGACCAGGACACATCCACCAGATCTGCGGCAAGCAGGTCATCGACTTGGGCGCCGCGGGCGAACCTGCCCAGTTCACGGTTGGCCGCGTTGACCGACTCGACTGCGCGGGTGACCTTGACCGGATGGGCCACCTTCACGTGGTTGGGCATCACTCCGGCAACCCGGAGCCGTTCCACGAGGTCGCGGAGGGTGTGTTGGATCTTTGCCAGTCGCTGGGCCCGGGCGTGCTCGATCGCGTCCCGGTGCGCGTCCAACTCCTCGGGGTTATCGGCCATGATGCGTCCGAGTTCGAGGACGTAGAGCGCGTCCTGCAGGGCGATGCCTCGCGCCAGTACGGCCAGCCAGAACTCGACGTCCTTGCGGACACGTGGGGCGATGTCGCCCAGCTTCGCTGTGGGACCGGTCTGTTCGACCTCGTGGGTGAGGGCTCGGAGGCTTTCGATCGCCAGGGACTGGATCACGTGCAGGTCGGTGGCATTGGCCTGCACCTTGGACCAGGTCGTGGCGGACACGCTTCCGAGATGTTCGTAGATCGAGCGGGCCTCGTCGATGGCGGAGCCGATCCCGCCGAGATTCGCCAGGGCCTCGACCTTGCGCTCCATCAGGAGCCGGTCGAGTTTGGCGTCCATCGCCTTGAGGTACTCGGCCATCTCCTGGATCGCGGCCTGGATCGCCATCGACGTCGCCATCGTCCCCAGCGAGGCGACCGTGGCCGGGTTCAGCTTCACCCTGGAGAAAGTCAGGTGCGACGTGATACGCCCGTTCTTGGCTCGCAGGACACCGGCGATGGCTTTCGTCTTCTTCGCATGACTGAAGCCTCCGGAGGCAGCCACCCGGGCCGCCGATTCCTGGGTCAGCTTGAGCCAGACGGCGGAGCTGGCCTGGATCTCGCTGGCCACCTGAACCACGGAGCCCGCTTTGGCCACCATGTCCGGGGTCAACGGCCGGGCCTGGTGCGGTTCGATCTCCCACTCCCGCAAGACCGCGAGAACGTCGTTGTCATCCCCCACCAGAACGATCCCGTTGCCGTCCTGATAGACCGCGACCAGTGCGTCAGACGTCATGACCACAGTCTCACAGAGCCGCCGGTCGATGGTGACGTGCCGGCCTGCGTGGCCGATCGCCAGGCCAGGTCGGCCAAACGGTCCACCTGAGCGAGCAGGTCCGCGGGGTGGACGCTGAGGTCGAGTGGGTGTTCGACGATGACGACGTCGGTGTTGCGGACGCGCCGCTCGGCGGGAACACCGTTGCCTTGGGCGTAGACAAGCCAGGCTCGGGGTAGGCCGAGGGCCGTGCAGTAGGCGAGCATCTGGTAGAGGTCGGCGTTGGGGTAGCGGCCGCCGGCGTCGGCGGTCTTGTACTTCGCGTCGAAGATCAGCCTGGGCCGGCCACCCACGACATGGACGATGTCGACCGCCATCGGCACCGTCCCCCGAGGACGCCCCGGGGAGGGGTAGTCCAGGGTGGTCGGGTACTGCACCCGGGTCGACCCGGGGAAGCGGCGTAGGGATTCGGTGAGTGCCCTGGCGACGAAGTCTTCGAACACCTGCCACATCGAGACCACGAACGCCGCCATCCGCAACCCGCCCGGCCCGCCCTCGACCGACGCGTGCCGCAGGACGACCTCGGCCAAGTGGAGGGCGGGCTGGTAGCGCTCGTTCAACCGGGACGCGATCCAAGCCGGTGGCGGTTCGCCGGGCCGCAGGACCGGCACCCCGTCCAGCCGCCCGTCCAGGTGCGTCAGACGTCGCCGGACTGCGTCGCTGATCCCTGGGACGGCGAGCATGCGGCGAAGGGCGCTGCGCAGGATGCGGTTCTCGGCGATGTCGAGGGTGTACTCATCGAAGGTGACCTCCAGCGGCACCAGCAGGCCAGGCCGCCGGGTGAGCTGGTCACCGATCCGGATCCGGCCGCGGACGGTCCGCAGGGCGTCCTCGGTCGTCCGGTAGCCCTGCAGGACGCCACGCGCCAGCGCGGCCTCGGCCAGCCTGGCCACGGTCTCGGCCAGGATCGGCCACAAGTCCGGCTCGCCCTCGGCGGCTACCTCTCCCGGCCGGAACCCGGGATCGCGGGCGTAGCCCAGCAGGAACAGCAACCTGCTCAGCCCCACCTTCTCCTTGGGCTGTACCTGCACCTGGAGGTCCCCGATCGCCACCGCGCCGACGGTGCCGCACGGCAGCAGCCGCCACCGTCCGTCCCGCTCCGGGCGCGTCTCCACCAATCCGGTGCCGCGCAGCAATCCCGCGACCAGATCCGACACGGCCACCACCTGGCCGTCGCGGTCGAGTTCGTCCAGGACCACGTGGGCGCCGTTGGCGAGAGTCACTCCACGTCCTCGCCGATCGCGTCCGCGGCCAGGGAAGCCTGCAGAGCGGCCAAGCCGAACCGCTCGTGCAGCGCCTGGCGGGGAAGCCGGCCGTAGTAGTGCTCCTCCAACAGCGGGAGCAGGTCGTACTTCCAGATGCGCTCGAGCCCCTCGGGGGTGGTGGCTTCGGATCGCATCAGATAGGACGGGCCGATCCGGAAGTCCCGATCGGTGTCGTCCATCGC
>CAZPCM010000183.1:0-4836 GCA_964585085.1 uncultured Propionibacteriaceae bacterium
CTCGAAGCCGAACAGCCCGAAGTGCCCGGCGATGCTGTGCAGCATGCGGACCTCGGCGCCCGGCGTCAGCGCGGCCTCGGGCTCGCAGTCCTGGGGCGGGAAGAACATGTCCTGCTCGATGGGCATGACGAAAACCTTGGCCGTGACGCGACTCAGGGCTGCTTTCAAGTCGCCGTCGGCGAGCCGGGCGACGTCGCCGCGCTGCCACTTCCAGGCCATGGTCAGCAAGGCGTTCGGGTCCATCAGACCGAAGAGCAGCCGGGTGAAGTTCTGCTGGAACTCCTCGAACGTCTCCCAGCCCAGGCCCTCGACGACCGGGGGGATGGTCTTCCAGAAGCCCGACTTCCAGAAGTCGGTGGTCAGGCCCATGATGGCCCAGATGTCGGCGTGCCGCCGCAGGCCATCGGCGACGTCGGTGTGGGCGGCGTAGTTGCCACCCGCCCAGCCGGGGTCGCTGGTCAGCGCGTCCATCAGCGTGCGGACGAACAGGAAGTCGTGCGGGGTGGCCTGCGCCGTCCCGGCGATCGGCGCCGCCCGCAGCACCTTCTCGGGGAAGCGCACTGCCCACTCCCAGGTCTGCTGGGCCCCCATCGATCCGCCGACGACCAGGGCCAGTTGCTCGATGCCCCACTCCTGACGGAGCAGGGCCTCCTGCGCCCGGACGTCGTCGCCGATCCGCACGTGCGGAAAGTTCGCCATCGCGATCTCGGGGTCGTCGGTGGTATGCGGTGACGTCGACAGACCATTGCCGATCTGGTTGACGACGACGATGAAGTACTTGGTCGGATCCAGGGCGCGACCCTCACCGATGTAGACCTGCCACCAGGTGGCGTGTGTGCCCGAGAACCAGGTCGGGATGAGAATGACGTTGTCCCTGGCTTCGTTGAGCTCCCCGTAGGTCGCCACCGCCAGTTCCAGGTCGGGGATGACCCCGCCCTCCTCCAGCTCGAAGCGACCGATCGAGATCAACTCGTACGGTCCCTGCTGCTCGGCCGAGTAGAACGGGTTGTCCAGCGGCATGCCCAGCTCCTTGATCGCGAACCTCACGGGGACCTGCACCGTAGGGTTCCGGCGCCGTCACCGGAACCGGCGTTCTCACGTACTGAGGTGGTTCGCGGTTCGCTGGCAGGCGTACGGGATCCACCCTCCAGCGCCGGCCGGTCCGCCAGGTGATCCCATCGGTGCTCTCCGCTCACGCCGAGTTGATGACCTGCCTCCCCGGTGGATCGGTGCGGTCGAGCCGGCAGTGATGTCCGGGATGGTGCCGCCTCGAACCACGTCGTGTCCGACGGTGGCGAAGGGTCCGCCGCTGTTGCAGTAGGTGGTGAGTTCGCCTTGGGTCATCAGACCGGGCCGCGGAACATACTGGCAGTTGCGCGCGGGGTCGTTGTACTGGTTCACCCCCGGCTCGGAGTAGCTCACGTTGCTGAAAGCTTGATCAACGATGACGGCGAGCCTGAGCGTGGGCGGCTCAACTCCATTCCAGCACCGAGAAGGTGACCGGCCGGTGGAGCGGCCCCCGACGGCGCCACATGGTCCGACCAACGCGACCGGGGACGCGCTCGACTGGGCGGACCGAGCGCTGAGCCCGACGCGTGGAACAAATTGTTCCATCACGATGAACGCCTCCCGGGTATGAGGAATTCGATCCGGGTCTCACCGATCCGCCCGCTGCGCGCACGTGTGTGCTGAGCGGCGCCGGCGATGACCGGCGATCTCGATGGCTTTCGGGCCTTCTATGAGGACACCCTTGGTCTGCGGACCACCGTTGTCTTTGGCGGCGGGCCCGGTCATTCCCGGCAGGCGATCCTGATGGCCGGAGATGCCATGCTGCATGTCTTCGAGGTGGCCAATGACGCAGCGACCACCCAACGGGTGACTGCTGGGATGTTCGAACGGGGCCGGCTCGACCACCTGGGATTCACCGTGACCGACCTGGTTGCGCTGAGGGCGATTCGCGATCGGCTGCTGGCAGTGGATGCCTCCAGTGGCTATGGAGGTCTCGTTCAACACCGAGTGGGGGTTGTTTCGACACCGCTCGGTTCGTGAGCTGCGCCGGTGTTGGTGAGTTTCGACATCACTCCTGAAGTGGGCAGGCATAGATGGACGTTTAGTTCGGGTCGGGCTCAGCCGTGGCTCGGTAGCGGTCGGCGACTGCGTCTGCCCGAGCGTGCAGTGAAGCGCGCAGTTCGGGCGGGGCGAGCGCTTCAGCGTTGGTGCAGAGCTGCCACAGCGCCCACTCTGCGTGCCAGAGATCTTGGAAGGTGACTTCGAGGCGTAGCCAGCCGTCCGGTTCGGCCTCCTCGGCGCGTACGGCTTCTGCCATGTCGAGGAGGTCGTCCCGGCGCGTCGGGCTCACACGTACCTGGACGGAGATGTGGCCCTCGGACAGGAATTCGGCGCACCGTTGTGCCCAGATGTGTTCGAGGTCGACCTGATCTGGTCGCTGGGCTGGTTCGACAAGCTCTTCGGCGGCGTGGATTCGCGATATTCGCATGGTCCGGTCGGTGCCGGACTCGGCGGCCAGTAAGTAGCCCTTGTCTCGCACGGTGACCAGGCCGATCGGGTCCACTGTGTGCCATTGGGGTGGCTGGCCGCGTGAGGCGTAGTGGATCCGCAGTTTGCGTCCGGCGAGGACCGCGCGTCGCACCACCATCAACGTGGCGTCGGGCAGCTCTTCCCGGCTCAGGCGACGGGAAAGTAGGTCGGTCTCGGGGTTGACGAGGAACCGTTGTGCCGCGTTGGTCGCGGCGACCTGGTGGCCTTCGGGGAGGGCGTCAACGATCTTCCGCATTGCTGAGGCGAGAGCCGTCCCAAGTCCGAAGATCTGCTCGCCTGGCCTTGAGCCAGCGGTGAGCAACGCGAGTGCTTCGTCGTTGTTGAGGCCCGTGAGCTCGGTCCGGAACCCAGGTAGGAGTGCGTACCCACCGTGCCGGCCACGTTCGGCATAGACGGGGACGCCGGCCGCGGAAAGCGCTTCGATGTCGCGCAGGACGGTGCGCGGGGAGACCTCGAGCTCTTTGGCCAGGGCATCCGCGGTCAACTGGCCGCGCTGACGCAGCAGCAGGACCAAGGACACCAGCCGGTCAGCTCGCACGACGAAGACGTTACCGAAATACCTGACACAAGGTGTCGTGATTCAGCGTCAGGGTGGTCACGCGCCGCCGAACCGCGGCGACGCCCGAAAGCGGGCAACCCCGATGGAATCTGATTGGAGCTGATGTGGCAATCGAACGAGTGGCCGTCAACCCGGTGACGTGGGCGGTGGAGATGGGGTTCAACCAGGGCGAGGTGATCACCGGCCACACCCGGACGTTGTACTGCTCTGGGCAGACCGCGATGGGAGCCGACGGAACTCCTCAGCATGAGGGAGACATGGCAGCACAGGTTGCGTTGAGCCTGGACAACCTGGAGGCGGTGCTGGCCGCGGCCGACATGTCACTGGCCAACCTCGTGCGGCTCAACGTGTACACCACCGACGTCGACCTGCTCTTCCAGCACTACGGAGTGCTGGCGTCGCGGCTGGGAGCAGCCCAGGTAGCGCCGACCACCACCATGCTCGGCGTGACACGGCTGGCGATCCCCGGCCAGATGATCGAGCTGGAAGGCACCGCGGTCGCCTGAGCGACCCCTGCTGCCCGCTCCGGTCACCGTCGGCGCGGGCAGCCAGGCAGGGAGGGGTGATCGCTGATGCACCAGCTGAGGACGATCGGGGTCTACGGCTTCGATGCCTCGTCGTTTCTGGACAGCCTGAACAAGGGCGGGGTCAGCATGCTGCTCGATGTGCGACAGCGTCGCGGCGTGCGAGGCACCCAGTACGCCTGGACCAACTCGCAGCGATTGCAGGCCTCGCTTGCCGCCGCCGGGATCGGGTACTGGCATCACCGCGACCTGGCCCCCACCACCGAGCTGCGTCAGCTTCAGTATGCCGAGGACGCCCGCCAGGGTGTCGGCAAACGCACCCGCCGTGAGCTCGCCCCCGCGTACGTCGACCGCTACACCGCTGAGGTCCTCGCCCACGCCGACCTCGAGCCGATCGTGTCGGCGCTGCCGAGCGTCGGAGCAGCGGCCTTGTTCTGCGTCGAGCGCGATCCCGAGGCCTGTCACCGTTCCTTGATTGCCCAGCGATTGGCCGAGCAGCAAAGCGTGACGGTCGGGCATCTGCGTCCGCGGTGAGGAGCACTCGGCAGGGGTTGGGCGATGATGCGGGTGGTTCTCGCGTTGCGCTGTACGCAGCGATCCGCCGCGATGCCCGTGCCGGGATGTCGAACCGCGCTCTGCAACGCAAGCACCGGGTCGGATACCGCACCGTCACGGCCGCACTGAACTCCGCCTGGCCGGAACCACGAAAGGCACCGCCGAAGCGCGGCTCCCGCCTGGACCCGTACCGGGCCATCATCGACGGCTGGCTCCGTGGCGATCTGGATGCCCCGAGGAAGCAGCGGCACACCGCGAAGCGGATCTTCGACCGCCTCCTGGACGAACATCACGCCATCGAGGTGTCGTACTGGATGGTGCGCGAGTACGTCGCCATCCGGCGCCGCGAGATCCGGATCGAAGCGGGTCGGGAACCCCCCAACACATTCATCCCTCAAGAACACCTGCCGGGGCGGGAGGCCGAGGTCGACTTCGGTGAGGTTGCGATCCGGCTGCGCGGCGAACTGGTCACCTGCACGTTGTTCAGTCTGCGACTCTCCTACTCCGGCAAGGCCGTGCACCGGATCAGTGCATCGGCCGGGCAGGAAGCCTTCTTCGAGGGCCACGCGCACGCCTTCCGGATCCTCGGCGGGGTGCCGACCGGGAAGATCCGCTACGACAACCTCAAGGCCGCCGTCG
>CAZPCM010000184.1:0-4738 GCA_964585085.1 uncultured Propionibacteriaceae bacterium
GCAGGTGCTGTTGGTGCAGGACGCCTCGGGGATCGTTGTGTGGTGACTTGTAGCCGCGGCCGTGTCCGAGCAGCTTGGCGCCTCGGTTGTGGGAGTGTCGAAGATGCTTCGGCACGACCCCGACCTTGCCGCGCCGAACGTCCGAGATAGCGGCGTCGATAGCGGTGATGACAGCGTTGGACTTGGGCGCGGTGGCAATGTAGATGGCGGCTTCCGCCAACGGGATTCTCGCTTCGGGGAACCCGATGAGTTGCGCGGCCTCGGCGGCAGCCACGGCTACTTGGAGCGCTTGGGGATCAGCCAGGCCAACGTCTTCCGCAGCGTGGACGACCAGCCTCCGGGCGATGAAACGCGGGTCCTCTCCGGCTTCGATCATCCGGGCGAGATAGTGGATCGCCGCGTCCGGGTCTGACCCTCGCATCGACTTGATGAAGGCGCTCACCACGTCGTGGTGCTCGTCGCCGTTCCGGTCGTAGCGCAGCAGCGCGCGATCGACTGCGGCGGCAACCGCTGCCGCAGTGACGATTGGTGTCTCGGAACCTGCTTCCTCATCTGATCGGACGCCTGCCGCTTGGATTGACGCTGCGGCGGCTTCCAGTCCTGTGAGGGCTCGTCGTGCATCGCCGGCGGCGAGCTGCACGAGGACTTCGACCGCATCGTCGGCAAGTTCGATGGCGTGATCGAGTCCACGTCGATCGGCGACCGCGCGGTGCAGAACTGCGCGTAGGTCGTCGTCGGTGAGGGGTTCGAGCACCAGCACGAGGGAACGGGATAGCAACGGGCTGACGACTGAGAACGAAGGATTCTCGGTCGTGGCCGCGATGAGTGTGACCCAGCCGTTCTCCACACCAGGCAGTAGAGCGTCCTGCTGGGCCTTGGTGAAGCGGTGGATCTCATCGAGGAACAGAATGGTCGAAAAGTCGTAGAGGTCGCGGTCGGCCTGCGCGCGCTCCATGATCGCTCCTACTTCCTTGACGCCTGCGGTCACGGCCGACAGCTCAATGAAGCTTCGGCCACTGGAATGAGCGATCGCCTGCGCGAGGGTGGTCTTGCCCGTACCGGGTGGTCCCCACAAGATCACGGACACGACACCCGAAGCGGCCTCGGCGGCGAGTACGCGCAATGGTGAACCAGTGCGCAAGAGGTGCCGTTGCCCGACCACTTCATCAAGTGAGCGCGGGCGTACCCGCACCGCGAGCAGCGAGGTTGCTGTGGCGGGAGCGGGACTACTCACGTTGATGATTGCCTTTCTGTCGGATCGACGTCCTCGTGCATCGTGGCTGTTGGGTGCGGCACATGCGGGTTACAGCTACGGCGGTGGCGTGCCGGGGGCGTACTGCCCGGCAATCCATCGGCAGATCGCCTCGACGACGTAGCCTTGCTCGGCTTCATCGAGCGGCCGGCCAGCGGGGATGCTGTGCCAGCGTTCGAGGCAGGTACGGCAACAGGTCGCGGTTGCGTGCTGCGCCACGAACACGGGATGCCCGCGATACGGTGTTTGCTTGCCATCGTTTCGCGGCTCGGCTGGCGCGAGCCGGCTTTCGATCAGCTCACGCGTGTGTTTGCGAACTGTCGTGATCCCACGCAGGTCAACGACCGCACGGTCTCGGCCACGGAGCCGGAACTTGGCGCGGAAGTGGTGCTGACCGATCCGGCGCAGTCTGGCGTCCAGCTCGTCCATCATCGGGGCCGCAGATGCTCGATGGTGACGCCGAACTGTTCGACCATCCGTCCGGCGATGAGCGAGCGGTGACATGCCTCAGGATCACGTTCGACACAGAGCAGAGCCGCGAGCCCGGTGGCCGGTAGCGCCGCGACGACGGGCGCGAGGTCGGCGTGGTTCAGAATCTCGGATGTGTAGCGGTGGGTGTAGTCCGTGGCGAGTGCGCGGCGCGTGCGCTTGCCCACGCCTTGTCGGTGGTCCTCGGCGTACTGGAGCTGACGTAGCTCGGTGGTCGGGGCCAGTTCGCGGTGGTGCCTGTAGCCGATCTGTGCTCTGGCGAGCGCCGCTTGGAGCCGGAGCGAATTGGCCCACGCATAGTCAGGTCCCCGGACCCCACGCCGCTGGCGCACGTCGAGCAACAGATTGACGTTGGAGTCCCGCAACCGTTCCAGGAAGGTGGCGGCGGTGAAGCCGTAGACGCCGATCGTCATGATTGTAGGCATTGGATATTTCCCATCTGCCTGCTGCTCGCATCGACTAGGCCGACGCGAGCAGCAGGAGCGGCAGGGGTCGCGTTACGCGACGGCGGTTCCTTCGAGCTCGACCATCTGACCGGGGATCGCGAGACGGGTGACCCCGAGCATCGTGGTGGTGGGCGCGACCCCAGCGGCTCCAAGCCGTCCGGCAAGAACGCCGTAGTGCGGGAACAGCGCGTCCACGTCGGTGGTGTATACGTTGAGGCGGACGAGGTTCGCCAGCGACATCCCGGCCCCGGCGAGCACGGCTTCGAGGTTGTCCACAGCCAGCGCAAGCTGTGCTGCCATGTCGCCGTCGTGCTCGGGTCGACCCTCCTTGCTCATCGCGGTCTGCCCCGAGATGTAGAGCGTCCGGCTCTCCCCGGAGATGACCTCACCCTGGTTGAAGCCCATCTCCAGCGACCAGGTCACCGGGTTGACTGCTGTTCGTTCCATTGCCACTCCAATCGTTGCAACTGCGAGCGCCCGGTGGCCTGATGGCCGCCGTCTTTGACACCCGCATGACCAGCCTTCCAAGGAATCACGACACCTTGTGTCATGTTTTTTGGTAAGAATGAGACCATGCGTGCGGATAGGTTGGTCTCGCTGGTGCTACTGCTGCGCCAGCGAGGTCGGATGACCGCGGACCAGCTGGCCAGCGAGCTTGAGGTGTCCGCACGCACCGTGCTGCGCGACATCGATGCCTTGTCCACGGCCGGTGTCCCGGTGTACGTCGACCGTGGCCGGCACGGTGGGTTCTCCCTGCTCCCGGGTTTCCGAACTGAGCTGACCGGCCTGAACCACGATGAAGCACTCGCACTGCTCACCGCCGGCTCGGGACGCGGCGAGAAGGTCTTCGGCCTCAGCACGGCGCTTGCCTCCGCAATGCGCAAGGTGGTCGACGCGCTGCCCGAAGGTCATCGTGCGAACTTGGACGACGCCGCCCGGCGGTTCCTGGTCGAGCCCGAGACCGACCTGCTCTCCCGGCGACTGGTCACCGAGGACAGGGCAACCGGGGTGATGGGCGAGGTCCGCCATGCGGTGCTCACTGGGCACAAGCTCCGCTTCGACTACGCCGCCCCCGACAAGAAGCCTCGCTCCCACACCGTCGACCCGATCGGCCTGGTCACGGTCCGCGACCGGACCTATCTGCTGGCTGCCAAGGCCGGTGAGGACCGCACCTACCGGCTGTCACGGATGCTGACCGCCGAGGAGCTTCCCGAACTGGCAGAACGTCCCGCGCAGGTCGACCTCGACCGCATCTGGGCCGAACGCAGCGCCCAGTTCCTCTCGGAGAACCACATCCCCGTTCTCGTCAGGGTCGCGCCATCAAGACGAGAAGAACTGCTGAACGCCGCGCGCGCCGTCCGCGCCGAAGAGTCAGAAGCAGATGGCTGGGCCCGACTCGACGTGACCTTCGAGGACCTGCGACACGCCGTATGGGCGATCTGGCAACTCGACACCGCCGCCGAAGTCCTCGCCCCAGACTCGTTGCGCCTGGCCCTCCACGAACGCGCCAAGACCCTCGCAGCCCGGTACGACATCTCCTGAGGTTGTGGTCGTACTTCTGGGGCCTCTCGCCGACGGCGTTCTTCGCATCGAGTTGCGTCTGGACGCGCAACCAGGTGTCTGTGTCGACCAGCGGGCTGTGGGCGCCGTCGTAGGTGACGCCGCGGAAAGTGACGGAGCCGTGGTAGTAGGGGTTGGTCAGGACCTTGTGCAGCCCCGTGGTGGTGACCGGTTTTGCCGGCTGGGAGGGTGTGGGGCGGGTTGTCAGGCCACGGGTCTTCAACTCACGTGCGAGGGAGGACAGGGACCAGTCGCCGGTGGCGTAGGCGGTGAACGCGAACCGGATCAGGTCGGCGCGGTCGGGGTCCAGTTCGATATCGCGGGCCTCTCGGCCCTTGGCGTCGGTGGTGCGCACGTTCAGGTAGCCCAACGGTGCTTTGGTCGGGGTGCCGCCGATTGAGGCCTTCTGCGTCATCCCTTTGAGGACTTCCTGGGCCAGGTTGAGGGAGTAGAACTCGGCCATCGACGCGAGGATGCCGTGCATGAGCATGCCGGAGGGGGACTCGTCGATGTTCTCCGTGACAGAGACCAGGGTGATGTTGAGGTTCACCCCGGATCGTGGAGGCATCAGCTATAAGGAGTAGCTATGCCTGAGAAGCGCAACAAGTACGACGCCGAGTTCCGTGAGGGAGCGGTCCGGATCGTTGAGGAGAGCAGGAAACCGATCGCCCAGGTCGCCCGGGATCTGGGCGTGAACGAGGGGACGTTGGGGAACTGGGTGAACCAGGCCCGCGCCGCCCGGGAGGGTCACGGCGAGCTGGCCAAGGACGATTATGAGGAGCTGCGCCGGCTCCGGGCCGAGGTCGCCGAGCTGCGGATGGAGCGTGATGTCCTCAAGCGTTCCGTGGTCTTGTGGGTGAAAGAGGCGACGAAGTGAGCGTGGCACGCTTCATCGCTGACCAGAAGACCTTCTGGCGGGTGCCCGTCGCGATGTGCTGTGCCCTGCTTGGGGTCAGCGTGTCGTGGTTCTACAAGTGGTGGCCACGGGCCC
>CAZPCM010000185.1:0-4650 GCA_964585085.1 uncultured Propionibacteriaceae bacterium
CTGGTCCTCCGCTGGGTGGGCCCCCCGCTGCTCGTGCTGGCCGCGTTCGTCGGTCTGATCCTCGGGCTCAAGGGACGCCGCCGCCACCGCCGCCGCACCCGCGGCGCGCCGACGACCCGGATCGCCGGCGGCTGGGACGAGGTTCTCGACCAGGCTCGCGACCTTGGCCAGGCCGTCCCTGCCGAGGCGACCCGCCGCGAACAGACCCTGGCTCTGGGACGGGCTGAGGTCATCCCGCTGGCTGCGGAGGCGGACCGGCTGGTCTTCGGCGAGGGCGACCCCGACCCGTCGGACGCGGAGCGGTTCTGGGGTCGCGTCGCCGAGGTCCGTCGCGAGCTGACCACCTCCCTCGGCTTCTGGCGCCGCTGGCGGGTCCGGCTGAGCCTGCGCTCGCTGCTCCCGAAGAACGCCCTGGTGCAAAGCGCGGCCCGGCGTGTCGCAGCCCCCGTCCGGCTGGCCGTCTCCCATCTGCGGCCCAAACCCGCGAGGCAGGCCGGATGAGCATCCCGGCCATGTCCGAACACCCTGCCATGCTGGAGACAGTGCCCGCGACGGTGTGGCAGCGGATCGTCCGTCGATTGCTGGCCGCTCTCCTGCAGAGCCTGGTCGGGCTCGCGCTCAGCTTCGTCCCGCTGAACTGGCAGTTGTCCGACACGGTGATCATCCGGTGGGGGGCAGTGCTGGGCATCCTCGCCGTGGCCCTGCTGGACCTGGTGTTTGTCGCGGCGGCGGGGCGGTTCCTGCCTGAGGTGATCCTCGGGATCCGTCAGGTCCGGGTCGACACCGGCGGTGTGCCCGGGTTGCGCCTGGTGGGCAAGAGCCTGGGCATGGGCGCGATGACCGCGCTGTCGGGCGGGGTAGCACTGCTGATCGTGGTCCTGGCGACGCGGGACGCCGACGGCCGCTACTGGCACGACCGCTGGTCCGGCCTGGCGGTGATCGACGTCCGGCGGGGCCGCGACGTGACGCGGCGTCCCGTCCGTCGCTTCGAACTGGACCACCTGTTCGGCCCGCGCCATGAGGCGCTCCCGAGCATCATCCCCGTCATTCCCGCCGGGAGCGTCGACCCGGCCAGGTCGGCTCCTGTTTCGGCGTCCGGCCCCGATGTCACCCGGGTGGCCCCGGTGCCGCCTCGCCCGTCTTCGATGACCGCCGGATCGGCCGCGCTGGCGATCACGCTGCAGTTCGACACCGGGCTGGTCCACCTGCTTACGACACCCGTCCTGATCGGACGCCGACCACGTCCCCAGCAGGGGACGCCGGGGGCGGAGTTGATCACCATCGACGACCCCTCTCTGACCGCCTCGGCGACGCACCTGGCCGTGACGCCTGGCGAGGTCGGGGTCTGGGTGGAGGACCTCGGCTCCACCAACGGCACCGAGGTCGTTCTCGCCAACGGACGGGTGTCCAGACTGGCGCCCGGTGTCCGGACCGCCGTCCCGATCGGTGCGAAGATACGGTTCGGCGATCGGCTGCTGCGCGTGGAAGGGGGACCACGGTGACTGATGCGGACATCCGCTGGGTGCCCGGAGACGGCTGGGGCGTCGTCGCGCCGCGAGTGCTGGTCTGGTTGGACGCAGCCGCGGGCCTCCGGACCGCCCTGGCCGTCCACCAGGCGGCGATGGAGGGGGCCACGGTGGACGCCCTGCTGGTCGAACTCTCCCGACGTGACTGCGCCCGTTACGCCGTCGCGGGTCTCGGCTCAGCTGCCGCGATGGCTGCGTGCGGCGGTGGGGGCGTGGAAGGGCTCGGCCCGTCCGGCCCCGTGTCCTGCGGCGGTCCGACGACGGCTCGGCAGGTTCGGACGGTGGCCGGTCCCCTGCGCCGCGCCGTGGTGGGCCTCATCGCGCCGTTCGAGGACGCAGTGCCGATCACCGGCGGGGTGGTGCCCTGCTCGGCGCTGGTGGCCGGCAGTGTGGAAGTCTCCGCCGCCGCACCGGAGCCGGCGCTGCCTTCCGAGGCGCTGTCGGATCCAGCCAACATCTCGACTGAGGTCAACCCTTTCGCCGAGTTGTGGGGTCACACGGTTCGCCGTCCGGTGGAGGCCGCGGCCGTCCGAGGTGTCCGACGCGACGAATCAGGCTCGCCCCAAGCAGCCCTGCCCCCGACCCCCGACCCCGCGGCACCCACCCCCGTCCAGTCTCCCGTCGCGACCGGGCCCAAGGCCGAGTCGGTCGACAAGGCGGGCCCTGTCGCCGTCCGACTGCCGGCCGGAGTCGGACGGGGACGAGTCTCCGACGTCACCCTGCTCCCTGAGGCCGAGACCGCGGAGTCCGGTGAGGACGAACCCGAGGTTCTGGGCGTGCTTGTCGGACCTGGCGAGGTCCGCCTGGAGATGTTCGGCTCGGTCGTGGTGGGGCGCGCCCCCGTCTCGCTGGAGCCGTCCGGGCAGGTGTTCAAGGTGGAAAGCCCGCAACGCGAGGTGTCGCGCAGCCACGTCCTGATCCGCCCTGATGACGACAGATTCATCGCGCTGGACCTGGGCAGCAACAACGGCACCCGACTGCTGCGCCCAGGACGCCGGCCGGAGGCGGTCTCGACGACAGTGCCGACGCCCGTGCACCCAGGAGACGTGCTGGACCTCGGCGACGGGGTCACCCTGCGGCTGGAGGGTCCGGCATGAGACGAGCGCGTGGGAGCTGCGGAAGGGAGGCCCGATGACCGGGATCGTGCTGGAGGGTGGCCCGCTGCGAGAGAACGAACTGCGGGTGGAGTTCGCGGGGGAGTGGTATTCGCCAGAGCCCGGTCAGGACTTCGTGATCGGACGTGAAGGCGACCTGGTCATCGACGACAACCCGTACCTGCACCGGGTCTTCCTGCGGTTGAGCTTCGCCCACGGCCTGTGGTGGGTGATCAACGAGGGAACGCGACTGGCTGCCACCGTCAGCGAAGGCGGCGGACGCATGCAGTCCTGGCTGGCGCCGGGCACCCACCTGCCGGTGGTCTTCGAGCACACCTGCGTGACCTTCTCCGCCAGCTCCACCACCTATGAGGTCAACCTGTTCACTGCCAGCGCCGCGTTCGTGCCCACCACGTCCGCCTCGTCGTCCAGGGTGGGCGACGCCACAATGGGCCAGGTTCCGCTGACGGACTCCCAGCGCCTGCTGATCCTGGCGCTCGCCGAGACCAGGCTCCGACGCATCGGCTCCGGGGCGGTCGAAGTGCCTTCCTCGGCCGCCGCCGCGCGCCGGCTTGGCTGGTCTCAGACCCGCTTCACCCGCAAGCTCGACAACGTCTGCGACAAGTTCGACCGGATCGGGGTGGACGGCCTACGCGGCGGAGCGGACGGTTACGCGGTCAACCGCCGCGTCCGGCTGGTCGAGTACGCGGTGACAACCCTGCTTGTCACCCCGGACGACCTGCCCCTTCTGGACGCCGAAGCGGCCGCCAACCGCAGGCTCGCGCTGCAGCAGGCCCGACTCGGGCAGGGCGAGGCACGATGAGGCTCAAGCTGTCCGTCCGCCGGGGTGCCGGTGAACGCCACGACCTCATGGTGACCGCGGACGCCACCGCCAAGGTCGGCGACGTTGCGGCCGCGCTGATGACCGCCCACCCGACGAACCCTGCGACGCCGGTCGATCCGGCCTCGGTCACCCTGCGCATCCAGGACGGGACCGGGCCGGGTCGGACCATCGACACCACCGCGTCCCTGATCGACTCCGGCGTCCGTTCCGGGATGCTGGTCGAAGTGGTGCGCTCGGCCGTGCCGGTCTCCAAGGATCGCGGCGCGGTGGCCGCCCTGCTCCGGATCATCGCCGGCACTGGCGCGGGCAAGGAGATCCAGCTCCCCTTCGGCTCGTCGGTGATCGGACGGTCCACCGCCTGTGACGTTGTCCTGGACGACCAGATGGTGTCCAAGACCCATGCCCGGATCACCGTCGGTGACGGCATCGAGGTCATCGACCAGAACTCGGCCAACGGCGTCCTGGTGGGCGGCCAGCAGGTCGGTCGGATCCGGATCGGCCCCGACGACGTGGTGACCCTGGGCGACACCCAGTTCACCGTCGTCCAGGTGCGGCGTCCCGGCGTGGAGAACCTGACCACCACCGACATCCCGTTCACCCGCTCGCCGAGTGTCCTTCCCAGGCTGGTCGAGCGCGTCATCGAACTGCCGGCCGCGCCGAAGCCTGCCGAGAAGCAGCCCTTTCCGTGGATCGCCATGGTGGCCCCGCTGCTGATGGGTGCGGTGATGCTGGGTCTGAACCAGCCGGTGACCAGCCTGATCTTCGTCGCACTGAGCCCGATCATCATGCTGGGGACGTGGCTCGACCACCGGATCAGGACGACTCGGAAACTCAACGCCGAGATCGCCAACTTCGAGCAGAATCTGTCCCGAGCCCGGCGCGACCTCACGGCTGGGCACGACCAGGATCGGGCCGACCTGATCACGGCCTACCCGAGCGTGCTGGAATCCTGGGACGTCGCGGCTCGACTGGGTCCGGTGTTGTGGTGGCGGCGGCCCGAGCACCCGCAGTTCCTGCAGTTGAGGCTGGGTCTGGGACCGCGCTCGCCGCTGACAACCGCGGAACGCAAGACCGGCAACGACGGGCTGGCCGAGTTCGAGGACCAGCTGGCCCAGGTCGTCGCCGAGTTCTCCGTGCTCCGGGACGCCCCGATCGTGGCCGACCTTCGTTCCTACGGCGCGCTCGG
>CAZPCM010000186.1:0-4630 GCA_964585085.1 uncultured Propionibacteriaceae bacterium
TACCAGATCGCGCGCTGCTACCGCGACGAGGACTTCCGCGCTGACCGCCAGCCCGAGTTCACCCAGCTGGACATCGAGATGAGCTTCGTCGACCAGGACGACGTGATCGAGGTCGCTGAGGAGGTGCTGACGGCCGTCTGGTCGCTCCAGGGCCACCAGTTGGCCACGCCATTCCCGAGGATCAGCTACCGCGAGGCGATGGACCGCTACGGCTCGGACAAGCCGGACCTGAGGTTCGATCTTGAGCTCACCGAGGTGACCGACTTCTTCGCCGAGACGCCCTTTCGGGTCTTCCAGGCCGCCTACGTGGGGGCCGTGGTGATGCCGGGAGGCGCAGATCAGCCGCGGCGCACCTTCGACGCCTGGCAGGACTGGGCCCGGCAGCGCGGGGCCAAGGGCCTGGCCTACGTGACCGTGGCACCCGACGGCGAGCTGGGCGGCCCGGTAGCCAAGAACCTCTCCGAACGGGAGCGGGCCGGGCTCCCCGAACGCGTCGGCGCAGGCCCTGGTGACTGCATCTTCTTCGCCGCCGGCGCGCGCAAGGCCTCCCAGGCTCTGCTGGGCGCCACCCGGTTGGAGGTCGCCCGGCGGATCGGGATCATCGACGAGGAGGCCTGGTCCTTCGTCTGGGTGGTCGACGCCCCGCTGTTCGAACCGACCACCGACGCCGAGGCGGCCGGTGACGTCGCGGTCGGCGAGGGCGCCTGGACCGCGGTCCACCATGCCTTCACCTCGCCGCGGCCCGAGTGCGCCGACACCTTCGACACCGATCCCGGATCGGCGCTGGCCTACGCCTACGACATCGTCTGCAATGGCCACGAGATCGGCGGGGGATCGATCCGTATCCACCGCCGTGACGTGCAGGAGCGCGTCTTCGCCGTAATGGGCATCGGTCCTGCGGAGGCCCAGGAGAAGTTCGGCTTCCTGCTCGACGCGTTCGCTTTCGGCGCCCCACCGCACGGCGGAATCGCCTTCGGTTGGGACCGCATCGTGGCGCTGTTGGCCAGGACCGAGTCGATCCGCGACGTCATCGCATTCCCCAAGACCGGTGGCGGTTTCGATCCGCTGACCCAGGCCCCGGCGCCGATCACCCCCAAGCAGCGCCGCGAGGCCGGCGTCGACGCCAAGCCGACGGTGAAGCTGTGATCGCGTGCGTCCCGGTCACCCTCGACGGCCAGGTCGGCCCGCACTGGGGGAGGGCCGCCAGGGTCGCGGTGGCTGAGGTCGTCGACGGCAGGATCGAGTCCTGGCACGAGTACGACGTGGGCTGGGACGAGTCCCATGACGCCGGGTCCCATGGATCCCACCACGCGCGCATCGTCAGGTTCCTGCGTGAACACCAGGTGTCGCACGTCGTATGCGGCGGGATGGGTCCGGGGATGGTGCAGGTCACCTCGTCCATGGGTCTGCGAGTGATTCTGGGTGCTTCTGGTGACGCCCGCGCCGCCGTGCTTGAGGCCGTCGCGGGCGCCTGAATCCACTACCGGGGATCGGTTGGTTCGGCGGCTTCGTCGGCTTCGGCCAGCACGCCGTAGAGCCGTCGCCGGGCCTCGGCCAGGATCGTTCCGGCCTTGCCCAGTTGCCCAACCGATCCTCGGTGGGACACGGTGCGCGCCGCCATCGCCAGATCCGTGAACTCGCGCCACAGTTCGGCGGCGGCCTCGGGATGCCGCGGCGCGTTCTCCTGATTGACGGCCTCCCACGGCTTCTCCACCGCTGCCGCCGCCACGCGGCCGGCCTCCGTCAGCCGATAGGCCCGCTGGCCGTCGTTGTCGAACTGCTCGATCAGCAGTTCGTCCTCCAACTGCGACAGCGCCGGGTAGACCGCGCCCGGACTCGGCTTCCACACCCCTCCTGTGCGCTCGGCCAGGGTCTGGATGATCTGGTAACCGTTCAGCGGGGCTTCGGCCAGGAGCGCGAGGATGCCCTGCCGGACGTTGCCGCGCCGCGCCCGGCCACCCCGGCCGCGCCCCGGACCACCGGGCCCGAATGGCGCCTCGTGACCCATCGGACCCATCGGTCCCATCGGCCCGAGCGGACCCATCGGGCCGAACTGGGTGCGTGGGCCCCTGCCTGAGGCATGGGGCCGTTCGCCCGCCATCGCCATCCACCAGGGTCGTCTCATTGCGTAGTCCATTGTTCTATTCCCTTCGTCGTCGTTGCATCTAACGATATATCGGCGATACGTCCCGCGCAAGTCCCCATCGCCCCAGGTGTAGCGTCTCCGGGATGGAGGAGGACCTGTTCGGCGACGTGGCGTCGGTGGCAGCAGTGCCGGGCTCGCTGGGCGGGAGCGGCCACGCCGGGCTGCCGCTGGCGGTTCGGATGCGTCCGCGGACCGTGGATGAGATCGTCGGCCAACAACACCTCCTGGGCCAAGGGTCCCCCTTGCGCCGACTGGCGGAGGGGCAGTCGGCGATGTCGGTGTTCCTGTGGGGACCACCCGGGGTCGGCAAGACCACCATCGCCGCCGTGGTCTCGCAGTCCACCCACCAACGATTCGTCGAGGTGTCCGCCGTCAGCGCCGGCGTCCGCGACCTGCGGGCCGAGCTCGACACCGCACGGCGCGAACTGGCCCGAGGCCGACGGACGGTGCTCTTCGTCGACGAGGTCCACCGGTTCTCCAAGACCCAACAGGACGTCCTCCTCCCGGCGGTGGAGAACCGTCTGGTCACACTGATCGCCGCGACGACGGAGAATCCCGCCTTCTCGGTCATCTCGCCCCTGCTGTCGCGGTCCTTGCTGCTGACCCTCGAGCCGCTGACCGACGCCGACCTCGACGTCCTGGTCGGTCGCGCCCTGACCGAGCCGCGAGGGCTCGGTGGCCGGTTCGTGCTCGGCCAGGACGCCCGGTCCGCGCTGATCCGCCTGGCCGGCGGGGACGCGCGCCGGGCTCTGACCTACCTGGAGGAAGCGGCGGCGAGCGCGGACGCCAGGGCCGCCGACACCATCGACCTCGCCACGCTCACCGCAGCCGTCGACCGTGCTGCGGTGCGGTACGACCCCGACGGGGACCAGCACTACGACGTGGTCAGTGCCTTCATCAAGTCAGTCCGCGGCTCCGATGTCCAAGCCGGCCTCCACTACCTGGCCAGGATGATCGAGGCGGGGGAGGACCCGAGGTTCATCGCCCGGCGGCTGATCATCCTGGCCAGCGAGGACATCGGGATGGCCGCCCCCTCGGTGTTGCAGACCTGCGTTTCGGTGGCCCAGGCCGTGGCCCTGATCGGGATGCCCGAAGCGCGGATAAACCTGGCACACGCGGTGATCGCCTGCTCCCTGGCGCCCAAGTCGAATTCGGTTGTCACCGCCATCGACGCCGCACAGGCTGATGTCCGCAGCGGGCTGGTGGGCGTCGTGCCGGCCCACCTCCGCGACGCCCACTACGCCTCGGCCGGCCGCTACGGGCACGGTGAGGGCTATCGCTACGCCCACGATGCCGAGCACGCCGTGGCCGCCCAGCAGTACCTTCCCGATGTTCTGGCCGACGCCCGGTACTACCGTCCGACCGGCCACGGCAACGAAGCCGCGCTCGCCGATCGCCTGGCTACCCTGGAGATCCTGCTGGGGCGGCGCTCCCGCTAGCCGACAGGCACGCCTGCGCTGTCGGCGCCGTGCATTAGGCTGCTTCTGTACCGACTCCGACCGACTGCGAGGACGAAGATGACCGCTGGAGAGATCGCCGGGTTGATCGCGGCGATGGCCGCCGTGGCTTTCGTTGCCTTCTGCGCGGTTCCGCTGTTGAAGCTGGGGCGCGTCCTGGAGGAACTCCGGCTCGCTGTGCGTGATCTTGGCCACAACTCCGTGCCGATCCTGCAGGAACTGCGCGGCACGGTGGTCGCCACGAACGATGAACTGGGCAAGCTGAGCCTGGTGACCGGGGATGTCGCCAAGGTGAGCGCCCACGCGTCCGTGGTGAGCGAGAACGCCGCCCAGCTGTCCACGCTGTTCGCCTCGACCCTGGGCGGTCCGCTCATCAAGACCGCCGCGTTCACCTACGGAGTCCGCCAGGCGGTCAGCGGCAAGCGGAAGAAGGTGCAGTGATGGGCAAGCGCTTGTTCTGGTTCGCCGTGGGGGTGGGGCTCACCGCCTTCGTCGCACTCAAGGGCCGCGAACTCTATGAGCGGTTCACGCCCAAAGGGGTCGCCGACCAGGTGAACCGGGCGCGCAGCGACGCGGGCCACTGGCTCGACGACTTCGTGTCCACCATGACCGAGGCGATGAAGGAGCGCGAGGAGGAGCTGCGCGAGGCTCTCGGCCTGGACGAGCCGGCCGTGCCCGTCCAGGTGAAGAACTGACCTCTCACGCCCACTTCCGCCGGCACGCGCGGCGGACTTTCGACTGACAAAGGAAATACCCATGAAAACCGCCGACATCCGGCGTCGCTTCCTCGACTTCTTCGCCGCACGCGGCCACACTGTGGTCCCGTCCGCGCCGCTGGTCTACAACGACCCGACGCTGCTGTTCGTCAACGCGGGCATGGTCCCATTCAAGCCGTACTTCATCGGTACTGAGGACGCGCCGTTCCCGCGCGCCACCAGCGTGCAGAAGTGCGTCCGCACCCTCGACATCGACGAGGTCGGGAAGACCACCCGCCACGGCACCTTCTTCCAGATGAACGGCAACTTCT
>CAZPCM010000187.1:0-4629 GCA_964585085.1 uncultured Propionibacteriaceae bacterium
CCAGGAACGACTTCACCTCGTTGCGCCCGTAGTTGAAGATGTAGGTGCCCCAGTCCTTGTGCTCACCCTGGCGCGGATCGGCGTGCTCATACAGCGCAGAACCGTCGAAGCGGCCCAGCGCCCACTCGTCCTTGGGGAAGTGCCCGGGCACCCAGTCCAGGATGACCCCGACGCCGGCCTGGTGCAGTCGGTCGACCAGGTAGCGGAACTCATCGGGACGGCCCAGCCGGGACTGCGGGGCGAAGTAGTTGGTCACCTGGTAGCCCCAGGATCCCTCGAAGGGGTGCTCGGTGACCGGCATCAGCTCGACGTGGGTGTACCCCTGCCAGGTGACGTACTCCACCAGTTCCTCGGCCAGTTCAAGGTAGGTCTTGCCCTTGCGCCATGAACCGAGGTGGACCTCGTAGATCGACATCGGTGCCTTGTGCCACTGGGTCTCCGCCCGCTTGACCAGCCACTCGTCGTCGGCCCAGATGTACTTGCTCTCGTAGACGATCGAGGAGTTGGCCGGCGCCTGTTCGGCGAAACGGGCCATCGGGTCGACCTTCTCCCGCCACACTCCGTCCTGTCCGAGGATGTTGTACTTGTACATCGCGCCGGTCCCGACGCCCTCCACGAACAGGCCCCAGACGCCAGATCCGGGGATGAGGTGCATGGCATCGCCGGTCCACCAGTTGAAATCGGCGTTGATCCGGACCGCTTGGGCGTTGGGGGCCCACACGGCGAAGCGGGTGCCGTGAATCTCACCGCGCTCGTCGTCGTGAACGGTGACCTCATGCGCGCCGAGTCGGCGCCAGCACTCGGTGTCGCCGCCGCTGTGGAAGCCTTCGAGATCCCAGCCTGTCAGGCCACCGGCCAGATCGTGTGCCATCACTTCTCCTTGTTCGTTGGAGTAGGCGGGTTCAAAGACACCCGCCTTGCCTCATCTTGGACCGCGTCCCAGGGGATGTGTGCCCAATTGGGACGATTGCGTACCTCGTACACCACTTCGTAGATCGCCTTGTCGGCCTCGTAGGCCCGGAGCAGCTCCGACTCAGGCGGTTGGTCGCCGCAGTAGCCGACCAGGAACGCCGTTCTGGCCGCCTGGCACCAGGAGCGCGCGGCGGCACCCTCGGGCTGGGGGTGGGCACTGCGGGCATAGTCGAAGGAGCGCAGCATTCCGGCGACGTCGCGCCACACCGAGTCGAATTCGCGGCGCTCAGCGAGCGACTTCAGGGGCTCGCCCTCGAAATCGATGATGGTCCAGCCCGCGTCGGAACGCAGCACCTGGCCCAGGTGGAAATCCCCATGGACTCGCTGGGCGACCAGGCGGTGGCCGACGGGAGCCCTCAGCGTAAGGCCAAGGGCGTTGGCGTACTGACCCAGTTCGGCGACCTGGGCGACGGCGGCCTCGAAGCGGGACAGCATCGTCGCGGAGAGGTTGTCGCCCGCCAGGGACGACGTCCCGAACGCGTCGGCCAGACGCTCATGGACGCCGCGGAGCGCCTCGCCCAGTTCGCGTGCCTCGTTGCTGATGTCGACGCCCGCCGCACACGCGCGGGTGGCGTAGGCCCACCCGTCCGTCACCCCGAGCATGCGTTGGCAGAACATGCCGAGGTCGTAGTCCTCGGGCCCGGGGTTGACGGCACTGGTCAGAACCCCGTACAGGTCGGGGGTGATCCCGGAGCCGTTGAGCGCCTCCAGCACGTCGATGTCGAGATTGCGTCCAGGCTCCAGCTTCCGGAAGATCTTGAAAAGCGCGTCTCCGATGACCACCGTGGTGTTGCTCTGCTCGCCGCCGAACAGCGAGATCGGTGCCTCTGCGGACACCTGGGCAGAATCAAGCCAGCGCATGGTCGGCGGTGGATCGTTCAGCAGGCGGGCCACGAGGACGCGCATCGCCTCCGGTGACCGGGGGGCATCGACCACGTCCACCTCGCCCAGACCGGCCAGGTCTGTTCGGCCCACCCGGGCGCCCGGCGCGGCCCGTCCGGCCGGCAGGTACGCCACCAGGAGGTGGTAGTCCTCGCCACGTTCGGCGTAGTCGACGGTCGCGATCTCCGAACGGAGTGCGGGCCAGGAGCCCTCAGCGGTGTACCAGGGCAGCGGGACGATCCTGGACACCCGGCCGTCGAGTCCCTTGCCGCTGAACCAGCGGGCGTCTGTGAGGTAGTCCTGCCAGACCGCGATGCTCATCGGGCGACCTTGAACCAGGCGAAGCCGTGGCCGTCGAGATCGACCCTGGCCGTTCCCTCAACGATCGTGCCGACGCCCGCCAGCAGCGTCGCGCCGGCAAGGACGGCGGGATCCAGCTCCAGGATCGTGGAGGCGGGGCGCGCCGAGAGGTTGTTGACTGTGATCACCCGCTCGCCGTCGAGGCTGCGGCTGAACGCGAACACCGACTGGCTCCCGCCGAGGTCGACGAAGTCGCCCAGTCCGAACAGGCGGTGCTGCCGCCGCAGGGCGAGCATGTCGCGCAACCAATGCAGCAGTGAACCCGGATCGGCCTGCTGGTCGGCGACGTTGACCTGGGCCGGAGTGAACCCGGGGGCCTCGATCAGCGGGAAGGTGAAGGCGGCGGGGTCGGCGGTGGAGAAGCCGGCGCCGGCGCTGCCGTCCCATTGCATGGGGGTGCGCACCCCGTCCCGATCCTCCAGCCAGATGTTGTCGCCCATCCCGATCTCGTCGCCGTAGTAGAGCACAGGAGAGCCCGGCAGGGCGAGCAGGAGGGCGTGCAGCAGCCTGACGCGGGCGGGGTCACCGTCGACCAGCGGGGCCAGGCGTCGCCGGATCCCGAGGTTGCACTTCATCCGGGGCACCGGGGCATACTCGCGCCACATGAACTGACGCTCGTCCTCGGTGACCATCTCGAGGGTGAGTTCGTCGTGGTTGCGCAGGAACGTCCCCCACTGGCAGCCGGGCGGAATCGGCGGGGTGTCGGCCAGAATGGCCGAGATGGACGCCCGTGATTCCTGCCGCAGGCCCATGTAGAGCCGCGGCATGACGGGGAAGTGGAAGGCGAGTTGGCACTCGTCCGCGTCCCCGAAGTATTCGATGACGTCGTGCGGCCACTGGTTGGCTTCGCACAGCAGGATCCGTCCCGGGTACTCCGCGTCGATCAGCGCCCGGACCTCCTTGAGGATGGCGTGAGTGCCGGGCAGGTTCTCGCAGTTCGTCCCATCCTGTTCGATCAGGTAGGGCACGGCGTCCAGCCGGAAGCCGTCGACCCCCAGATTGAGCCAGAACCTCAGCGCGGCGAAGATCTCGGCCTTGACCTGCGGATTCTCGAAGTTGAGGTCCGGCTGGTGCGCGAAGAACCGGTGCCAGTAGTACTGCCCGCGAACCTCGTCGTAGCTCCAGTTGGAGTCGATCGTGTCGATGAAGATGACCCTGGCGTCGAGGTACTCATTCGGCTGGTCACGCCAGACGTAGAAGTCCCCGTACGGCCCGGTCGGGTCGGACCGGGACGCCTGGAACCACGGGTGGTCACTGGAGGTGTGGTTCATGACGAAGTCGATGATGACCTTCATCCCGCGGGCGCGTGCACCCTCTAACAGCGCGCGGACGTCATCGATCGTGCCGAACTCCGGCAGTACGCCGGTGTAGTCGGCCACGTCGTAGCCACCGTCGCGGAGCGGCGAGGTGAAGAACGGCGGTAGCCACAGGCAATCGACGCCGAGCCAGACCAGGTAGTCCAGCTTCTCAGACAGACCGCGGAAGTCCCCGATCCCGTCGCCGTTGGAGTCGGCGAAGGAGCGTACGAGCACCTCGTAGAAGACGGCCGTCCGGAACCACTCGTCGGTCGTGGACATCAGGTCATCCCCGGTCGAGTACGTGCAGGATGTGCGCCGGGTTCGCCGGGTTCAACCGGACGAAGTTACGCGTCCCCCAGGTGAAGGTGGCTCCCGTCAGTTCGTCGCGAAGGTGAACGGTGTCTTGTCCCGGCAGACCCAGTGCAGCCATGTCCAAATAGATGTCGCTCTCGACGGAGTTGTTCTGATCGAGGCTGCAGATCACGATCACGGTGTCGTTGCCGTCGATCTTGGAGTACGAGATCACCTTGTCGTGCGGGGCGTGGTGGAAGGTGATCTGTCGCAACTGCTGCAGCGCCGGGTGATCGCGACGGATCTCGTTGAGAGTGCCCATCAACATGTTCAGATTCGGCTGCAACGAGAAATCGCGAGGCCGGAACTCGTACTTCTCGGAGTTCTTGTACTCTTCGCCGCCCGGCTTGAGGGCTTCGTGCTCGAACAGCTCGTAACCGGAGTACACCCCCCACGTGGGGGACAGGGTGGCCGCCAAGATCGCGCGGATCGCGAAGGCCGCCGGGTTTCCCGATTGCAGGAACGTCGGGTTGATGTCGGGGGTGTTGACGAAGAAATTGGGCCGGTAGAACGAGTCCATCTCGGTGGACAACTCGTTGAGGTACTCCTCAAGCTCCCATTTCTCGTTGCGCCAGGTGAAGTAGGTGTAGGACTGGTGGAATCCGACCTTGCCAAGGGCGTGCATCATCTCCGGCTTGGTGAACGCCTCCGCCAGGAACAGCACGTCGGGATCCGTCTGGCGCAGCTGTTGCATGATCCAGCCCCAGAACTCGACGGGTTTGGTGTGCGGGTTGTCGACCCGGAAGATCCTGACGCCGTGCTCCAT
>CAZPCM010000188.1:0-4603 GCA_964585085.1 uncultured Propionibacteriaceae bacterium
GCGAACAGGCTGACCTCGGGTCCGTCCAGGTACTCCTCGACCACGACCGGCAGGCAGCCGGACGCGTGGCCGAGCGCCGCCTCCAGGTCCGCGGTGACGATCACGCCCTTCCCGGCGGCCAGTCCGTCGTCCTTGACGACGTAAGGAGGGCCGAACTCAGCAAGGGCGGCCGCGACCTCGTCCACAGTGGCGCAGTACCGGGCCGCTGCGGTGGGGACGCCGGCCGCGATCATCACCGCCTTCGCGAACGACTTCGAGCCCTCGATCCGGGCGGCCAGGCTGCTGGGCCCGAAGCAGGCGATCCCGGCGGCCCGGACGGCGTCGGCGACTCCGGCGACCAGCGGCGCCTCCGGACCGACGACGACCAGGTCGGCACCGATGTCGGCCGCGAGGGCAGCGACGGCGGCCGGGTCGAGCGCGTCCACCGGATGGTTGGTCGCAATCGTCGCCGTGCCGGGATTGCCGGGCGCGACATGAACGGCCCCGACGGCCGGGTCCCTGCTCATCGCCAGGGCAAGGGCGTGTTCGCGTCCGCCGTTGCCGACCACCAGAACCGTGAGTTCCTTCACCACGGAGCCCAGCCTATCGGCGGGGCTCACCCGATCCGGTCGCCGCCCGCCGTCCCGGGCAGCCTCACAACAGGTCGCGCAGCATGACGACCTGTTCGCGGGACGGCCCGACGCCGATGCCGGAGACCGGGGCGCCCACCAACTCCTCCAGCCGCCGGACGTAGGCCTGGGTCGCCTTCGGCAACTGGCCGAAGCTGCGGCAGCCGGAGATGTCCTGGCTCCAGCCCTCGAGGTACTCGTAGACAGGCACGGCGTGGTGGAAGTCGGTCTGCGTCATCGGCTGGTGTCCGACCCGTTCGCCGTTGACCTCGTAGGCCACGCAGACGGGGATCTTCTCCCAGCCGGTGAGGATATCCAGCTTGGTCAGGAACATGTCCGTGAAGGCGTTCGCGGTGACCGCCGCCTCGACGACGAGGGCGTCGAACCAGCCGCACCGGCGCTTGCGGCCCGTGGTGGTCCCGAATTCGGCGCCGTCCTTGCGCAGCCTGTCACCGTCGGCGTCGAGCAGTTCGGTCGGGAAGGGGCCCTCCCCCACCCGGGTCGTGTAGGCCTTCATGATGCCGATCGTCCGGTCGATCCGGGTGGGACCGACCCCGGCGCCCGTGCACGCGCCCGCGGCGATCGGGTTGGAGGAGGTGACATAGGGGTAGGTGCCGTGGTCCACGTCGAGGTGGTGGGCCTGCGCGCCCTCGAACAGCACCACCTTGCCCGCGTCCAGCGCGGTATTGAGGACACGGGCCACGTCGGCCATCATCGGACGGATGCGCTGGGCGTGGCTGAGCAGGCGGTCGGAGACCTCCACCGGATCGATGGCCCGCTGGTTGTAGACCTTGACCAGCAGGTGGTTCTTCTGCTCCAGGGCCGCTTCGACCTTCTGCCGCAGGATCGACTCGTCCAGCAGGTCCTGGATCCGGATGCCGATGCGATTGACCTTGTCGGAGTACGCGGGGCCGACGCCGCGTCCGGTGGTCCCGATGCGGCGCTTGCCGAGGAAGCGCTCGGTGACCTTGTCGATGACCTGGTGGTACGGGGCGATGATGTGCGCACTGGCCGACACCAGCAGGTGGGACGCGTCGATGCCGCGGGCGGCGAGGCCGTCGATCTCATCGAAGAGCACGTCCAGGTCGACCACCACCCCGTTGCCGATCACCGGGGTGCTGTTCGGGTTGAGGATGCCCGAGGGGAGCAGATGCAGCGCATAGCGCTCACCGTTGACCACCAGCGTGTGGCCGGCGTTGTTGCCACCGGAATAGCGGACGGTGTAGTCGACCCGATCGCCCAGTTGGTCGGTCGCCTTGCCCTTGCCCTCGTCGCCCCACTGCGCTCCGACAACCACGATGCCCGGCATGATCAGCCCTTCTTCGCGACGACCCCGCCGGCTGGGCCGCCGGGCTTTGCGGGCCTACTCTAGCGGCCGGTCCGCCTCGTCCGGCCCGGCGGAGGGGGCGTCGTCGGCGCTGTCGGGCGACCCCGGCTCGGGGGCGTCGACCGCTGCCGGAAGCTGTTCGTCGACCTCGACCGGCGATGCGTCGGTGGCCTCGGCGGACCCCTCGCCTTCGGACTCGATCGGTGGCGCTGCGGAGCTGGCCAGCGGACGCGACTCCGACAAGATCACGTAAGCGTCCGGCGAACTCTCCCGGACCAGGCGGACACAGCGATCGACCTCGTCCCTCTCCCCGAGGCGTTCGGCGGCCAGCGCCAGGAGCCAGGTGGCTCGCAGGAAGCCCTGGTTGGGCTCGTGGTTCCAAGGGATGGGCTCGAATCCACGCCAACCGGCCTGGCGCAGCGCCTCCACACCGCGGTGGTACCCCGTCCGCGCGAAGGCGTACGCGGACACGTCGGCGTCCCGGGTGTCCTGGCTCAGCGCGCCTTCAGCCAGCAGGGCCCACACCAGGCTCGACTCCGGATGGGCGGCCACCACGTCGAGGAAACGCTCCCGTCCATGGTCGACGATGTCGGGCATGGCCGGCTCGGCCGGCAGCAGCACACCGATGTCGGGGGAATCCTGTTCGGTGACGGGCACGTCCTCGGTCATGGGTTCAGCCTACGGCGGGAGCCGGCGCTCTCCTTCGCGGCGGCCATTCCGGACATCGTGCCGCACGCGTCCCTGCTCCGGCATCCACAGGCGCGTGGCTTGTCCACAGCATGCCTGGCCGGTGACCGAGATCTCGCCCGGCGGCCAAGACTCCACAGCGTGCACCAACGCGTCGCCGTGCTCCTGAACATCAACGATGGGATTCTTCGCCTCGGCGATCATCCCCGGCTGCGCGCCACCCTGGAACGCCTCGTCGCCCGCGGCACGCTGATGCGCCCCTACCCCGGCGTGGTGGCCAGATCCGATGCGATGGGCGACCTTGGGCGTTTGCGTGCCCTGCAACTCTGGATGCCCCAATCGGTCGTCCACGCGGAGACTGCGGCGGCGATCTGGCTGGACCAGCCGTTGGGCCAAGGCGCGATCCGTGTCGCCAACCGGTACGCGCGAGCACCCCAGCCAGGCGTGGTCCTCACCAAGCGACATGTCCCCGACTCCCAGATCCGGCAATCGGGAGGCTTGCGGGTGGTGAGCCTGGCCTACGCGGCGGTCGAGCTGGCCGCACAGGACGGCGGCCGAACGATGGCCGAAGGGTTGCGCCGCGGCCTGGTCACGACCGCCGAACTCGACGACGCGCTCGCGGCGCTGGCCTGGTGTCCCGGCACCGCCGTTCGGCGAGAGGTGGTGGCCTCATGCCGGGATGCCTGGTCCTTCGCCGAGCGGGTGGTCCAGGGCATCTTTCTCGACTCCGGGATCGAGGGATGGGTGGCCAATCCGCCCATCCGAGTGTCGGGGCGGCTTCTGCACCCCGACCTGTTGTTCCCCGAACAGCGTCTGATCGTGGAGATCGACGGCTACGAAACACACGCCCACCATGACGCCTTCGTCAGAGACCGGGAACGCCAGAATCTGCTCGTGCTCGCGGGTTTCCGGGTGCTGAGGTTCACCTGGGAGCACGTCACGAACCGGCCGGAGTACATCGTGGCGACCGTCCGGGCCGCCTTGCGGTCCGGCGGCGAGGGCGCCTGAGGCAAATCCCGACCGATACGCCCAGAACGGCTCAGTGGGAGCGCTGACTTCGCCGGATCGGGCGTGATTCGCCTCAGACAGCGTTCGGGCCCGCCCCGAGGGGCGGGCCCGAACCGATGAGTGAGCTCAGCCGATGGTCTTGCCGGCCGAGCGCAGCTGCTCCGCGGCCTCGACGATGCGCTTCGCCATGCCTGCCTCGGCCAGCTTGCCCCAGGCGCGCGGGTCGTAGAGCTTCTTGTTGCCGACATCGCCGTCAACCTTGAGCACGCCGTCGTAGTTGCGGAACATGTGCTCGACCACAGGACGGGTGAACGCGTACTGAGTGTCGGTGTCGATGTTCATCTTGATGACGCCGAAATCGACCGCGTCGGAGATCTCCTGGGCGGTCGAACCGGATCCGCCGTGGAAGACCAGATCGAAGGGGGACGCCTTGCCGTACTTGGCGCCGACCTGCTCCTGGATGTCCTTCAGCACCTCGGGACGCAGCTTGACGTGACCCGGCTTGTAGACACCATGCACGTTGCCGAAGGTGAAGGCTGTGATGTAGCGCCCCTTCTCACCCAGGCCGAGCACCTCGGCGGTCCGCATGGCGTCCTCGATGGAGGTGTACAGCTTCTCGTTGATCTCGCCGACCACACCGTCCTCTTCGCCACCGACGGCACCGATCTCGATCTCGAGGATCATCCTGGCCTTGCTGGTACGAGCCAGCAGGTCCTCGGCGATCTGCAGGTTCAACTCGGTGTTGTCCAGCGCTGAGCCGTCCCACATGTGGGAGTTGAACAGCGGGTCCTCGCCGCGGGCCACGCGCTCCTCACTGATGGCGATCAGCGGACGGACGAACGAATCCAACTTGGGCTCGGGGCAGTGATCGGTGTGCACCGCGATGTTGACCGGGTAGTTCTTGGCGACGACGCGCGCGTACTCGGCCAGCGCGACCGCGCCGGTCACCATGTGCTTGATGGTCGGGCCGGAC
>CAZPCM010000189.1:0-4492 GCA_964585085.1 uncultured Propionibacteriaceae bacterium
ACGAGAACGACACCGTGGCCACCCACGAGATCCGGTTCGGCGACAACGACCGGCTCGCGGCGCTGGTCGCGCATCTGGTCGGTGCGGACGCGCTGGTGCTGCTGAGCGATGTGGACGCGCTGTACACCGCCCACCCGTCCTCGCCGGATGCGCGCAGGATTCCGGAGGTCGCCGACATCGACGATCTGGAGGTCGACACCTCCCACCGCGGGGCCGACGTGGGCACGGGGGGGATGGCGACCAAACTCCAGGCCGCCAGGATCGCCACGGCTTCGGGCATCCCTGTCGTCCTTGCCGCCGCGGCCGAGCTGGCTGATGCCCTGACCGGCCACCGGGTCGGCACCCTGTTCCACGCCACCGGCAAGAAGCGCGCCCGCAAGCTGATGTGGTTGGCCTACGCCTCGCAGAGTCTGGGTGACCTGGTGCTCGACGCCGGTGCGGTCACCGCGGTGACCGAGCGCAAGGCGTCCCTGCTGCTGGCTGGTGTGGTCGCCGTCCACGGCTCCTTCCATGCCGGGGACCCGGTTCGGCTGATCTCCGAGCAGGGGACGGTGATCGGACGTGGGCTGGTGAACTACGACTCCGACGACCTGCCCTCGGTGATCGGACGGAGCACCAGGGACCTCGTGGCCGAGCGAGGCTCGGCGTTCGACCGCGAAATCGTGCACCGCGACGAACTGATCCTCAAAGCGCGCAAGAAGGGCTGACCGAATGGACCTCGTTGACCTGGTGGGCTGGACCTGCGCCGTGCTGGGCTCGGTCGCCATCGTCCCGCAGACGGTCAAGTTGCTGCGAGACCGAAACACCGCGGGGATCTCGCTGCCGTTCTGGCAGATCCTGATGGGCATTTCGCTCGCCTGGGCGAACCACGGCCTCCTGACCACGAGCGTCACCGTGATCCTCCCCAATGTGATCACTCTGGTCTGCACTCTGGTCACGCTGCACCTCTTGCGCGTCGAGCGAACCCTCACTTGGGGTGGGGTGTTCCTGCCAGGGCTCGCCCTGGGTGCGGTGGGGGCACTGACTGACGCGTTGCTGGGCGCGACGGCCTACGGCCTGTTGATGGCGGTGCCCGGGATCCTCGGGATTGGGACGCAGCTGCTCGAGATCGTCCGCGCCCCTGACGTGAGCGGCCTGTCACAGGGGTTCCTCGTCCTGGGGGTGGTGACGCAGGTGGCCTGGTTGTCGTGGGGGGTCGTCACCGACGACATCGCGTTCCTGATCAACGCCGGCGTGGGGACGGTGCTCACCGGGCTGAGCTACCTGTGGTACCTGCTGCGTCGAGGTGGGCTGCGGTCCTACCTGGTGCCCAAGACGGCTGCCACCTTGTCGGTGGCAGAGCCTACGCTGTGTGCCCATGACGTTCGATGAACAGGCCCGCAGGGCCAAGGTTGCCAGCCGGTCCCTCGCGACTGTGAACCGGTCCGCCAAGGACCGCGCCCTGCACGCCATGGCGGACGCACTGGCTGCAGCCGAGGCCGACGTGCTCGCCGCCAACACCCTCGACGTCCAGGCCGGACGCGCTGCCGGGATCGGCGATGCGCTGATCGACCGGCTCAGCCTCAACCCGTCCCGCGTGGCCGGGATGGTCGACGGCCTGCGGGCACTCGCCGGGCTGCCCGACCCCGTCGGTGACATCGTCCGCGGCTGGACGAACGCCAACGGCGTCCGCGTCCGTCAGGTACGGGTGCCGCTGGGCGTGGTCGGCATCATCTACGAGGCCCGCCCCAACGTCACGGCCGATGCTGGGGGTATCTGCCTGAAGTCGGGCAATGCATCGCTCCTGCGTGGGTCGTCATCGGCGGTGAACTCCAACCGGGCCGTGGTGGCAGCACTGCGCGCCGGGCTGTCGGCGTCCGGTCTTCCGGCGGACGCTATCGCGTTGGTCGAGGGTGACCGCTCGGTGACCGAGGAGATGATGGCCGCCCGTGGGCTGATCGACGTGCTGATCCCGCGCGGCGGAGCGGGCCTGATCAACGCCGTCGTGCAGGGCGCCAAGGTGCCGGTGATCGAGACCGGCACCGGCAACTGCCACCTGTTCGTGGACGCGAGCGCCGACCAGTCCATGGCCCTCAGCATCCTGCTCAACGCCAAGACCCAGCGTCCGTCTGTGTGCAATGCGGTGGAGACGCTGCTCGTGCATGCCGAGGCTGCGCCGTCCTTCCTCCCGCTGGCTCTCGCCGCCCTGGCTGACGCCGGGGTCACCGTCCACGGCACGCCGGAGGTCGCCGCGTACTCCGCAGATGTCGTGCCGGCCGGGCCGGGCGAGTTCGACGGGGAGTACCTGTCGCTGGATATCGCGGCGGCCTTGGTCGACGACCTGGACGCCGCCCTCGCGCACATTCGCAAGCACAGCACCGGGCATTCGGAGACCATCGTGACCAACGACCGGCGATCTGCGGACAGGTTCGTCGCCGAGGTGGACGCCGCCGCGGTGCTTGTCAACGCCTCATCGCGGTTCGTCGACGGCGGTGAGTTCGGCTTCGGCGCGGAGATCGGCATCTCCACCCAGAAGCTGCATGCTCGCGGTCCGATGGCGCTTCCGGAGATGACCTCGACGAAGTACGTGGTCGAGGGCGACGGGCAGATCCGCGCTTGAGAAGCGGCTCTCTCGCCACGGGTCGGACGGGCGAAGTAAGCTCCGCGCATGCACACCGTCCTTGAGACCGCGGTCAGCGTGGATGTGACCGTTCCCGTCGTCATCGGCCTGGTCGCCTTCGCCATCCTGGGATCGGGTCTGGCCTTCGTCCGGCAGGTCGGGAAGTTCCGTCCGCACAGCCGATGACCGAGACGCCCATCGTTTGGGAGGGGCTGGAGGGTCGCCGTCTCCGGCTCGGCGTGATGGGCGGGACGTTCGATCCGATCCATCACGGCCACCTGGTCGCGGCCAGTGAGGTCCAGGCCCGGTTCGGGCTCGACGAGGTGGTCTTCGTGCCGACCGGGCAGCCCTGGCAGAAGGCGGACCGTCACGTGTCGTTGGCCGAGGACCGCTACCTGATGACCACCATCGCGACCGCGTCGAATCCGCGGTTCTCGGTGAGCAGAGTCGACATCGAGCGCGAAGGTCCCACCTATACGGTCGATACCCTGCGAGACCTCAAGGCGCTGCGCGAGGGCGGCATCGACTTCTTCTTCATCACCGGCGCCGACGCTCTGGCGCAGATCCTTACCTGGAAGGGCGTCGACGAACTGTTCGATCTGGCCCACTTCGTGGGCGTCTCCCGTCCAGGGGTCCCCCTGGGCGAGAGTGACATCACCCACCTGCCCGCGGACAAGGTGACGCTGTTGGAAGTCCCGGCGCTGTCGATCTCCTCGACCAACTGCCGCGAGCGCGTCGCCCAGGGGTTGCCGTTGTGGTATCTCGTCCCGGACGGGATTGTCCAGTACATCGCCAAGCGCGGCCTCTACCGGCCGCGGAAAGGGACCAGATGACCGCCACGGACCATGCCGTCGACATCGCCCGCGTCGCCGCCCGCGCCGCGTCCGACAAGTTGGCCACCGACCCCATTGCCTTCGACGTGTCCGAACGTCTGGCGATCACCGATGTCTTCCTGATCGTCACGGCCAGCAACGAGCGGCAAGTCGGAGCAGTCGTGGACGGCATCGAGGAGGCCCTCTTCAAGGCCGGCATCAAGGCGACCCGGCGTGAAGGGGATCGGGAGAACCGCTGGGTCCTGCTGGACTACCTCGACGCCGTCATCCACGTCATGCACACCGAGGAGCGCAAGCTCTACGCACTGGAGCGGCTCTGGCGCGACTGCCCCCGCATCGACGTCGGCGTCGACGAGCCCGCGGCGTCCCAGGCATGACCGCGCGCCGGGTCGTCCTTGTCCGACACGGAGAGACGGACTGGAACAGCCAGGGACGCTTCCAGGGACACGCCGACATCCCATTGAACGCAGCCGGTCTGGCGCAGGCCGCAGCCTCGGCGGCCCGGCTGGCCGCCTACCGTCCCGCCCGCATCGTGAGTTCCGACCTGACCCGCGCGCGGCAGACAGCGCAAGCGCTCGCTGGGACAGCCGGGGTCGCGGTCGAGGTGGACCCCCGACTGCGCGAGGTGGACGTGGGCACGTGGGCGGGGCTCGACCTCGAAACGGTCGGCGGGATGGATCCCGACTTCTGGCCCGCGTTGCGTCAAGGGCGTGACTTCCCGAGGTCGCCGACGGGGGAGACCGCCACGGCCGCCGGCAAGCGGGTGGCGCTGGCACTGATCGACCACGCCGAGGCGGCAGCTGAGGAGGACACGCTCGTCGTGGTGGGTCATGGGCTTTCGCTGTGGGTGGGATCGCTGTTGCTGATGGGCCTCGACTACTCCTATGCGCGGCTGTTCGGAGGCTTCCGGAACGGCTGCTGGACGGTCATGCGCCCGGGTGAGGAGTACTGGCGGATGCTGGCCTACAACACCAGCAGCACCGATGCGGCTGACTGATCGCCCGCGACGCCGGCCCGAGTGCCGAGGCGGGCCGATCCGTCGCTGCGGCCCACCATCGAT
>CAZPCM010000190.1:0-4462 GCA_964585085.1 uncultured Propionibacteriaceae bacterium
TTGGTCGTAACCCGGTTCCGCTCGAAGGACCTGGGCGAACGCGCGGATCTGCCGCGGTGTGCGAGGGTAGCCTTCCGGCTGGCGGTCGCCCCGAGCACGCCGCCCTCAATTGCCGCACCCGGCGCGTCTATCATGCTGCGCTCGTGTGAGCGTCAGGAAAGGACGTCGATGGCGATGGTCTGGTCCAAGTCGAGATGGCTGAACCGACCAAGGTCCTTGAAGAGGGCGTCGCCAGTGCAGTGTTCAATCTGATCTAGCCACATGCCCATCGGCCGCCACACCGCCCGCAGCTCCGAAGAGTAGACGCTTGGTGGCATCGCTCGAAATTCGGCGACACCCGCTCAGTCATGTGTCGTTGGTGGTGCTCATATCCAGAGCGCTGGTGGGGATGGGACGGCGAGTCAGGTGCGGCTCCACCAGCCAGTTGATCTGGAACAGAATGGCCCATCGCTCAGAGGGCAGTTCGTCGATCACCAACTGAAGCGCCAGCCGCAGGTTTGGGTCCCGAAGAGCTTCGGCTACCAGTGCACCGTCGTTTGGGCGGACGAGGCTGCCACGGGTTGGGATGGTCCCCAGTGCCTCGTGTTCGCCAATGAAGAGGCGTCCGATGGCATCGAGCGCATCTCTGCCGGCACCTTGGAACCAGCTGGTGACTCCGAGGGCAGTCACGACTGGATCGAGTATGTGCTTGGCCGGTCCCAGCAGCGATCCTGCTGGGGGGTCCGGCCAGAACTTGTCGCCGTCGAAGGTGGCGAGTCCGATCCCTGGCACGGCGTTCACCAAGTCGCCTCGCCGCATCAACCACTGTACGAACCGCTTGTTGATCGGAGGGCCGTCGCTGAATTGCATGAAGGACTTGCGGATCTGGGCCTGGGTGTCGGAGTCTTGGGCCGCTGCGCTGAGGAGTCCCTGGTGGATGGCCCGCATTGCTGTAGGGAAGGGTCCCTGGACTGAGCGGAGGGCGACGTCCACAAGTCTGGACTTCCAGGCCGGGAGGGCGCCGACCATTCCGTCATCGAGGAGGTTGGCGGCGAGAGACGGGCCGACCGGACATGCCCAGCCTGGCCAGTCCCCGGCCTCATCTACTTGTTCGACAACCTCGGTGACGATGTCGTAGCGGTGCCGCTGGCGGTCGGAGAAGACGCGGCCGGCCATGAAGATCCACGTGTTGCGCCAGTTGGGGTTCGGCGACAACAGCAAGAGCCGACTGCGTATCTGGTCGTCGGTTCCCTCGGTGAGAGCGCGCGCCGCCATGAGTTCCTGCAGGCTCCGAATCTCAAACATCACGCCGTCGCCTGCCGCGGTTGGGACCAGAAGCACCAGTCGTTTGGTCGCCAGCTCGGTGATTTCTCGAGTGATCCGCGCGATGCTGCCCTCTGGATGTCCGAGGCGCCGAAGTTGGTGGCTAACCAGATTCTGGAAGCGCTCTTTGCTGAGTTCGGCGACGATCTCCTCACCGGCCTGACTTTCGGCATGAAGCAGGAGACCGACAGCGGAGTGAACTGACTCGATGGCGTCTCGTCGGACGCTGAACAGCGTCTTGAAGCCGGTGTTCTTCGCCGCTTCCCTCTCGTAGACAGTTTCGAAGTACCTCCAGAACAGGCTGTAGCGATCCGGAGGCAGCACCGGGGAGTCTTCAAGGATCAGCAACAGGATGACCACCTGAAGCGGGGTCCTCGTAAGACGCTCCGATCCACGCTGAGCGACAACTGCTCTCAATCGGTCCTTGACCCGCGCCTGGCCTTCGGGGTCGCCTTCCAGAAGAACAGCCAGGACGTGTGTGGCGTAGGAATCTGCGTCTGCCGTGTTCAGGTCCACCAGATCCAGCTGAGCGAAATCTGCCTCGGGGAGTCGCTCCGCGTCGGTGTAGCCGGTGGGCCGAGTCGTGACGACCACGAAGACGTCCAGGTCCTGCTTGTCGGCGTCGTCGACGAAGTCAGTGATGGTTTGCAGGACGTGCGATCGGGCCTCTGGAACGGTCACTTCGTCGAGGCCGTCGAACACGAACAGGGAAGGCGAGTGCCGCAGCCACCTCTGCACGAAGGCTGCAGTCACCGGCACCGCTGTGCGCTGTGAGATCCGGTGCGCCACCCAGTTTAGGAATGAGGCGTCTGTGCCGTAGGTCTCTTCAGCCAGCGCTGGAAGGTCGATGGTGAGAGGCCATCTGAGGAGTGGCGGCCGGGGTAGGCCCATCTGGTTGGCCGCCTCAAGAGTGCTGTGGACGACCTCGGTCGCCGTTGCACTGAGACGTTCGTGCTGCAGGAGCATGGCACGCATGTACTGACCAAGGAAGGCGGCGATGGTGGTCTTGCCATTCCCTGGCGATCCGGTCAGGACAAGGTGCCTCGGCTCCGAATCCACGAGCGACCGCCTCAAGGTGAGCGAAGACCGGCGGACGATCCTGGCCATCGCCCGCACTCGCTGGCCGGCCATCGTGCCCGGCAGATCAACGACCCAACTGCTGAGAGGCATCGCCCTCGTGCTGCTTCCCGAGACCGAGAACCGTGCGAGTCTGTCCGCCTTGAGTGCAGCCTCACCGTGGTCCACCAGCATCGCCCGCATCTCGTCGGGGTCGGCGGGCGCAACGGATTGCGCCCACCGCTGGAGGAGGTCGGCCTCGCTTATAAGGTTGAAGGCGAGGCGGACACTTCCGTTGCCGTTCAGCTGCCCGATCAGAGTGTCTCGGTGAATGACCTTGTGGTGGTTGAGGCCCCCCGCGCGGAGTGATGTGGAGGGGTCATCTCGGTCCCGCGGCTCATCCAGCTGCTCCTTCAGATACCTGGCGACCGAATCGATCCCACCAGTTGTTGGCACGCTCGACAGACGTGCATTGGTGATGAACACGATGTTGTCGGGGACGGGTGCCCGCTTGCCCGTTCGCCAGGCTAGGAGTTCCTTCCGGATCTCAGATTTCAGCCAGTCTTCGTCGTCTTTGGTCCCCCTACCGGCGTTGATATGGAACTTGGCCTGGAACACGGTATAGCCCGTCCAGCGCGTAGAGCCGCCGCTGGTAGTCCTGGACCAGTCGAGATCCCCGTGATAAGTCGCCTCTCTCCCGCCGTCGCGACCGCGACCGAAGGCTTCCAGCTGTGCACCGAGTTCTACTCGAAGGAGAGCCACGGCCATGCGTTCGAAGTTCTCCCAGCCGAGCCGCTCGATGGGGAAGTCGGTGGGCACTATGGGTTCCTCCATGGTTGACCGAATGTTCGGCTGCCAACTCAATCTCGGCATTCTTGCCAGACCCAGATATCGGGGTCTACAAACCATCCACTCATGATTGAACCACGGACAGCGCTCTCGGCTGTCGCGCCGACACGGTGCGTCGATCGACCGTGAGGACACGAAGGGGTGAGTCATCTCTCTCCCAGGCCGAACAGCTCTGGTACGCGATCGCACGATCGCTCACCAGCGTGAGGCTTCTACCGGATTTCCCTGTGCCAGCGCGGGTGAGATTGTCTGAAGCGGTACCAGCCTCCACCGATGTCGACTCGGTGGGTGCTGTCGAAGCCAACCCTGATGCCGTCTGGGTCTGGCCACCTTGCGGCGGCGAATCCTTCTGTATCACCAAGCGGCCTGAGCCGCGTCCACGGCGCGCTCGCTCCCATGCCGAGGTCGTGAGGATGATGTGGACGATCCGGGCCGGTCTGGCGCGGGCGGCAGGCTGGTGTCAGGGTGGTGGCCATGGGGATCGAGGTACGGTCGGCGACGGACTTCGCCGACGTCCAGAGGATGGTCGGGCCCAAGCGCGCTGACGCCACCGTGTGCTGGTGCCTGAGCTATCGAATCCCCTCCAAGGAGAACCTGATCCTGCGCGGCTCCGAGCGTGCCGACAAGGTCGCTGAGCTGATGCGGCAAGGCCCGCCCGGTGTGCTCGCCCACGATGGCGACGACGTCGTGGGCTGGGCAGCGGTCCACCCCCGTGCCGACACATCGTTTGCGAAGAGCCGCAAGATCCCTCACGTCGACGACCTGGACGTGTGGTCGGTGTGGTGCCTCCGGGTGCGGCCCGGGCACCGGGGCGAGGGCATCTCCCACGCGCTCCTGGCCGGTGCCGTGGAGTTCGCCAGGCAGTCCGGTGCGCCGGCGATCGAGGGCTACCCGGTCGACAACCGCGGGCAGAAGGTGGACCTGACCATGGCCTATGTCGGCACACGTGCCCTGTTCGAGAAGGCCGGGTTCACCAAAGCCGCCGACACCGACTCGGTGATCAACGGCTTTCCGCGGGTGCTCATGAGGCTCGATCTGCGCAGAGCCTCGCGCCCTACTTGGTGGGTGGGGCCAGCCCGCGCCCGTGGCCCATGGACATCCGCAACCCCTGCGTGAGGCGTTACCAGGTAGTGGCCGCAGCGCGTGGCTCATCGGGCAGATGGCGACCGTTTGCCTGCTGGTTGCTCCGGCCTCAACGAGGGCGATGTGCGGTGATGCGGGGCTCGAGCGTGGTCTCTGTGCGTGGAGGACCTGA
>CAZPCM010000191.1:0-4434 GCA_964585085.1 uncultured Propionibacteriaceae bacterium
CGGCGACCGCCTTGGGCTGCTCGTAGATCTCCTTGCGCATGAACCAGTCGTAGCCGGCCTTCTCCGCGGCCGAGAGGTCCCAGGTCACCTCGAAGGGGTGGGTCTCGGCGGGACGCCCGTCGAAGTCGGTGACCTTCACCGTCTGGCGGGTGACGTCGACCACCTGATCCTGGCCCAGTTCAATGGCGAAGCGGGTGAACTCGATGAAGGCCGCGACGTCGGAGGCGACGAAGTTCTCGCCCTTCCCCACCCCGACCACCAGCGGCGAGTTGCGCCGCGCAGCGACCATCCGGTCCGGCTCGCGCGTATCGATGGCCACCAAGGTGAAAGCTCCGTCGAGTTGCTTACACACCGACCGCATCGCCTCGGCGAGGTCAGCGCCCGCCTCGACCTGGCGGCCAAGCAGTTGTGCGGCGGTCTCGGTATCGGTCTGAGACGAGAAGGTGACTCCCTCGGCCTCCAGCTTGCTGCGCAGGGCGGCGAAGTTCTCGATGATGCCGTTGTGGATCAGGGCGATCCGGCCGTTCTCGGAGACGTGGGGGTGCGCGTTGCTGTCGGTGGGTCCGCCGTGGGTGGCCCATCGCGTGTGCCCGATCCCGATCTCGGTGTCCGCCAGCGGGTAGCTCGCCAGTTCAGCGTCCAGGTTGGTGATCTTGCCCGCCTTCTTGCGGACGTGGATCTTCCCCTCGGCGACGACGGCCACCCCGGCGGAGTCGTAGCCGCGGTACTCCATCCGGCGCAGACCGGCGACCACCACGTTGCGCGCAACGCGCGGTCCGACATATCCGATGATTCCGCACATGTCGGCCACTGTAGCGGCTGGCCCCTGCACACTTGTGCCTGTCTGATCGCCCGGACGAGGCCGAGGAGGAGCATGCACGCAGGCGACGATGGCCGGGAGGACCCCGCCAAGACGGTGCCGGGCGTCCCCCACCGGCCCGGTCCGGCTGAACCCCCCGCGCCGGAGGACGACCCCTACGGCCCCTACCTCACCCTGGAGCGCAGGCACTGGGCCGCCCTGGCGGCGGCCCGTCCGGTGTCGCTGAACGACGCCACCCTCACTCGACTGCGCGGCATCGACGATCCCACCGACCTCGCCGAGGTCCGTGAGGTCTACCTGCCGCTGACCGAACTGATCTCGCTGTACGTCGAGCGGACCGGAGCCCTGTTCCGGGCGAGCCACGAGTTCCTCGGGCTGTCGGGCGCCCGGACCCCGTTCGTGATCGGCGTCGCCGGTTCGGTGGCGGTCGGCAAGTCCACCACGTCCAGGTTGCTCCGCGAACTGCTCTCGCGCGGTCCGGGCAGCCCGCGCGTCGACCTGGTCACCACCGACGGGTTCCTCCACCCCAACGCCCGGCTACAGGAGATGGGCCTGCTCCAGCGCAAGGGCTTCCCCGAGTCCTACGACCGTCGCGCCCTGGTGAAGTTCGTGATGGACGTCAAGTCCGGCGAACCCGAGGTGAGCGCCCCGGTGTACTCGCACTTGGCCTACGACATCGTGCCCGGGGAGCAGATCACCGTACGGCGACCCGACATCCTCATCGTCGAGGGCCTGAACGTCCTGCAGCCGGCGCGGCGGCGCGCCGACGGCACCACCGGTCTGGCGGTGAGCGACTTCTTCGATTTCTCCGTCTTCGTCGACGCCGCCGACGAGAACGTGCGCAAGTGGTACATCGCCAGGTTCCTCCGGCTGCGCGAGACCGCGTTCCGTGACCCGAAGTCCTACTTCGTGCGCTACGGCGACATGTCCGAACAGGAGGCCTCGCGGACGGCCGGCCAGATCTGGGACACCGTGAACGGCCCGAACCTGGCGCTGAACATCCGTCCGACAAGGGGTCGGGCCACCGCCATCCTGCGCAAGAGCGCCAATCACCAGGTCAACTGGGTGCGGATCCGGAAGGTCTGAGCCGCGGGCTGAGTGCCCTACAGAGCCAGGCGCTGCAGCACGACCGCGGCCAGCCGCTCGGCAACCTCGGTCGCCAGGTTTTCGGTCTCGGCTTCGACCATGACCCGCACCAGGGGCTCGGTTCCCGACGGACGCAGCAGCACGCGTCCGCGACGGCCCAGCGCCTTCGCCTCGGCCGAGACTGCGGCGTTCACCACAGGGTCGATCCCCGCCCGCACCTTGTTGACGCCCGGAACGTTGATCATCACCTGAGGCAGCCGGGTCATGACAGAGCCCAGCTCCTTCAGCGACTTCCCCGTTCGCGCCATCCGGGCGGCCACGTGCAGGGCGGTCAGCACGCCGTCCCCGGTGGTGGCGAACTCACTCATGATCACGTGCCCGGACTGCTCCCCCCCGAGGGTGAAGCCGTTGGCGTTCATCGCCTCCAGGACGTAGCGGTCGCCGACCTTGGTCTGGTCGACCCGGATACCGCTCTCGTGCATGGCGTTGAGGAAACCGAGGTTGCTCATCACCGTGGCCACCACGGTGTCGGTGTGCAGCGCGCCGCTCTCGCGCATGGCCAACGCCAGAATCGCCAGGATCTGGTCGCCGTCCACGATCGTCCCGGTGTGGTCGACCGCCAGGCAGCGATCGGCGTCTCCGTCGAGGGCGATGCCGAGATCGGCCTGGTAGGCCACCACAGCCTCCTGCAGCGACGCCATGTGGGTCGAGCCGCAGTTGTCGTTGATGTTCAGCCCGTCCGGCTCGGCGTGCAACGGCACGACCTTCGCGTTCTGCGCGTCGAAGGCGGCCAGGGCCGTCATCGAGGCCGCGCCGTTGGCGCAGTCGACGACGACGGTGAGGTCCTCCAGGCTGGAATCGGCGCCCAGGCTCGACACCAGATGCGCCACGTACGCCTCGATGAGGGCGGCGTCGTCCATCACGCGTCCCACCCCGGCGCCGGTCGGACGCTGCCAGGCTTCGCCCAGACGCGACTCGATCGCGTCCTCCAGGTCGTCGCCGAGCTTGACCCCGCCGCGAGCGAAGAACTTGATCCCGTTGTCGGGCATCGGGTTGTGGCTCGCCGAGAGCATCACGCCGAGGTCAGCGTCCAGGTAGTTGACCAGGAACGCCACACCCGGGGTCGGGATGACACCAAGCCGGACCACGTCCACCCCGGCGGACGCGAGCCCGGCAACCACCGCCGCCTCCAGGAACTCTCCCGAAGCGCGGGTGTCGCGTCCCACGAGGGCCAGCGGTCGGCGTGCCGAACCGAACGCCCCGGCCTCGCCGAGCACATGGGCGGCCGCGACCGCGAGGTCGAGGGCGACCTCGGCGGTCAGTTCCTGATTGGCCGTGCCCCGAACGCCGTCCGTGCCGAACAGCCGAGCCATGCCAGGGTCAGCGCTTGCTGTACTGAGGTGCCTTGCGGGCCTTCTTCAAACCGGCCTTCTTGCGTTCCTTCACGCGGGCGTCGCGGGTGAGCAGCCCGGCCTTCTTCAGCGCCGGCCGGCTGGCCTCGGCGTCGACAGCGTTGAGCGCGCGGGCGAGCCCCAGCCGCAGCGCACCAGCCTGACCGGTGACCCCGCCGCCAGTGATCGTGGCGATGACGTCGTAGGAACCCACCACCGCGGCGGTCACGAAGGGCTCGTTGACGGTCTGCTGGTGCAGCTTGTTCGGGAAATAGTCGTCGAGGGCGCGTCCGTTGATCGACCACGTGCCGCTGCCGGGCGCGATCCGGACCCGGGCGATGGCCTCCTTGCGCCGACCCGTCGCCGCGGCGGGAGCCACCAGCGCCGGACGCCCGCCGGGCACCGCAGCGCTCGGCACTGCCTCGGAGCGGTAGGCGATCTCACGGTCGCCTTCGGTGAAGGGGACGACCTCGTCCTCGGTCACGGTCTCTTCGACGATCTGGGTCACGGTGCTTCCTTGCTTCACTGAGCGATCTGGGTGATCTGGTAGGTCAGCGGCTTCTGCGCCGCGTGGGGATGCTCGGGGCCGGCGTAGACCTTGAGCTTCTTGATCATCTGCCGGCTCAGCTTGTTCTTCGGCAGCATCCCCCAGACGGCGCGCTCGACGGCCAGCCGCGGATCCGTGGCCAGCAGGTCACGGTAGGGGACCGCCTTGAGGCCACCGGGACGCCCGGAGTGGCGGTAGGCCAGCTTGTCGTTCAACTTGTTGCCGGTCAGCACCACCTTGGAGGCGTTCACGACGATCACGAAGTCGCCGGTGTCCACATGGGGGGCGTACTGCGGCTTGTGCTTGCCCCGCAGCAGGGTTGCGGCAGTCACCGCGAGGCGACCCAGGACGACGTCCTCGGCATCGATCACATGCCATTTCCTGGTCACTTCGCCAGGCTTCGGGCTGTACGTAGACACGGTCAAGGACCTGCTTCCCATGTGTGAACTGACAACGGCGGTGCGGGATGAGCCAAGGGCAGACCACAGCGCAACAGCGCCTTAGACTACCCCGAGCCTCACAACGGGTCAAAACTGCGACGAGACTCACGTTTAGTCCCCGCGTAGCGAGGGGCCGTGCCTCACAGGGTT
>CAZPCM010000192.1:0-4428 GCA_964585085.1 uncultured Propionibacteriaceae bacterium
ACTGGGCGGTGCGTTCGATCAGGTCCTCACGGGCTTGGGTGAGGACGCTGATGGTCACATCGTCGGGGATATGGTCGCCGGTGATCAGGTTCCGGACGAAGTCGAAATCGGTCTGCGAGGCGGACGGGAAGCCCACCTCGATCTCCTTGTAACCCATCTTGACCAGCAGGTCGAACATCTTCTTCTTGCGGCTGGGCGTCATCGGATCGATCAGAGCCTGATTGCCGTCGCGCAGGTCGGTGGACAACCACCGGGGTGCGGTGGTGATCTTCCGGGTCGGCCAGGTGCGGTCGGGGACGTCGACGGGCTCGAAGGCGGTGTACCGCCAGAACGGCATCGGGCTGGGCTGCTGAACCGGTTTCGGCTGCGGCCGTGAAGAAACGTTGATGGTCATGGTGAGTCCTCGCTGTGTGCAGGGATTGCCAGGCGCGTCAAAACTCCGCAGCGAGGAGGCCTGATCGAACTCTTAGGCCTCGCTGCGGCGACCAAGAAGCAGTCGCGCCCATGCCATGGCGTCACTGTACACCATGAGTCACACCACCCCGGCACGGGACGCACCCAGCGGCGGAGCCGCCGGGACCGCGTGCGCAGGGCCTGTCGGCCGGTGGCCTCGGCCAGGATCACCGGGACCCGGCAGCACGTTCGTTCAGGCGAACTGCCACGAGCGCTTCGACAGGCCGTACCAGAACCCCTCGATGGCGTTGCGGCTATCCAGGCCACCGGCCGAGGCAGCGCCGAGGGCCACGTACAAGGGCGCCCAGTGCTCCGTGCGCGGATGGGCTTCCCGCGCGGCGGGAGCCACCTGGAGGAAGTCGAGGATGGCATCCACGTCCTGGCGTGCGACGGCCTCGGCGGCCCACTGGTCGAACTCGGCGGACGCCTGCGGTGGTGCGACGTCAGGGCCCGCGGCCGGGTTGAACCAGCGCAGGTTATGCGTGGTGAAGCCGGAGCCGATGATCATCGTCCCCTCCTCCCGCAGCGGCGCCAGGGACTCGCCCAGGGCGAACAACTCCCGGGGATCCAAGGTGGGCAGGGACAGCTGCAGCACCGGCACATCCGCGTCGGGGAACATCTCCATCAAGGGCACATAGGCGCCGTGGTCGAGGCCTCGGCCCGGGTCCTGGTACACCTGTCCAGGCACCGCGGCGGCGACCCTGCGCGCCAACTCGGGTGCAACCGGCGCGGAGTAGGTCACGTCGTAGTACTTCTTCGGGAAGCCCCAGAAGTCGTAGAGCAGTGGCGTGTCTGGCGTTGTCGAGCTCACCGTCACCGGCGCGTTCTCCCAGTGCGCCGAGACCATCAGGATATTCGCCGGCTTCTCCAGATCAGCCGACCATCCGGCCAGTTCGCGCGTCCAGGTGGCGTCGTCTGCCAACGGCGGCGCGCCATGGCTCAGGTACAGGACAGGCGTTGGGTTCATACCGTCCTCAACAGTTGACGCGTCAACTTATTCCACAGCGCTCCGGCACGGGCTCAGAAGCCCAAACGGTTCAAGTGCTTGGGGTTGCGCTGCCAGTCCTTGAGCACCTTGACCCGCAGGTCGAGATGCACGGGCGTCCCGACCAGTCCGGCGATCTGCGTCCGCGCGGCAGAGCCGACCTCGCGGAGGCGCTCGCCCTTGTGGCCGATGACGATGCCCTTCTGGGAGTCCCGCTCCACGATCATCGAGGCGAAGATGTCCAACAGCGGCTTGTCGTCGGGTCGGCCGGCCCGCAGGCCCATCTCATCGATGGTCACGGTGATCGAGTGCGGGAGCTCGTCGCGGACGCCCTCCAACACCGCTTCCCTGATGAGCTCGGCGATCAGGGTCTCGGTGGGTTCGTCGGTGACCGCCCCGTCCGGGTAGTACCTCGGGCCCTCGGGGAGCAGCTTCACAAGTTCGTCGGCCACGACGTCGACCTGATCGTCGGTCAATGCGGACACCGGGATGATCGAGGCCCAGCGGACGCCTAGTTCAGCCTCCAGGGACGCGATCTTCACCAGGTGTTCGGCCATGCGTCCCGGGCTGACCAGGTCCGACTTGGTGGCCAGTGCGACCAGCTGCGGCCGTTTCGACAACTCGGCGATCTCCCGCACGAGATAGACGTCGCCGGGGCCGATACGCTGGTTCGCGGGGAGGCAGACCCCTATCACGTCCACCTCGGTCCAGGTCGCGCGAACCAGGTCGTTGAGCCGCTCACCGAGCAGAGTCCGCGGCTTGTGCAGGCCCGGGGTGTCGATCACGACCAGTTGGGCGTCCGGACGGTTGACGATGCCACGGATGGCGTGCCGGGTGGTCTGGGGTTTCGAGGACGCGATCGCGACCTTCGCGCCGACCAGGGCGTTGGTCAGCGTCGACTTGCCGGCGTTGGGCCGGCCGACGAAACAGACGAAGCCGGAGCGGTGGGTGGACGCGGTCATGTTTCCCTCTCCGCCGACTCGCTGGCCAGCTTGGCGGCCGCTTCGGCGGCGGCGTCCTCCGGGCGGCCTTCTCCCACGAGTGAGGCCAGCACGGTCTGGATCGAGTGGCGCCGCCCGGTACCGCGCTCGGCCGTGAGTTCGATGCCCTCCCAGTCGACCACCGAACCGGGGATCGGCACCTTGTTGAGTTGCTTGGCCATCAGTCCGAGGACGGTGTCGACGTCCTCGTCATCGACCTTGAGGCCGAACAGCTCGCCGAGGTCGTCGACCCCCAAGCGTGCCGAAACGCGGAAGCGACCCTCGCCGAGTTCGGTGACCGGCGGCACCTCGCGGTCGTACTCGTCGACGATCTCTCCGACGATCTCCTCCAGAATGTCCTCGATCGTGGCCAGCCCGGCGGTGCCGCCGAACTCGTCGATGACGATCACGACGTGGCTGCGGGTCAACTGCATCTCGCGCAGCAGTTCGTCGATGGGCTTGGAGTCGGGGCAGAAGGTTGGCTTGCGCATCAGTAGATCGACGGTCTCGTTCGTCTGCGCCTTGGGGTTGTCGTACATCCGACGAATCACGTCCTTGAGGTAGAGCACCCCCACCACGTCGTCGACGTCCTCGCCCACCACCGGGATCCGGCTGAAACCCGAACGCAGGGCCAGGGAGACGCCCTGCCGCAGCGTCTTCGTCCCCTCGATGTAGACCATCTCCGTGCGTGGCACCATCACCTCCTTGACGACGGTGTCGCCCAACTCGAAGACCGAGTGGATCATCTTGCGCTCCCCGGCCTCGATGAGCGCGCTGGCCTCGGCGATGTCGACGAGCTCACGCAACTCGGCCTCCGAGGAGAAGGGCCCGTCGCTGAACCCGCGCCCGGGGGTCAGCACGTTGCCGATCAGGATCATCAGCTGCGGGATCGGGCCCAGGACGATGGTCAGGGCGTTGAGCGGACCCGCGGCGCGCAGGGCGATCGCCTCGGCGTGCTGTCGGCCCAGGGTTCGCGGGGCGACGCCGAGGAGGATGAAGGAAACCAGCACCATGGTCCCGACCGGGAAGGCGATCCGTTGCCAGGTGGCAGTCACGTGCTCGATGAAGACCAGGGCGACCAGGACGGTGGCGGTCACTTCGAGGGCGATGCGCAGGAACAGCGACGTGTTGACGAAGGGTGCGGGATCCTCGACCATTTCGGCGAGGCGACCGGCCCCACGGCGGCCCTCCTCGACCAACCGCTGAGCCCTCGAATTGGAGAGCGACGAGAAGGCGGCCTCGGCGGCGGTCATCAGGGCGGCGAGGACCACGCAAGCCAACGCGACGCCCAACTCGAGCCACTGGGTCTGGGTCAGCAGAATGTGATCACGCGCCTCGGTCGGTGGGACTGGCTCATTGTACCGACCGGCCTCTCCGCGATCCGAACGGGCGGGCAGTTGCGGTCCCGGCCCGCCGGAGCTGCACGGGCCCGTCGGAGCGTCGGCTCACGAAGCCCCGCGATGCCGCGTCCACTCGGCGATGATCCGATCGTTCAGGTCGAACATGACCTTCTTCTCAGCTGGTTCGGCGTGGTCATGCCCGAGCAGGTGCAGCAAACCGTGGATGAGCAGGTAGTCCGCCTCCTCCTCCGCGGTCCGGTTGTTCTCTGCCGCCTGAGCGGCAGTGACGGTCGGGCACAGGACGATGTCACCCAGGAGGCCCAAGGGCGGCTCGTCGTCGCCGCTGGGGGCGCGCAGTTCGTCCATCGGAAAACTCAGCACGTCGGTGGGGCCCGGCTCGCCCAGGTAGCGCTCGTGGTAGGAGGCCATCGTCGGCTCGTCGACCAGCAGCACCGACAGTTCCGACTGCGGATGGATGCGCAACAGATCCAGCGCGAAGGTGGCCAACTCCACCAGTCGCTCCTCGTCGATCTCGACCCCTGCTTCGTTGTTGAGTTCGATCACTGGTCTTTCCTCACTGGGGGAACGGTGGATTCGTAGCGATCGTAGGCGGCGACGATCCGTCCGACCAGCTTGTGCCGGACGACGTCGTGGCTGGTCAGCGTGCAGA
>CAZPCM010000193.1:0-4353 GCA_964585085.1 uncultured Propionibacteriaceae bacterium
GTGTCGGCCCTTCGTCAGGCTCAGGGACCGGGTCGGGGACGATGGCTGAGCTTGAAGCCTCGTCGTCTGGCCCTTCGTCAGGCTCAGGGACCGGGGTGGGGTCGTCTGGCCCTTCGTCAGGCTCAGGGACCGGGGTGGGGTCGTCTGGCCCTTCGTCAGGCTCAGGGACCGGGTCGGGGACGATGGCTGAGCTTGACGAAGCCTCGTGTGTCGGCCCTACGTCAGCGTCAGGAGGTGGGCCCATGTTGCCCGACCTTCAGGTGTGGCGAGCCCTCTGCAACGAACTGGCGTTCGGGCGTGGGGCCGTGCTCGTGGCCGTGGTGGAGCACCGCGGCAGTTCGCCGGGAAGGGCCGGGTGGCTGATGGCCGTCGGCCAGGGCGGCTGGTTGGCTGGGACGACCGGCGGCGGCCCTGCCGAGCAGCAGGTGCTCAAGAGGGCCGCCGACATGGCGAGGGCCGGGATCCTCGACCCGGTCCTGGTCACGCAGATCCATCGGGCAGGCGCCGAGCATGCGTCCGGGATGCTCTGCGGCGGCGAACAGATGCTGGCGCTGGTGCCGCTGTCACCCGCAGACGGACGCCGGGTGGCCGTCGTGATCGGCGCCCTGACAGCGGGACACACCCTCACTTGGTCGATCACCGCAGGCGGCCTGTCGGTCCCCGGAGCGGCGCCGGAGGGGTTCACCACCCACGACGGCCAATGGAGCTACCGGCATTCCAGTGGCCCCAGCCACCGTGTCGTGATCGTCGGCGCCGGTCATGTGGGAGCCGCGCTCGCCCGGGTCCTGGTGCCGCTGGGCTTCTGGGTGTCAGGAGTGGATGAGCGGCCCGGGGCGGAACTGGTCGGGGTTGCCGACGAGTTCAGCTGGAGCCGGCGAGGCTATGAGGAACTGGCCGACGTCGTCCCCCCGGGCGAGCGTACGTTCGTCACCATCGCCACCCACTCTCCCGACCGGGACGCAGCGGCGCTCGCGGCGCTGGCCGGCGTCCAGCTGGGCTACCTCGGAGTTCTCGGCAGTCGAGCCAAGCTGGCTCACCTGCCGGACACGGCACGCGTCCACGCTCCGATGGGGCTGGGCATCGGCAGCCACACTCCACAGGAGATCGCGGTCAGCGTGGCCGCCGAACTGGTGGCGGTTCGGTCGGCCCAAGCCGCTCAGCGCGGGGCGATGCCGGTCTCGTAGGCGAACAGGACCAGGCCGACCCGGTCCCGGCACTGCAGCTTCGACAACAGCCGTCCGATGTGGGTCTTCACGGTGCCTTCGGCCATGTACAGCGTTTGGGCGATCTCGGCGTTGGTCGCCCCCGCGGCGATCTCAACCAGCACCTCGCGCTCGCGGTCGGTCAGGAGATTCAGCCGCGGATCGCTGCGGTCGGGGCTGGTGGGCAGGGTGGGCACGATGTGGTCGAGCAGGCGCCGGGTCGCCGAAGGCGCCATCACCGCCTCGCCGGCAGCGACCGTCCGGATCGCGTTCAGCAGGTCGGCCGGGCGGGCGTCCTTGAGCATGAATCCGCTCGCCCCTGCCTTGAGGGCGCTGAACACGTACTCGTCGAGGTCGAACGTGGTGAGCACCAGCACTTTTGTGGCCAGCCCCTGGTCGGTGATCCGACGTGTCGCCTCGACCCCGTCCATCACCGGCATCCGGATGTCCATCAGCACCACGTCGGCCGGCGTGCTCTGCAGGGCGCGGACGGCGGACGCCCCGTCCCCGGCCTCGCCGACCACCTCCAGGTCGTCCTCGGCTTCGATCAACATGCGGAAGCCGCTGCGGACCAGGGCCTGGTCGTCGGCCAGGAACACGCGGATCGGGCGGCTCATCGCTGTCCTTCCTCAAGCTCGGGATGGTGGTCCAGGGTCGACATCGAGTGCAGGTCGTCGAACAGGGTGCCGCGGGTCATCGGCAGGACGGCGGTCACTTCGAATCCGCCGTGCGGACGGGGACGCGCCAGCAGCCGCCCGCCCATCGAGGTGACCCGCTCGTGCATGCCGCGCAGGCCGTGGCCGGTCTGCCGGGCAGCGGGCTGCCGGTTCACCGGGCTGCCGCGTCCGTCGTCGACGACGTCGATGGTGATCTCCCGTTCTCCGTAGTTCAGGGTCACCCGCGCGTTGGCTTCCGGTCCGGCGTGTTTGAGGACGTTCGTCAACGCCTCCTGGACCACCCGGTACACCGTCAGTTCCAGTGCCCGGCTGGCCCGGGGCGGCTCGCCGTGGACGACCAGCCGGAACCGGTCGCTGGTCCGCGCGACCAGGTCGGGGATGTCGTCCAGTCGCGGCGCGGGCGCGAAGTCGGCCAGCGGGCCGGAGTCGGGTTCGGCGCGCAGCACCCCCAGGATCCGCCGCACCTCGTTGAGCGCCTCCCGTCCGGTCTCGGCGATCGTGGTCAGGGCCTCGGTGGCCGCCTCCGGCTTCTTGGCGGCCAGTGCCCGTCCGCCCTCGGCCTGGACGATCATCACCGACAGCGAGTGGGCGACGATGTCGTGGAGCTCGCGAGCGATCTGGGTTCGTGCCCGAGACTCGCCCAGCCGGGCCAACTGCTCGCGTTCGTTCATCATCGCGTGGTAGCGCTCCTCGGCGACCGCGACTCGGTGCAGATGGGCTTCGGTCGACTCGCGCACGCGCCGTCCGATGGCGTACGGGGTGACCACCAGACCCATGCAGACGAACCACGCCAGGATGAACAGGAACAAGGCGCGGAGGTTGAGTGGGGTGATGCCCCCCAGCGCCCAGCGCGTCGGACCCAGGATCGCGGCGACCGCGCCGACGGCCAGGACGATCCGGGCCGGGGGTCCGGGGATCCAGCGGGCCACGGAGTAGGCGACCACCGGGATCGTCACGAGGGACGGCATCGGCCAGTCCGCGAGGACCAGCTGGAGCAACCCGGCGGTCGAGACCCCGGCCAGCATCAACAGCGGCGAGTGCCGGCGCAGCACCACCGGCGCGATCATCAACAGCGCGCTGATCCCTTCCGCCGACAGCAGGCCGCGGGTCAGCCCACCCATCAGGAAGGCCGGCATCGCCATCAGGGCCAGCCCGGACGCGATCGCGCCGTCGATCACCCAGTCGTGCCGAGTGGCGCCGGGGGGGAAGAGCAGGTCGCGGAGGTCCATCGCAGACAAGAGTAGGCCCGCCCCCGCGAGGTTGCCCCCGGCTCCTAGGCTGGGCTGTAGCCAGCACGGAGGGAGTCGAGATGGAGCCGCCCACGTCCGCCCCGTCCGGGCGCCGCGGGCTCGTCGATCGGCTGGCCGTGACCACGATGATCGGCTCCCTGATGGTCGCCATCGCGGTGATGGCGCTGATCCTGCTGGTGATGAACCGGATGGGCGATGCTGTGGCAGGGCTGCCGCGGGCGCAGGCCCTCGGCAGCTACCCGGGACGCCCGACGCCGGTGGTCATCGACGGCGCCCCTGTGGTGAACGTGCTGGTCATGACGACGGCACCGGGCAGCGGGGCCTTGACGGCGGTCATGATCGGACACCTGTCGGCCTCCAAACGTGACTTCACGCTGGTGGGACTACCCAGCGATCTGCTGGTCACCGCCTCGGACGGCACCCAGGAGACCCTGGCCGAGAGCTATCGGCGGGATCCGGGCATCACCACGCGCAGCGTCGAAGGGCTCGTGCGCAGCCGGATGGACCATCAGGTGCACCTGGACCTGGGCCACTTCGTGACGGTCGTGGACGCCCTGGAGGGGCTCGGCGGCCCGTCCGATGCGGGGGACCGGGGTGTGGCCGGCCTGGATCGGGTGGCCGACACGACCGAGCGGGTGCGCCTGACGATGGACGCCGTGCGGGCGACGCTGGGGCGGTTGTCGCAGGCTGACCTGATGACGAATCCGGCGAGGTTCGAGGCTGTGATGGCGTCGCTGACCCCGTGCCTCATGGTGGACTCAGACCTCACCTCGGCCGAGATCCAGGCCACCGCCGTGGAACTCCAGGTTCGCGGAGACCGCGTCGGCGCGCTGAGCCTGGCCACCACCCCGTCCCCCGACGGGCGTGGGCGGATCGCCGACCCCGAGCAGCTGGCCGACCTGCAGGACGCCCTCGGCCGCGACGCGGTAGCCGACCTGGCCCGCGGCTAGCGCCTCGGCGCCGCCTGCGATGGCTGAGCGTGAGGAAGCCTGCGATGGCTGAGCGTGAGGAAGCCTGCGATGGCTGAGCGTGAGGAAGTCTGCGATGGCTGAGCGTGAGGAAGCCTGCGATGGCTGAGCGTGAGGAAGTCTGCGATGGCTGAGCGTGAGGAAGTCTGCGATGGCTGAGCGTGACGAAGCCTCGCTTGTCGGCCCTTCGTCGGGCTCAGGGACCGGTGTTGGGGTCGGCTCTTCGTCGGGCTCAGGGACCGGTGTTGGGGTCGGC
>CAZPCM010000194.1:0-4209 GCA_964585085.1 uncultured Propionibacteriaceae bacterium
GATCGGAAGGCCGTGCGCCTCGGCGAAAGCGACCACCTCGGCGGCGTCGGCGACCGGATCGGGGGTGCCTGGCACCAGGGGCGCCCCGACCTTCTGGGCGATATGGCGTGCCTGCACCTTATCGCCGAGGGCGACGATGGCCGCCGGCGGCGGCCCGATCCAGGTCAGGCCGGCGTCGATGACCGCCTGGGCGAAGAGCGCGTTCTCGGCCAGGAATCCGTAGCCGGGATGGACTGCGTCGGCGCCGGCCCGGGTCGCGACGTCCAGAATCTTGCCAACATTGAGGTAGGTCTCGGCCGGGGTCAGCCCGTTGAGGGCGAAGGCCTCGTCGGCCAGTCGGACGAACAGTGACTCTGCGTCGGGATCGGCGTAGACCGCCACGCTGCCGATGCCCGCGTCCGCGGCCGCGCGGATCACCCGCACCGCGATCTCGCCGCGATTGGCCACGAGGACTTTCGTGATCGGCATGGGGTTGTCCTCCTTGATCGAGCGGGCGGTCCTGCTGGGGAGTCTAGAACGTCGCCCGCCGCCGGGCGGGCCGCTGCGCCGGGTCAGCGCGGCCGGGAGCAGTACGGGAGCAGTGCCAGTGCCATGCTGTCGTGGTGAGCACAGTGCGCGGCCGGGTCTGGAGGGACGGCGAGGTGGTGGCGGCGGACTTCCCGCTCGACGACCTCGACGGGTGGCTGGCCGATGCGGGCGTTCTGGTCTGGCTGGACATCTGTGCGCCGGAGCCCGCGCTGCTGGACACCCTCGCCGGGGAGCTGAACCTCGACCCGCTGGCGGTGGAGGACGCTGTGGAGCCGCGGGAGCGGCCGAAAGCCACTCGGCACGCCAGCCACACCTTCCTCACCTGCTACTCGGCCACCTTGATCGAGGACGACGCCGGGGGAGCGGTGAGCCTGGAGACCGGACGGGTCTCGGCCTTCGTGATGCCGAACGGGCTGATCACCGTCCGCACGGACGAGCGGGTGGACATGGATGAGGTGCTCGCCCGATGGAACGACGACGAGCTGCTGGGCCATGGTCCGGGGTCGCTGGTGCACGGCTTGTTGGACACCCTCGTGGACGGGCATTTCGCGGCGATCCAGGCCATGGACGACGTCCTGGAGCGGCTGGAGGACCTGCTCTTCGACGAATCGGTCAAGACGCGGGTGATCCAGCAGCGGGTATACGGAATTCGGAAGTCCCTTGTCGAACTGCGGCGGGTCGTCCTGCCGATGCGGGAGGTCGTGGCTGCGGTGATGCGGCACCAAGCCGCATCCGAGCGTCCGGCGAGCAGGATGCTGGACGGCTACTTCAACGACCTGTACGACCACGTGATCCGGGCGGCGGAATGGACCGAATCGCTGCGCGACATGATCACCAGCGTCTTCGAGACGAACCTGTCGCTCCAAGATGCCCGGCTCAACACGGTGATGAAGAAGCTGGCCGCGTGGGCGGCGATCATTGCCGTGCCGACCGCGGTGACTGGCTGGTTCGGGCAGAACATCCCCTACCCGGGGTTCGGCGAAGGTTTCGGTCTGTTGCAGAGCGTCCTGCTCATGCTGATCGGGACAGTGGGGCTGTACATCGTCTTCCGCCGGTCCGATTGGATCTGACGCGCCGCGGGTGGGGCTGAGCGGCCCGGCCGTCAGCGGATCGGGTTGAGGCGCAGGCTGTCCACGGTGGCCTCGGGCGGCAGGTCCACAGCGAGTCGGACAGTGCGCGCCACGTCCTCCGGACGCAGGTGCGCGGCCGGATCGTAGGGCACCCCCTGCAGGGCGGTGAGTTGGGCCTGCATGTCGGTGGCCACCCGGCCGGGATGGATCGAGGTCACCCGGACCCGGCCGCGTTCTTCGGCGCGGAGCGCATCGGCAAGGGCGAGCAGTCCGTACTTGGACGCGGAGTAGGCCGCGAAGCCGCGACCGGTGCCGAGTCCAGCGCCGGAGTTGATGAAGACCACCAGGCCGGACGCTTCGCGCAGTGCAGGAAGAAGGAGCCGGGTGAGCGTGGCCGGTGCGACCAAATTGAGCTCCAGTACGTCACGCCAGTGCTGGGTCGGCAGGTCCGCGACTCGCCCGAAGGAGACCATGCCCGCCGAATGCACCAGCACGTCGAGGCGTGCGACCCCCGAGGCCGCGACGGCCTCGGCGACCGCGACTTCATCGGTCAGGTCGCAGCGGAACGGCTGGGCCGAGCGCAGGGAGGCGGCCACCCTGTCGGCGGCGGCGTCGCGTCCGCCGATCAGCAGGTGGTGCGTGGGGGCCAGGGTCTCGGCGATGGCGCGTCCGATGCCGCGGGTGCCGCCGGTGACCAGAGCGGTGGGCAGCGCGCTCATCGGACGAACACCGCGATCGATACCGGGATCACCCACAGCACGGCCAGGACCTGGAGGGTGCGATCGGAGAGGACGACGTCCTCCGGCTCGCCGGCGCTCCCTTCGTCGATGGCCATGGCGTAGCGGAGCATCGCCAGGGTGAACGGAGCGATGGAGATCGCCGTCCACCCGATCCCCCAGGGCTGCGCGGCGCGCTGTTCGAACGCCCACAGGCTGTACGAGGTGATGACCACGCTGATGGAGACCGCCCAGACCACCTGCAGGTAGCTGAGCGAGTACCGCTCCAGGGCCGGACGCGTGCCCGCCTCTGTGCCCAGCTCCTTCATCTCGGAGTAGCGCTTCCCGGCCACCATGAACAGCGAGCCGAACGAGGCGACCAGGAGGAACCACTGGCTCAGGGCCAGTCCGGACGCCACGCCTCCGGCCACGGCGCGCAGCAGGAAGCCGGCCGAGACCATGGCGAGGTCGAGCAGGGGTTGATGTTTGAGAAACTTCGAGTAGCCGACCTGAAGCAGCCAGTACACGGCCAGGGTCACCGCGAGCAAGGGCGCCACCGACCAGCCCAGGGCGAGGCTGCCGATGGCCGTCACCGCTGCCAGTGCGTAGGCGAGCGGGGTGGACACCTCGCCGGCCGCGATCGGACGGAAACGCTTCTTGGGGTGGAGTCGGTCGGCTTCGACATCACCGAGGTCGTTGATCAAGTAGATCGAGGCGCTGACCAGGGAGAACGCCACGAACGCCCACAGTGAGTTGACCAGCACCGATGGTTCGAAAAGGCGGCCCGCGGCCACGGGTGCGGCCAGGACCAGGACGTTCTTGACCCACTGCCGCGGCCGCATCGCGCGAATCCAAGCGGGCAGGAGTTGCCGTGTGGTGGCCAGTTCCGGAAGGTTCTCAGTTGTCGACATAACGCTCCCAGGCTACCGGTCCGCGCAGACGGGCCGGGAATCGGGCCGGTGGGTGCAGCGCCGAGCAGGTGTCGACAGGACGCGGGTCGGGTCGTGGAAGGCCCACCGGCTCAGTCACGGATCGTCCCGTTCGGGGATGGTGACCGCGCCGAATCTGGACCAGAGTGCGGGCCAGGGGATGCCGATTCCCGCCAGCATCGTGCGCAGCAGCGGGAGGCTGATCCCGATCACGTTGTGCGGATCGCCTTCGATGGAACTGATGAACGGACCGCCGAGACCGTCGATGGTGAAGGCGCCGGCGACGTGCGCGGGTTCTCCCGTGGCGACGTAGGCGTCGATCTCGGCGTCGGTCACTTCGGCGAAGTGGACGCGCGTGGTGGCCACCTCGGTGGCGCGGTGCTCCTGCCCTGCCACGCGGGCGATCAGGTGGTGTCCGGTGTGCAGCAACCCGCGCCGGCCGCGCAGGCGCTGCCAGCGTCCGGCGGCCTCGGCGCTCGAGCTCGGCTTCCCATGCACCTCGCCTTCGAACTCCAGGACGGAATCGCACGCGACGATCACGTGATCGCCCGGCTCGGTGTGGACGGCCGCGACGGCTTCGCCCTTGGCCCGGGCCAGCGTGCGGACCAGCTCAACCGCGGTGTCGGCGGCATGAGCATCCTCGTCCACTCCGGACACGATGACCTTGGGCTCCACCCCGGCCCGGCGGAGGGTCTCCAGCCGGGCCGGCGATTGGGAGGCCAGCACCAGGCGAATCCCGGTCAACGCCTTCGCCCGAGGATCTGATCCAGCAGGTCGCCCAAGCCCCCCGAGCCGCCGCCGGTCTGCTCCGGGGACTGCCTCTGTTGAGGCTCCGGGGTTTCGTCCATCGGTATCTGGAGACGTCCCGAGCGGCTCCCGCCGGGCCGGAACGGGCTGTCCGTCCCGGTGCTCGGAGCCGGCTGTTGCGTCGGCTGCTGCTGCCCGCCGCCGAGGATGTCGCCGAGG
>CAZPCM010000195.1:0-4203 GCA_964585085.1 uncultured Propionibacteriaceae bacterium
AGGGCCGACAGCCGAAGGCTTCGTCAAGCTCAGCCGTCGTCAAGCTCAGCCATCGACACGCACCAAACCCCGGTCCCTGAGCCTGACGAAGGGCCGACAGCCGAAGGCTTCGTCAAGCTCAGCCGTCGTCAAGCTCAGCCATCGACACGCACCAAACCCCGGTCCCTGAGCCTGACGAAGGGCCGACAGCCGAAGGCTTCGTCAAGCTCAGCCGTCGGCACGCTCAAGCCGTCGTGAGGTGGAAAAGGTGCGTGCGGCCGGCTCAGGGCAGCCGGCCGCACGCGGGGTGTGAGCAAGAGAGGGATCAGGCTCACTTCTTCTTGTTCATGAGCACATCGACCGCCACCGCGAGGATGAGGATCGCGCCCTTGAACATGCCTTGGTAGTAGGGGTTGACACCCATGAGCACCAGGCCGCTCTGGAGTGCCATCAGGATCAGGACCCCGACGAGGGTGCGCGGGATCGAGCCGAAGCCGCCGCTGAGCTTGGTGCCACCGATGACCACAGCCGCGATCGCGTCCAACTCGGCGCCGGGCAGGGCCACCGGAGACGCGGTGCCGAGGCGGGAGGTGAGCATCACACCGGCCATGCCGGCGACCGCGGCGCAGACGACGTAGGCGGACGCGAGCATGTTGTCGGCTTTGATGCCGGCCAGCCGCGCGGCTTCGAGGTTGCCACCGATGGCGTAGATGTTGCCGCCCCAGCGGGTGTAGGCCAGGGCCACGTGGGTCACCACGGCCAAGATCAGGAACCAGTACACGATGCCGGGGAGCCCCAGGAACTGCCACGAAACAAGGCCCAGCAGCCACGCCGGCAGGTTGATGATCGAGCCCCCGTCATTGATCAGCAGCGCCACCGACGTGAGGATCGTGTACATACCGAGGGTCACCACGAAGGGGTTCACCTTGGCGCGGGAGATCAGCATGCCGTTGACCAGGCCCACCAGAAGCGTCGCGGCGATGGACGCCAGCAGCGCCAGCGGACCCCAGCCGGCGAACATGGCCACCACCATGCCCGCGACCACTGCGGACTTGGCCACCGAGATGTCGAAGCCGCCGGTCAGCATCACGACAGTCTGGGCCAGAGCCAGGACGCCGATCACCGAGGCGCTGAGCAGGATGTTGCGGATGTTCGCCTGGCTGAGGAACTCCGGCCTGGCGACGGTGAAACCCACCAGCAGGAAGGCGAAGAAGATCAGCAGGCCGTTGCGCTTCAGCGAAGGCAGCACCTTCGGGGCGATTGCCTTCCACCCGCGCAGCTGGGTCGCGGCGGTCGAGGCGTGAGGACTGAGAGTCGGTTGTTTGCTGGTCATTGGGATGCCTTTTCAGATGAAGAAGTCGGACGAAGTCGAGCGTGGAGGATGGCCTCTTCGGTGGCTTCCTCCCCAGGCAGTTCGGCGACGACTTCGCCGTCGACGAAGACCAGGACGCGGTGGCTCATGCCCTGGAGTTCGGCGTGGTCGGCCGAGACGAGGATCACAGCCATGCCGCTGTCGGCCAGGGCCACGATCTGGTCGTAGATCTCGCGACGAGCACCCACGTCCACACCGAGAGTGGGTTCGTCGAGGATGAGGAGCTTCGGCTTCACCGCCGCCCACCGGGCCAGCAACGCCTTCTGCTGGTTGCCGCCGCTGAGCTGGCCGATCTCCTTGTTGGGTGAGGACGTCCGGACGTCGAACTGCTTGATCAACTCGATGCCGATCTTGCGCTCCGCCGCAGGCCACACGAAGCCGGCCACGGACAGGTCGCGCTGCTTGACCAGGGTGGCGTTCCGCCACACCGGCAGGATCGGCAGCAGGCCGTCCTTGATCCGGTCGCCGCTGACGTAGCCGACGCCGGCCCTGGTGGCCAGGTCGGGACGGTCGTGCTTCAGGTCCTCGCCGACCAGCCGCATCGGACCGGCTCCGGGATCGGCCCCGAAGATGATCCGAGCGAAGTTGCGCTGGCCCGCACCGACCGCGCCGGTGAGTCCGACGATCTCGCCCTCCCTGATGGTCAGGGAGACGTCGCGGGCCATCGCCCCCGATTCCCTGGTGGTGCCGCTCACCTTGTCGGCCTCGAACACCACCTTGTCGCCGATCACCGGCTTGTCCGGGAAGAGGTTGCCGAGCTGACGACCCACCAGGAGCGGGATGATCTCGTCCGGAGACAGGTGGCCCTTCTCCAACCCGCCGACGTTGCGTCCGTCCCGCAGGACCACGACGCGGTCGCAGATCTGGGGGATTTCGTCGAGTCGGTGGCTGACGTAGAGGACCGGGATCCCTCGGCCTTTCAGCGTCCGGATGATGTCGAAGAGCTCCAGGACCTCGTCGGGGTTGAGGGCCGCGGTCGGCTCGTCGAGCACGATCATGGTGTCCGCCTCAGAGGCGGCCCGGACGATCTCGACCCGCTGCTTGGCGGCGACGCTCAGGTCCTCGACCAGCGTGGTGAGCGGCAACTCGATGCCGAGGCGCTCGGTGATTTCGCGAGCCTTGGCCAGGATGGCCCTCTGGCGGATCCAGAACGGAAGCCAGGACACCCCGGGCTCCCGTCCCAGCACCAGGTTCTGGGCCACGGTCAGGTTGTTGGCCAGGGAGCTGTGCTGGTGCACCGTCGCGATGCCGGCGCGGATCGCCTGGCCAGGCTCGGTGAAGTGCACTTCCTGCCCCTTGACCTTGATGGTGCCGCCCTCGGGGATGTACACGCCGACCAGCACCTTGATGAGGGTGGACTTGCCGGCCCCGTTCTCGCCGAGGAGACCGACAACCTCCCCCGCCTGCAGCGCGATCTCCACGTCCTCCAGGGCATGGACCCCTGCGAAGATCTTGGTCACCCCGCGTGCTTCGATGCGGGGAAGGCTGTCGGTCGTGGTCATAGGATCACCAGTCCCCCGGGTTGTCCTTGGCGTTGTCCTTGGTGATCATCAAGGCGTCGACCACCACAGTCGGGCGCTCGCCGCTGGTGTCCACCTTGAGCTCGGCACTCTTGCCGGTCACGATCGTGTACAGCGTGCGCAGTGAGGTGGAGCCGTCATCAGCCCCGGAAACCCGCACGGTGCCGAACATCTTGCCGGACGCAACTGCTTCGACGCCTTCCTTGGAACCGCCGATGCCGATCACGCCGATCTTGCCCTCAAGGCCCTGCTCCTTCAGCACCGTCGCCGCGGCCAGCGCCTCGGGATCGGTCTGGGCAAGGACGAAGTCCAGCTTGCTGTCCTTCTGGAGCATGGTCTGCATGACGTCAGCGGCCTTGACCGGGTCGAAGTCGTTGGTCTCCTCCATCACGATCTGGATGTTCTTGCTGGAAGCGATCTTGTCCTTGAGGCCCTTGGACCGCTGCACCTGCGGTGTGGCGCCCAGGGTGCCGACCTGGAGAGCGACCCGGCAGGGGTCCTTGCCCTCGCAGGCCTTGATCAGCAGGTCGCCCTGGAAGCCGCCCATCTGCAGGTCGTTGAAGCCGGTGTGCAGGATCGGGTTCGCCCCGCCGACGCCGCCGTAGGCCATGTCCAGGGAGCGGTTCGAGGTGATCATCGGGATGCCGGCATCAGTGGCCGCCTGGGTGGTGCTCTTGTTGGCGGTGGGATCGACCGAGGCCACCGCGAGGCCCTTGATGCCGCCCACGATCATGGTGTTGACCTGGTCGTTCATGGTCTGCGCGTCGTTCTTGGCATCGGTGATCGTCAACTCCACGTTCAGCTTCGCGGCCTCGGCTTGGGCACCCTTGATCCACGCGGTCCAGAAGGTCTGGTTGCCGGCCGGAAGGGCGATGCCGAGCTTGATCTTTTCGCCGGTGCCGCCGGCGGAGCCGGTGGCGGCCGGGGTGCCGCTGCTGCAAGCAGTCAGCGCGATGGCGCTGATGGTGGCCAGGGTGGCCGCCAGGGTCTTGCGCATCTGAATCTCCTTCATTGGGGATTACGGAAAGGTGTGTGGAGGGTGGGTCGTGCTGCCTTCGCTTCAGCTTGGTCCGGGCTGGCCGGGGAGCGCCCCGGCCGGCGTAGTGGCTTGTGGGAGCGAGAATCACTCGCCCTTGAAGGCAGCCCAGGCGTCGTTGAGAACCTTGGCGGCGACTTCCAGGCCTTCGATGCGGCCCAGCTCGGTGTCCTCATGCTCGATGTTGAGGCACATGTCGTGATCGACTTCGTACAGGGCCCGGATGAACTCCGTCCAGTACGCGGTGTCGTGGCCCTTGCCCAGGGCGACGAAGTCCCAGGAGGAGTCCTTGGGCC
>CAZPCM010000196.1:0-4162 GCA_964585085.1 uncultured Propionibacteriaceae bacterium
CGAGATCGAGATCGGCATCGGCATCCACGGCGAACCCGGACGCCACCGCATCCCGATGGCCCCGGCAGACGCGATCACCGACCAGCTCGTCGACCCGATCCTGGCCGACCTCAAGCCCGAGGCCGGCTCGAAGGTGCTGCTGTTCGTCAACGGCATGGGCGGGACGCCCGAGTCCGAGCTCTACATCGTCTACAACCACGCCCGCAAGCGCCTGGAGGCAGCCGGTCTGGAGGTCGTCCGGTCACTCGTCGGCAACTACATCACCTCGCTGGAGATGCAGGGCTGCTCGGTCACCGTCCTCAAGCTCGACGACGAGCTGACCGCCCTCTGGGACGCTCCCGTCAACACCCCGGCCCTTCGCCGCGGCGTCTGAAAGGCGGACCTGTGAGCGACACGCTCTCAGCGGCCTGGGCCCTGGCTTGGATGCGCCGGGCTCAGGCCGTCCTGGCCGAGAACCGGATGATGCTGATCGAGTTGGACCGGGTGATCGGGGACGCCGATCACGGCGAGAACATGGACCGCGGGTTCAAGGCTGTCGTGGCCAAGCTCGACGACGCAGCCCCGGACGTCCAGTCCGTGCTGAAGACGGTCGCTTCGACGCTGATGTCGACGGTCGGCGGGGCCGCCGGGCCGTTGTTCGGGACGGCGTTCCTGCGGGCCGCGAAGGCCTGCGAGGGCGATCTCGACGCGCAGGGCGTGGTTGCCATGATCGCCGGCGCGCTCGACGGGGTCGTCGCTCGGGGCAAGGCGACGACGGGCGAGAAGACCATGGTGGACGCGTGGACGGCCGCCCTCGGGGCGGCCCGAGCCGCGGCGGACGGTGGTGCAGGGCCGGCGACGGCCCTTCGTGCTGCTGCGGACGCGGCCGCTGAGGCGGCCGAGACGACGATCTCCATGCAGGCCACCAAGGGACGCGCCTCCTACCTGGGCGAACGGTCGATCGGGCACAAGGATCCGGGGGCGACGTCGTCGGCCCTGATCCTGGGCGCGGCGGCGGACACGGCGGAGGCGGCGTGAGCGTCGCATTGGTGGTCGTCTCGCACTCGGAGAGGCTGGCCGAGGGCGTCGTCGAACTGGCGGCGCAGATGGCTCACGACGTGCCGCTTCGGGCCGCCGGGGGGACTGCGGACGGACGCATCGGGACGTCGTTCGAGAAGGTGAGCGACGCCGTGGCCGAGCTTCGTGCGGCCGGCCACGATGTCGCGATCCTGACCGACCTGGGGTCGGCGACGATGACGGTGGAGTCCGTGCTGGAGTTCCTCGACGACAGCGACCTCGAACACGTCCGGTTCGCCGACGGCCCCCTGGTGGAGGGAGCGGTTGCCGCTGCGGTGGCAGCCCAGGTCGGCGGCACTCTCGACGCGGTGGTGGACGCGGCTCGCGCTCGCGACCTGTTCGGCTGATCGGCCCCTGGTCGGCAGGCCTCGGGTCGGCCAGGGCGGCCGCCTTCTGCGAGGCGTCGACCACCGTCGGACGTGGTGCGTAAGGTGGGGCACCAGGAGGCGGAGTGGTACTGGACGAGGTGCTGTTGCTCGGCGCGATCGTCCTGCTCGCGTCGGTGCTGGCGGCTCGGCTGGGCGCCCGGCTGGGACTGCCCTCGCTGCTGATCTTCCTTGTCCTGGGCATGATCGTGGGACAGACGGCCGTCCCATTCAACGACGCGCACGTGGCCCACACCCTGGGTCTGGCCGCGCTGGTGCTGATCTTGGGCGAAGGCGGCTTCACCACCCACTGGGCCGACATCCGCAGCGCGCTTCCGGCCGCGGTCCTGCTGGCCACACTGGGAGTCGGGGTTTCGATGGCCCTGGTGGCCGTGTTCGCGGTGTACGCGCTCGGGCTGTCCCTGCCCCTGGCTGTGCTGCTCGGCGCGATCCTGGCCCCCACGGACTCGGCGGCGGTGTTCTCCGTCTTGCGCAAGGTGCCCCTGCCCGCTCGGATCCGGGCCGTGGTGGAGGCCGAATCGGGTTTCAACGATGCCCCCATCGTGCTGTTGGTGACCATGTCCACGCAGTGGGCGCTGGGCCGTCCACCGGAGGGTGGCGTCGCCGGTCTGGTCCTGATCGTGCTGCTGCAACTGGTCGCCGGCGCAGGGGTCGGCGCGGCGATCGGGTGGATCGGCGTCCGGGTGATGCGCGGCATCGCGCTGCCGGCGTCAGGCTTGTATCCGCTCGGCGCGTTGGGCTGGGCGGTCCTGGCCTACGGAGTGGGCGCGATGCTCCAGGTATCCGGGTTCGCCGCGGTCTATGTCGCGGCCGTGATGCTGGGCAATGGCCAACTCCCGCACCGCAACGCCACCCGCTCCTTCGCCGAAGGGATGGGCTGGATCGCCCAGATCGGCCTGTTCGTGATGCTGGGTATGTTGAGCAACCCGCAACTCGTCTCGGTCCGCGCCATCGTCATCGGCGTGGTCCTGGGGGCGTTCGTGACCTTCGTGGCGCGGCCGGCGTCCGTGCTGGCCTGTGTCGTGTGGTTCCGGACGCCCTGGCGGGAGCAGGCATTCATCTCCTGGGCCGGGCTTCGCGGTGCGATCCCGATCATCATGGCCACCGTGCCGTTGGCGGCCGGAGTCCCGCAGGCGAACGAGCTGTTCGACGTCGTCCTGGCTTTCGTGATCGTCTTCACCCTGCTCCAGGCACCCACTCTCCCGTTGGCAGCGCGGCTGCTGGGTGTGTCCTCCGGCGACGAGTCGATCACCATCGAGATCGAGGCCGCCCCGCTGGACAAGATCCAGGCCGACCTCATGCAGGTGCGCGTGCCCCCCGGTTCGCGGTTGCACGGAGTCAGCATCCGGGAGTTGCGGCTGCCGAAGAACGCCGTCGTCTCGCTGATCATCCGGGAGGAGGAGCCGTTCACCCCAGGTGCGGACGACGTGATCCGGACCGGGGACGACCTTCTGATCGTCACCCCGTCGTCGCAACGCCCGCGCGTCGAAAAGCGCTTCCGGCAGGTGTCGCTTGGTGGACGGCTGGCCCGATGGCAGGATCCGGACGCCGGCGCTGCCCCCGACCGGCGGGCGACATCCTGAGGGATCAAGCGTCAGCGCCAGCGCTCCACGAGCGCTCCGGTCGGCAAGGCCAGTGTCAGCCCTTGGTCGGGGACGCCGTCGCCGAGGGCGAGGCGGAGGCGGTGATCGGCGGAAGGCAGACCAACCCGTCGACCCGAACCGAGGTGACCGGCTTGTTCGGGATCGCGAACTTGTCGCCCACCAGCACATCGACGACGTGGTCGATGCGACCATCGCCCTCGGCCTTGGCGCCGGAGAAGAAGCCCAGGACGAGCTTCACCTCGGGGTCATCGACCGCATTCCCGACGATGACGGTCTCCTGGATGCGGCGCTCGGTGTTGTTCACCCGGACCACACGGAAGCCGTAGGCGCGCAGGTAGGTCGACGTGCGTTTGGCTAGGCCGCCCTTGGTGCCACCGTTGAGGATGCGGACGGTCACCCGGTCGGGGGTCAGTTTGGATCCGACATCGGTGGCGACGCACGGCTCGGTGGGCCGGACGCTGATGGGGGCGGTGGCGTTCTCAAGCCCCCACTTCGCCGAGAAACCGACGAGGAGGACCAACAGGATCAGCGTCACAGGCGTCTTGATGACCCGGATGAACTGCCGCACAAACACTCCTGACCTGATCGACTTCCCGTCCAGACTACTTGAGCTCCAGAACCCGGGCGTGCATGGTCTGGCGCTGCTGCAGGGCGGCCCGCAACGCCCGGTGCAGCCCGTCCTCCAGGTAGAGATCGCCCTGCCAGGACACCACGTGGGCGAAGAGGTCGCCGTAGAAGGTCGAATCCTCCTCCAGCAGGGCCTCCAGGTCGAGGGTGCGCTTGGTGGTCACCAGGTCGTCCAGCCGCACCTGCTGCGGCGCGATCGCGGCCCACTGCTTCTGCAGGTAGCCGTGCTCGGGATACGGACGGGAGTCGCCGACGCGCTTGAAGATCACCCGTGCAGTCTACCGGCCCGGCTGGCGAGCACCGTCCTGACCTCGTCGGCCTGTTCCCTCACGCAAGACGCGTCCTTCAGGGCGCGGCGCCCTCATGGTGGGAGCGCTAGCGGCCGGTCCCGCCATAGACCACGGCCTCCTCGTGGGAGTCCAGCCCGAAAGCGGTGTGCGCCGCCTTCACCGCCCGGTCGACGTCATCGGAGGCCACCACGACCGAGAT
>CAZPCM010000197.1:0-4145 GCA_964585085.1 uncultured Propionibacteriaceae bacterium
CAGCGGGGAGATCGTGTAGCAGATCGTGCCCTGGGCGTGCTTGCCGGTCTTCTTCACCGCCGCCATCGCGCGGGCCATGTTCCGCGGGTCGTTCAGGGCGTCGAAGACGCGGAAGACGTCCATGCCGTTCTCGGCCGACTTCTCCACGAAGCGATCGACGACCTCGTCGCCGTAGTGGCGGTAGCCGAGCAGGTTCTGGCCGCGCAGCAGCATCTGCAGTCGGGAGTTGGGCATCAATTCGCGGAAGGTCCGCAGACGCTTCCAGGGATCCTCGTTGAGGAATCGGATACAGGCATCGTAGGTGGCACCACCCCAGCACTCGACACTCCAGTAGCCGGCCTTGTCGATGTCGTCACAGGCCTCGACCATGTCTTCGAGGGCCATGCGGGTTGCCATCAGGCTCTGGTGGGCGTCGCGGAGGGCGACCTCGGTCACACCAATGGTTCGCTGACTCATGCGGGCATTCTCCCACCATCGGTACTACGCCGCGTCGTAACCAGACGATTCCGCTCAGTGGTGCAGAAGGCCTTGTCCCGGCGGAGGAAAATCCCATCCCCGGCGCGGCGCGCGCGTCAGAAATTCCTCTCGCCGAGTGGGGCGTCGGTGGCCGAGACGTCCTCGGACGCGGCGGCCCGGCGCACCGGGGTGGACTCAGCCCTGGCGGATGTGCGGCAGGCGCTTGGCGAGCTCCTCCTCGAACAGCCGCCGCACCGCACCGGCGTCGATGACCCCGTCGACGCTCGGCAGCGATTTGCTCGCCGCTTTCTGGCAGACCACCAGCCAGGCCTGCCCCATGGCGAGGGTGAAACCGGACGCGACCGCGGCGTTGATGACCCCGCCGGCCACCGATCCCGCCCCGGGGATGAACTTCAGCAGCGAACTGGCCGCCGTCCGTCCCGCTGAGGTTGCGACCGAGGTGGACGCGATCGCCAGCACCGCGGCCTTGTCGAAGCCGAGGCCGTGCAGCTGAGCCAGTCGCGCCATCATGCCCAGCTGGATCGGCACCAGGATGGCGGCCGAGGAGAACGGGATCGGCACGGCGGCAGCCGCGGCGGCCGCCGCGACGCTGGCTCCTATGTGCTTGTGCGCCTGGGACGCCTTGAGTTCCAGGGAGAGCGCCTGCGCGGCGGCGAGGGCTGAGTGGAGCGCTTCGGGAGCGACGTGAAAGGTCGCGTTGAGGACATCGATCAAGCCGTAGGGCGGCTGACCGGTGAATTGGTCCCTCATCGCAAAGGTCATGAACGGACGGCCGCCGACGATCGGCAACCGGCGGGCCTCGATCTGGCGGGCCAGCTCCACCGCGTCGGGGTGGAAGTGCCCCTCCCGCATCGGCACCTGGGTGAGAACCACCACTGTGGGGATGTCGAGTTCGGCGAGGGTTCGGATGAAGGTCTCCTCCACCTCCTCGAACCGGCGGTCCATGCCGCGGATGCAGAACCAGGCGACGTGGATCTGTTCCGAGATCGGCTTGGCCCGGGCGTCCTTGACGGCCTTGGTGATCTCCTTGATGATCTCGGCGTCGTCGCGGCCCACCTCCAGCCCGCGGGTGTCGATCACGCCGAGGGTGCCCCGCTGGTCCAGGTAGAGATGGGACCCCATCGTGACTGGGGCGCCGATGCCGGTCGCAGCGACCGGTTCGCCGAAGATCGCGTTGATCAGGGTCGACTTGCCGACGCCTGTCTTGCCGAAGATCGCCAGGTTGATGCGTCCGATCTGGGCCGCCTGCTTGTCGAACTCGGCGCGGAAGGTCTCGGTGAACCATTGCGTCACGGCACAAGGGTACGGGCCGCTGACGGCCCGGGTCGGCTCCGGTCACCCCGGGCGACTCCCTGGTTCACCCCTGGCGGTCGCGACGACCCGGTCACCGGGAGGGGCGTCGGCGACGGGTCACTTCCTGGCCGGGCTGGGGCAGATTTCGACCGGCTGACCGGTCAGCACAGCCACGATCCCGTCCAGGCTCACCTGCAGGTAGCTGCGCCCGTCCGGGGCCTGGGCATCGGGATCGAAGTAGTGGTTCTTGACGGCGTGCTGGAACGGCCCGATGGGGATCTCGGTGAGCCGGCCCTCCTTGACGGCGGTGGTCCACGGCGAGAAGGGGGCGCTCGGCCACCGCCCGGCGAAGATCACCCGGCCCATCCTCTCCCAGCCGTCCCGGGTGCCGTGCAGGTGCCACAGGTGCTTGACCCGGTCGAGGCCAGGGTCGTCGGACAGCATCCCGCCCAGGGAGACCACGTCGACGGGGATGCCCACCGCGCCGAGGTACCACGCCGCGCCGATGGAGACCTGGCCGCCACCGCTCCAACCGACCAGGCTGACCCGCTTGCCGCTGCCGAGCTCGTAGCCGTGGCGGACCAGCGAACGGCCGATCTCCTGGGCGGTGCCGAGGTTGAACGTGGGGCCGTAGCGACGGTCTGCGCTGACGAACAGTTGCATCGCGTTGCGTCCGTTGATCAGGAAGCCGAGCAGGCTCTCGGGCTTGGCCAGGCGGGTCTTCTCGACGTGTCGCCACATTCGCGACAGGGCGCGGGAGCCGGTGAGGGCGTTGTTCGCCACCGAGTAGGGGAAGACGTCATTGATCACCAGGGCGTTGGGCAACCGGTCACGCAGCCCTTGCAGCAACGGCTCCTCCTCGGCGGGTATGGACGCACCGTCGAGTGCGCCGATCCCGGAGAGATAGACGACGTAGTGCTCGTAGTCGGTCTTGGGGAGGTCGTCGTCCAATGTTCCGGACGCGATCTTGCCGATGGTCTCCTTGGCTTCCTCGGCACCCTTGTCCGACCACCAGCCCAGCGACTCCAGCGGCGCCACCGCAGCGACCAACAACACGACCAACAACACGGCCAACCCAAGGTCGATGAGCAGGGACACCGACGCCAGCAGGAGGAGGACGAGCCACACCAGCAAGTCGGTGATCATCGCCTCTCCCCCCTCCGAGGCGGAAGCGAGTCGACCCCCACGGGCATGAACGGATGCCCGGCCAGCACATCGTGGCCGGTCAGCATGGACGGCTTCCCGGTGACCAGGCGCCAGATCCGGTCTCCGATCCAGGTGACCGGCTTGGCGAAGGCCCAGGAAAGGAATTGCATCGCCCCCCAGCCGATCAGCGTGATCAGCAGGCCGATCCATCGGCCGCGTCCATAGCTCGCGGTCACCACCGACCACAGCACCAGGAAGCTCCACACCTGAAGGACACGGGCGATCCCGGGGCCGGCCCATGGGATCAGCACCAGGAAGCCGAAGATCATCGGGGCGGTGGCGAGCATCACCATGACCATGATCCCGCTGTGCTGGGGGACAGCACCCAGGACGACCAGCCCGGCGATCAGGATCACCACCGCCTGGAGCGCGTACAGCAGCGCCAGCGCCACGCCGTTGAGGAGGATGCTGAACCAGAAACGCAGCCCGTGGACACGGTTGAGGAACAAGGTGACGCTGTTGCCCAGCAGGACCGAAGCGCCGGCGAGGATGGCCACCCCGAGCGCGATGGAGAAACGCTGCTCCTGGGAGCCGATCCAGGCGACCAAGCCGCTGTCGAAGCGCCAGGCCCGTTGCGCCGCCTCCAGCACAGTGGCGAGGTAGGAGAAGAAGTCTTGCAGCATGGGCGAGCTCGGCCTCCCGTCCTGCGCAGCCGCTCTGCGCCTGGTGTGTCCGCCGACGATAGCACCGGCTCTCCTCGATCCGGCTCAGCTCGTGGGCGAAGACCGGGGAGCTCCCGGGGGTGCGGCCCCTGGCCCCCGGTAGACTCCTGAAGTTGCCTGCCAGAGGGAGTCGTCGCCATGCCCGTCCGCGCTGACCTGCGAAATGTCGCGATCATCGCCCACGTCGACCACGGCAAGACCACGCTGGTCGACGCCATGCTGTGGCAGTCGGGCGCCTTCCGGGAGAACCAGGACGTCAACAACCGGGTGATGGATTCGATGGATCTCGAGCGCGAGAAGGGCATCACGATCCTGGCCAAGAACACCGCGGTGGACCACGTCCGTCAGGATGGCTCGACGATCACCATCAACATCATCGACACCCCCGGTCACGCCGACTTCGGCGGTGAGGTCGAACGGGGACTGGAGATGGTGGACGGGGTGCTCCTGCTCGTGGACGCTTCCGAAGGTCCGCTCCCCCAGACCCGCTACGTCCTGCGCAAGGCC
>CAZPCM010000198.1:0-4033 GCA_964585085.1 uncultured Propionibacteriaceae bacterium
CTCGGGTGGCCATGATGCCCAGCGTGGCCGAGGTCAGGGGCGGCACCTCGGCGGGGGTGGGGGTCACCGGCGCCCGCAGCCTGGTCCGGTCATCCTCTGCGTCTGTGTCCAGGACCTCGGCCGCCGGACGCTCGTCGCTCCGGCTGCGCAGCCGGGTCACCAGCGAGTCCTCCGACTCCGGCTCGGCCGGCTCCGACTCCATCGGCTTCGCCTCCGGCACCGACGTCACCGCCGGGGGCGCACTCGCGGCCAGCGTCCGCTGCACCTCGGCCGCGGTGGGCCGGGCCGCCGGGTCTCCCGACAGCATGGCGTCGATCAGCTGCCCGATCGGCCCGCCGTGCGCGCAGGCGGGTGCCGACTCGGTCACCAGTCGGACCAGCAGCCGCACCGAGGTGCTCTGCTCGCCGGCCACGGCGTAGGGGGAATGGCCCTCGACCGCGGCGAAGAGGGTCGCGCCGAGGGAGTAGATGTCGGACGCGGGACCGGCCTCAGTGCCGCGAGCCACCTCGGGGGCCATGTAGGCGATCGAGCCGATCATGTTTCCCGTCCCGGTCAGCCCGGAGTCGCCGGTGCTGCGGGCCACCCCGAAGTCGGCCAGCTTGGCCCTTCCGGACGCGTCGACCATGATGTTGGACGGCTTCACGTCGCGATGCACCACCCCGGCCCGGTGCGCCGCGGCGAGCGCGTCGGCGATCTGGCCACCGAGGTGCGCGACCCGGTCAGGGCTCAACCGGCCTTCGGTGCGGATCAGGTCGGCCAGCGTCGGCGCGTCCACATACTCCATCACGACGTAGGTCTGGCCGCCCTCGCTGAGCAGGTCGTGCACGGCCACCACGTTCGGGTGCTGCACGATCGCGGCGGACCTGGCCTCCCGGATCAGCCGTTCGACGGCCACCGGCTCGGCGGCGTCACCCGGCCTGATGCGCTTGATCGCGACCTTGCGGCGCAGCAACCCGTCGTGGGCCAGGAACACCTCGCCCATCCCGCCGCGTCCCAGCGACCTCACCAGTTCGTAGCGTGCACCGATCGTCGCCATGGAACCCCCCAAGAGCACGGCCTCGCGGACTGCACCCGCGCAGATCCGTCACCGGAAATCGTGCCGTACCCGCTCGGTGGAGCCGGTGCCGTCCGGCCTCCGGACCGCTCGGCTCAGCCGAGTCGCCAACTGTGGGCCGGCGTGCCTTCGTGCTCGGCGTCGCCGATGTTGAGCAGCAGGTGGAGCGACTCCTCGGGTCCGGTCAGGGTGATCGTGATCGATTCGTTGGCCACCTCGGAGGTGGTGACTTCCGCGTCGGCCAGCCAGGGGTGGCGCCGGCGCAGTCCGATCAGCCGCTGGTAGGTCTCGTGGATCGCCGCCCCGAACGGCAGCAACTCCTCCGGGTGCAGCGGGAACGGGGGACGGATCGCGTCGTCGCCGTAGCGCTGGTGGAGCTTCTCCCCGGTGAAGCCCTGCTCGTCACCGGCATAGATGGACGGGACGCCCGGGAGCAGCATCAGCAACGCGATGGCGATCTCCAGGTGCCGGGGGTCGGTGAGCTTGGTCGCGATCCTGGTCACGTCGTGGTTGCCGATGAACGTCTGCGGCCGGAACGTCCGGCAGAACGTGCGGTGCCGTCCGAGCGTCCAGTCCAGGGAGAAGAAGTTGTGGTTGTTCAGCGCATCCGAGATCGCGTGCCACAACTCGTACTGGGTGACCGAGTCGACGCCGGAGGTCTCGACGAACTCGGCGTAGTCGCCGTGGATCACCTCGCCCAGGATCCAGCAGTCGGGGTAGTCCTCTTGGACCCGGGCGACGATGGGACGCCAGGTCGCCGCGCCGGGGGAGTACGCGGCGTCGAGCCGCCAGCCGTCGATGCCGCGACCCAACCAATGGGTCATCACCGAGACCACGTAGTCGGCCACCGGCGGGTGCGTCAGGTCGAGTTCCACCAGCGCGGAGTGGCCCTCGAACACCCGCGGGTGGGCGCCTTCCCAGCGCAGCCAGCGTCCGTCATCGGTCCCGGGCCCGGCGGCCAGGGCACGCTGGACGATCTCGTGGTCGCGACCCAGGTGGTTGAACACTCCGTCGAGGCAGATGCGCAGCCCGCGGGCCTTGGCAGCCGCCAGCAACTCCTCGAAGTCGGCGTCGTCGCCGAGCCGGGGGTCGATCCGGAAGTGGTCCAAGGTGTCGTAGCCGTGGCTGCTGGAGGAGAATACCGGCGCCAGCAACAGGCCGTTCGCGCCCAGATCGATCACGTAGTCGAGCCAGTTCACCAGATGCGGCAACCGGTGGTGCACCTCTCCAACGGCGTGGTGCTCCCCTCCGACGAACCGCAGCGGGTAGCAGTGCCACCAGATCACTGATGCCGTCCAGTCCATGACCATCCTCTCCTCGGCTCAGCCTATTCGTCGGGCTCGGGGATCGTCGGGACGACGGCTGAGCCCGACGAGGCCTCGCGGGAACGGTGGCTGAGCTTGACGAGGCCTCGCGGGAACGGTGGCTGAGCTTGACGAAGCCTGGCGGGAACGGTGGCTGAGCTTGACGAAGCCTCGCCGGTGGTGGCGGACGACCCTTCGTCTGGGCTCAGGGGCGTTGTGGTGGTGGCGGACGACCCTTCGTCTGGGCTCAGGGATCGTTGTGCCGACCGGATCACTTTGATGCGACCACCGCCCAGGGGACGGTCACTTCCCCCAGCCGCCAGCGCGTCGGCCCGCCCAGCACGGGATGCCCGGACGCCCGGAGCGACGAGACGGCCGCCAGCCAGCGTTGCCGGGGACCGTACACCTGGAGCGGACTGGCGACTTCCCAGGCCCGGTCCAGAGCGGCCAGCCAGTCATGGACGCCACGGCCCGGCGTGTTGTGGTGGATGAGAGCCTTCGGCAGGCGCTCGGCGACATCGCTGGGACGGTCGAGGCCGGTCAGCCGCAACGAGGTCGTGAACCAGACGGGGCCGTGGGCGTCCAGCGTCACCCAGCTGGCCCGCCGTCCGATCTCGTCGCAGGTGCCCTCGACGATCATCCCGCCCGGGGACAGCCGCGAGCGCAGCATGGCCCACGCCGGCTCGACGTCCGCCTCGTCGTACTGGCGCAGCACGTTGAAGGCCCGGATGATCGCCGGCGCCGGCCAGCCAGGAGGAAGGGGCACCTCGAATCCGCCGCGAAGGAACACCCGGTCGGGTTGCGCCCAGACCGATGCGGCGGCCACCCGCTCTGGATCGATCTCGAGGCCGGCCACCCGGACGTCCGGACGTACACGGCCCAACCGCTGGTGGAGTTCGACAACGGTGACCCCACGGGCGCCGTAGCCGAGGTCGACAACCACCGGTGGTTCCTCCGCCGACCGCAGCAGCGATGCCAGCGGTCCCGCCAGGAAGCGGTCGACCCGGCGGAGCCGGTTCGGATTCGTGGTTCCCCGGGTGACGACCCCGACCGGTCCGGCACGGTTGGGGCGCTTCACCGTCCCGACGTTAGCGCCACCCGGTTCTGACGCCTAGCACTCGGCTTGAAGGAGTGCTAAAGCCGGTATACATTCAGCGTTGGCACTCTCCCGGTGAGTGTGCCAAGCCTGGGCGGCACCGCGACGACGCCGGGGCCTCTGAACACCTGACCAAGAATGGGCCCGAGGGCCCGCACGAACGAAAGGGTTTTGACGTGTCAGTCACGATCAAGCCGCTCGAGGACCGCGTCCTCGTCCAGCCGCTGGAGGCCGAGAAGACCACCGCATCCGGGCTGGTCATCCCCGATACCGCCAAGGAGAAGCCGCAGGAGGGCAGGGTGCTGGCGACCGGTCCCGGGCGGATCGACGACAACGGCAACCGCATTCCGCTCGACGTCGCCGAGGGCGACATCGTCATCTTCAGCAAGTACGGCGGCACCGAGGTCAAGTACGCGGGCGCGGAGTACCTGCTGCTCAACGCCCGCGACATCCTGGCCGTCGTCACCAAGTAAGGAACCTGATACATGCCAAAGATCCTTCAGTTTGACGAGGAGGCACGCCGCTCCCTGGAGCGTGGCGTCGACATCCTCGCCAACACCGTGAAGGTGACGCTCGGCC
>CAZPCM010000199.1:0-4002 GCA_964585085.1 uncultured Propionibacteriaceae bacterium
TCCGACCAGGTTCGCGCGATCGCCACCACGAAGCTGCCCGACCTCAACGCCAACGACAGCGACGCGGCGATGAAGATCGTGGCGGGGACAGCTCGCTCGATGGGCGTCACCGTCGAGGCCTGACCCGTCAAGCCGGCCGGCTCCACCGGACGGCACCACCCACCGTGGCAGGGCACCGCGCCCACACCACACCTGGCACCCGGCCCACACGAGGGTCGATCATCCAAGGAGACCAGACATGAAGCGAAGCAAGGCCTACCGGGCCGCCGCGGCGAATCGCGACGCAGCCCAGCTCTACACCCCCGAGGAAGCACTCGCGCTCGTCAAGAAGAACGCTTCCGCCAAGTTCGACGAGACAGTCGAAGTCGCGCTGCGGCTCGGCGTCGATCCGCGCAAGGCGGACCAGATGGTCCGTGGCACGGTCAACCTCCCGCACGGCACAGGCAAGACGGCAAGGGTCCTCGTCTTCGCCACTGGAGACCGGGCGGCCGAGGCCGAAGCGGCCGGCGCCGACGAAGTCGGCTCTGACGATCTGATCGACAAGATCTCCAAGGGGTACCTCGACTTCGACGCGGTCGTAGCCACCCCCGACCTGATGGGCAAGGTCGGTCGACTGGGCCGGATCCTCGGCCCGCGCGGCCTGATGCCCAACCCGAAGACCGGCACCGTCACCATGGACGTGGCCAAGGCGGTCACCGACATCAAGGGCGGCAAGATCGAGTTCCGGGTGGACCGGCACGCCAATCTGCATTTCATTGTGGGCAAGGCCTCCTTCGCAGAGAAGAGCCTGACGGAGAACTACTTCGCCGCACTGGACGAGGTGATGCGGTTGAAGCCGTCGGCGTCCAAGGGCCGCTACCTCAAGAAGGTCACCGTGGCCTCGACGATGAGCCCCGGCATCGGCGTCGACCCGACCAAGGTCAAGCGCTCAGCCGAGTAGCTTGCGTCGGCACGGGCACTGGACGCCGATTTGCGCCCAGTGCCCGTGTTCGTGTTCTAGGGTGGCGCCGAGAGTGAAGCGCGCCAGAACGCAGGAGGCCCCCGCATGACCGATCCCAGCGCGGTGTCGGAGACCTTCGAGCTCCGGATTGCCCGGTACGGGCAGACCCTCCTGGACAGCCTCCGCGCGGTGTACGGCGATCGCGCGGACGAGGTCTACCGGCGCGTCCGCGACATCATGTGGGTGGCCGCCCAGGAGCGCGTGCATGACCTGAGGCTGCTGGACGAGGCGCGCCTGCTGACCCCGGACTGGCTGCAGCGTCCCGACATGATCGGTTACGTCGCCTACACGGATCGGTTCGCGGGCACGCTGAGCGGGGTCGCGGAGCGGCTGGACTACCTCACCGACCTGGGTGTGAAATACCTCCACCTGATGCCCCTGTTGAAGCCGCGCGAGGGCGAAAGCGACGGCGGTTACGCCGTGATGGACTACCGCGCCGTCAGGGATGACCTGGGCACGATGGCGGACCTGTCTGCGCTGGCGACGAAACTGCGGGGGGCCGGCATCAGCCTGGTGCTGGATCTGGTGCTCAACCACGTGGCCAAGGAGCACGCCTGGGCTGTCCGGGCGCGTGCCGGTGAGCAGAAGTACCGCGACTACTTCCTGATCTACCCCGACCGAACCGAGCCTGACGCCTACGAGCGCACCCTGCCCGAGGTCTTCCCCGACTTCGCGCCCGGCAACTTCACCTATGACGAGGCGGCCGGCGGCTGGGTCTGGACGACGTTCAACGACTACCAGTGGGACGTCGACTGGTCGAACCCTGACGTCTTCTGTGAATTCCTCGACATCATCCTGTATCTGGCCAATGCCGGAGTCGAGGTCATCCGCCTTGATGCGATCGCCTTCATCTGGAAGCGCTTGGGCACGAACTGCCAGAACCAACCCGAGGTGCACCACATCACCAGCGCCCTTCGACAGGCGGTTCGAATTGTGGCCCCCGCGGTCGCGTTCAAGGCCGAGGCCATCGTCGGCCCCGACGACCTGATCCATTACCTTGGCACCGGTGTCCATTACGGTCAGGTGTCCGACATGGCGTACCACAACTCCCTGATGGTCCAGCTGTGGAGCGCGCTCGCCTCCCGCCACACTGGCCTGGTCGAAGTCGCCCTGTCGGGCTTCCGCGCGAAGCCCACCACCGCCACCTGGGGAACCTACGTGCGGTGCCACGACGACATCGGCTGGGCGATCAGCGACGCCGATGCCGCCAACGCGATGATCGACGGCTTCGGCCACCGCTCGTTCCTGTCGGACTTCTACTCCGGTGAGTTCCCGGGCTCCTTCGCCCAAGGCATGGTTTTCCAGTTCAACCCGGTCACCCACGATCGCCGCATCAGCGGCACGTGCGCGTCCCTGGCGGGCCTGGAGTCGGCCACGCAGACCGGCGACGAGAACCGGGTCGACGACGCCATCGCACGGATCCTCCTCCTGCACACGGTGATCATGGGATTCGGCGGTGTGCCCCTGCTGTACATGGGTGACGAGCTCGGCACGCTCAACGACTACTCGTTCATCGACGATCCCGCCCACGCCGACGACAACCGCTGGGTCCACCGACCGGTCATGGACTGGACGCTCGCCGCTGGAGCGCAGGCCGATCCCGCGAGCATCGCCGGGCGGATCCGGACGGGGCTGCGGCACGTGATCGCCGTTCGCAGGAACACTCCCCACTTGCATGCGAGCGTGGAGAGCCATGTTCTGCCCAGCCCCGATCCACGCCTGTTGCTGTTGCGGCGCGAACATCCCCGTGGCGTCATGGTTCAGGTCTACAACGTCAGCGAAGGCCCGACCTACCTGCAGTGCGAGGTCCTTCGATCACAGGTCGGGATGAACCCCGTCGAACTGCTCAGCGGGTACGAGTACTCGTTGGCGCCGCACGGCCTCCGGGTGGATCCCTACCAGTGCCTGTGGTTCATCTCGCAGGCTTGATCCGCGGCGATTTGGCCGGCGTACGGTCAGCCCTTAGACTGCTGGAGCCGAAGACCGCTGGTTGACGGTCCGGTTCGCCGGACGTCATAAACCCCGCGCAGGTGAAACGTAGACATCCTTGTGGATTCCCCGGGTCGCCGCCGCGCGCCGGGGTTTTTCATGTCCTGGATCCTCGGCGAACTGAATAAGAAGTGGGAAGGAGACCCATGGCGAGGCCGGACAAAGCGGCAGCCGTTGAGCAGTTGAAGGAGAACTTCAGCTCTTCGGCCGCGGCCGTGCTGACCGAGTACCGCGGACTCACCGTGAAGAGCCTGAAGGAATTGCGCAGGTCTCTGGGTGGGGACGCCAGCTACGCCGTCGCGAAGAACACTCTGACCACGATCGCCGCCCGCGAAGCGGGCATCGAGGGCTTGGACGCTCACCTGTCCGGTCCCACAGCGATCGCCTTCATCCGCGGTGACGTCGCCACCGTGGCGAAGGGTCTGCGTGACTTCGCGAAGGCCAATCCGCTTCTGGTCATCAAGGGTGGCGTCATGGACGGTCGTGTCCTCGACGCCGACACGGTCAAGAAGTTGGCCGATCTCGAGTCCCGCGAGGTCCTCCTCGCCAAGCTCGCCGGTGCGATGAGTGGGAACCTGGCCAAGGCAGCCGGCCTGTTCGCTGCGCCGCTGTCCCAGGCCGCTCGTACCCTGGCCGCCCTCGAAACCACGAAGCAGGCCGGGCAGACCCCGGCGACCGATGCAGCGCCCGCTGCGGAGGCTACCCCCGACGCGGCTGCCGCTGCATCCACGGAATAAGGAAAGGAACGCCACCATGGCGAAGCTCAGCAACGAAGAGCTCCTTGAAGCCTTCAAGGAGATGACCCTGATCGAGCTCAGCGAGTTCGTGAAGCTGTTCGAAGGCACCTTCGGGGTGACCGCGGCCGCTCCGGTTGCGGTTGCCGCCGCTCCCGGAGGCGCAGCGGCCGAGGAGGTCGTCGAGGAGGAGGTCAGCAACGAGGTCGACGTGATCCTCGAGGCGGCCGGCGACAAGAAGATCCAGGTCATCAAGGAGGTGCGCGCGCTCACCAGCCT
>CAZPCM010000200.1:0-3964 GCA_964585085.1 uncultured Propionibacteriaceae bacterium
AGCGAGGCGCTCTCGGCAGTCATCGTGGTCATACACCGAGACAACCGGGGGCGCCCGCGCACGGAACCGACGCGCATCTGGACAGCGCCACCTACGATGCCGACAGTCCCGATCGACCTCACCCGGCCAGACCATTGCGGATGTTTGCTAGACGACTGGATCGAGTCGTCGGACGGTGGGGATGCCGGCTGCGCGTTCGGCTGCGAGGTCGTGAGCCGACTGCAGCGCCAGCCAGGCGCGCGCGGTGCCGACGCCGGCCTCCTCCAGCCGGACGGCAAGGTTGGGGCTGATCCGGGCATGGCCGTGCAGGACCCGACTCAACGTCACTCGCGAGATCCCGAGCCGGGATGCCGCCTCACCCACGCTCAGCCCGAGATCGGTCAGAACGTCCTCGCGCAGGATCTCGCCGGGATGTACCGGGGTCTTCATCACCATGATCTTCACCTCCTGCTCAGTGGTAGTCCTGATAGTCAAGGAGTTCGACATCGCCTTCGAGGAACCTGAAAGTGACTCGCCAGTTGCCGTTCACCCAGATCAACCAGTGACCGGCCAAGTCACCCTTGAGCGGGTGTGTCCGAAACGACGGGATCGCGAGGTCGTCGGGGCCCTGCGCCACGTCCAGCAGCGACAAGATGCGGAGCAGTCTGGGGACGTGCGCAGCTTGCACGCCCTTCTTCGAACCGTCGCGATACAGCCGCTCCAGACCCTTGTGCCGGAAGCTGACGATCACCAGCCGAGTGTATCTTGTAACGATACACGTTACAAGCCGTCCGCCACCCGCCCGCGGCAGATCAGTGCGTGGCGCGGCGCTTGGCCTGTTGCACGAGGACGCTAGTGAACAAGTGGGGTTTGGCGAAGTGCACGGCGTGGAGGGCGTGGAGGCGCCGGAAGTCGACGCCCTTGATCAGGGAGCGGGCGCGGGCCGCGTCGTCGTCGTCCATCGCGCCGAGCAGCGTGCCGTCGCGAGGGTCGAGTTGCCAGTCGGCATGGATGAGCACGGTGCGCACCTCAAGGCGGGCGAGCGCGTCGGCGTGGTCGAAGCCGTCGTGCCAGCGCCCGGTGTAGAACGCCTCGCCGAACTCGGGGTCGTACCGGTCGAGGCGACGGTAGATCTCGTTGATCATCGGCGGCATGTACCACCAGCGGATCGGCTTGCCGTGGCTGCGTTGCGCGAGGGCAGTGGCGGTCATCCGGTGGCCGAGGCCGGCGAAGGCCTTGATCATGCTGTTGTCGCGGACGTACCAGGAGGCGAAGTCGGTCTCGCCGCTGGCAAGGAACGCATGTGCCGAGCGGGCCAGGTCGTAGCCGGCGGTGGACGGAAACCGCGGGTAGACCGAAGAGAACAGGGGCGGGTCCTCCAGAACGAGTCCGCGGACCATGTCGGGTGCCTCAAGGCCGATCGTGATCGCGAGCAGACCACCCGAGGAGTTCCCCGAAACGAAGGCCGGACCGCCGACAACCCTCCGGAGGAAGAAGGCCAGGTCGTGACCCATGGCTACGTTCGTGTACCGCTCCGGCACCCGGGCCGAGCCGCCGTGGCCGTAGCAGTCGACCGCGAACACGTGGAAGTGCTTCGCCAGTTCAGGCAGCGCGGGCCAGTAGTTGGTCCAATCGACCATCTGGCCATGGATGAGCAGCAGCGCGGGGCCGTTGGCCGGACCCTCGGCGTAATGGATGGCTGCCCCGGCCACCCGCGTGATCTTCTCCACGAAGCCAGAGCGATCGGCCGCCCGCCGCGAGGCGTCAGCGTAGGTGGTGTTGAGCAGCGCATATCCGCCCACGGCAACGCCGCTGGCGCCACCCAGCGCAGCGGCGGTCCAGGCGATCCGGCCAATCGACATGTCAGGCGGCCTCCCAGGCCGATGTCTCTGAGCCGGCGCGCTGGACCGATCCAGCCGGTTGGGTCGCATGGTACGCCACAGCCTCACGGGTGGTTCGTCGGTCGGACTTCGCGGTCACCAGCCGAAGGCTAGCGTCCGCGCCCGTCGCCGCACGAGAGTGCGTTTCGAGAGTCGCTGTCGGGGCAGCGGGTGCGTTGCATCGGCAACCGACAGTCCGGGCTCCGCGAGCGAGGCACCGCTGACGATCGCGCCCATCACCTCCACCATCAAGGGCCTCTCCAGCGAGGTTCCGGTCGGACGGGCCAACGGCCTCGACCACGCGGGGTGATCTCACTCGACGTAACCGTTCCGAGCAGGCTGCTCGGCCGCACCGTCGGGTTTCTCACATCCGCCCAAGAGATCGAACTCGACCGCGCGGTCGTCCTGGCCCACGACCTCGACATCCCGCTGCTCGATTGACGAATCCGACACGTCGCACCGCGGCAGGTGCGCCTGCGTATGTGGGGAGTCCCGACGGTTGCACAGTCCAGGAGTGGCGAGAGTCAGCATCGTCGGCCGGGCCGGTGGGTGACGCCACCGGATGCAGCCCCCGCTTGGGTCGCGCCTCGACCTTGGCGTGCACAGCGCCGCGCTGGCGCCGCTTCCACGGCAGCACGGGGCGGCCGCCGCCGTGCTTCAGCTCCGATCGCTAGAGGTTCTGGCGCTCAACCGCGGGGCTGTGTCCGGGGCCGAACATGCGAACGGGCAGGGCGGTCAGCAGGGCGCGTGTCGCGTCCGCCTGCTCGGGGTCCGTCATCAACTGCTTGGGGGCGAAGGGACGCAGTTCGCCGTCGGCCCGGCTGTCAGCTGCGTCGCCGATCAGGGCGACGTCACCCCACACGAAGGCGTAGTGGCCTGGGGTGTGTCCCGGGGTCGGCAACGCTGTCAGCCCCGGGGCGACCGGCGTCTCGCCTCTCAGCTCGACCGTGCCCTCGGGAAGCTCCGAAAGCCGGAGCAGCCGGCACAGGAACCTGCGCAGTCGGGTGCCGGTCGCCGTTCCGGTGCGGAGGATCTCGGCGTCCGCGGCGCCCAGCCACACCGTGGCACCGGTCCTGCGCTGCCACTCCGCCGCCGAGTGGGAGTGGTCCCAGTCGTAGTGGGTGAGGAGGATGTCGGTGACCTCGTAGGGGGATCGTCCCGCCGCTTTCAACTCACGGGCCAAGGGGTTGAGCTGGAAGGACGGGCCCGGGTCGACGAGGAAGACCCGTCCGGCAGTGGTCAACAGGTAGGTGTTGCACCCCCACGAACTGGATGACTCCATGGCCCACAGGCCAGGTCGCAGCAGCTTCATCGCCGGCTCCTTGTCCTCCCGTTCACGCTAGCACCAGCCTTCGGGCGTGATCTTGGTGATTGCCGCGCAACCGCCCACTGCTGGGTGTTCCATGGATGGAGATAGCTTCGCAGCGAAGGCGAGGAAGGCTGTATGTCCAAGGATCTGTGGGGCCCGCTGGCCGGCACCTATGACGCCGATCACACCTACCTGGCCGGTGCTGATCTCATCAGCACGATCCAGGCGAAGCTGGCCGACACTGTGCCCGCCGGGAGCGTGGTGGAACTCGGCTGCGGCACCGGCCTCTACACCCGTGCGTTCGCGCCGCACTGCGGCCAAGTCATCGCGACGGACATCTCCGAGCCAATGGTCGCACTGGCCAAGCGGGCACTCGCCGCCCTCCCGAACGTCTCCGTCCGGGTCGCGGATGCGGAATCCACTGGACTGCCCACAGGCTCGGCCGACGCGGTCGTCGCGGTGAACCTGCTGCACATCGTTCCGGACGCGGAAGCGGTCCTGACCGAGGCACGCAGGCTGCTGCGCCCCGGAGGAGTGCTCATCATCGCTGACGCCACCGGGGAAGGGCTGCCGCCCAGGCTGATCTTGACAAGCCTCTGGCGTGGCCTTCGCCGGTGGGGACTGAAGACCCACCAGAAAGGGCAACGCAACCTCACCCAACCCGCCCTCGACGCCCTGGTGCGAGCGGCCGGCTTCACATCGATCGAGGGTCAGCTACTGACTGGACGGGCGATGAACGCTGCCTTCGTCCGAGCCATCAGACCCGCCCAACAAGAGCACAACTGAGGTTGACCCC
>CAZPCM010000201.1:0-3857 GCA_964585085.1 uncultured Propionibacteriaceae bacterium
GAGCCCCGCCAGGAGAACGGCGTCATCGGGGCCGGGATCTACGGCTTCAGCCAACTCGATGTCAGTACGCGGCCCACCGGGCCGGCACTGACGCCGCGACCGCTGGCCGGCAGCAGACACTGAGACTGAAACTGAAAGAGATCCGACATGCGCATCGTCCTCGGTAACGACCACGTCGCCTACGACCTGAAACTCCTCATCAAAGCCCACCTCGAGGCCCAAGGCCACGAGGTCCTCGACCTGGGCCACCACAACGACCAACGCACCGACTACCCCATCTACGGACGCGCCGTCGCCGAAGCCGTCGTCGCCGGCCAAGCCGACCGCGGCATCGTCATCTGCGGCTCCGGCGTCGGCATCTCCATCGCCGCCAACAAGGTCAAAGGCGCCCGCTGCGTCTGCTGCTCCGAGCCCTACTCCGCCCTGCTATCCCGCGAACACAACGACACCAACGTCCTCGCCTTCGGCTCCCGCGTCGTCGGCCCCGGCCTGGCGACGATGATCGTCGACGCCTGGATCAACGGCCAGTTCGAAGGCGGCCGCCACGCCGGCCGCGTCCAGATGCTCGCCGACATCGAACAGACCCGCGAGCGCTGACGCAGGACTCCCCGGCGCCGGGCGTGGGGGGAGTCGCCGATCGGGGACGGCCCTGAAGGCAGAGGATGGGTGACTGGGTTCAGACCCGCAAGAACCTCTCCCGCTGCCTCGCCGGCGACGTAGCGTGGTCGCCATGGACAATCGAGCCGAGGTTCGGGAATCCCTCGTCACCGGTGGCGCGCGCATCACCCCCGAGATGGCGGGGATCGACCGTGTCGGGACGCGGCGGCGTGGCCCGGGCTTGCGTCGTGACGAAGCCGCCCGCCTGGCCGGAGTGAGCGTCGACTGCTGCACACGCCTGGAATCGGCGATTCACTCCCGGTTCATCTTCCTCGATCCGCGCGCCCGGGACTTCCATCCCGACTGGGAGGGAGCCGCCAGCACCAACGAGGCGGTCCTCGGCGGCCAGGCCGGCCGATTCCCGCACGACAAAGGCATCGCCGAACTCTCCGTGCGCGGCGACGCATTCCGTTCCGAAGTCCGCCGGTGAACGGACCGACCGCGACCCCGGTGATGACGCGGTCCTTGACCTTGCTCTTCGCCGTGGCCGGCGGGGCCGTGGTGGCGAACCTGTACTGGTCCCAGCCCCTGCTGACCGTGATTGCGAAGGATCTGGGCGCCCCGGCGTCCACGGCCGGGTGGCTGGTGACCGCAACGCAGATCGGCTACGCGGTCGGTGTGTTGCTGATCGTCCCCTTGGGGGACGTGGTCGACCGGCGGCGACTGGTGCCGGTCACGATCCTGGCGGCCGCCGGGGCGCTGGTGCTGTGTGCAGCGGCACCCACGATGGGGTTGCTGTTGGTGGCCATCTCGCTGCTGGGCCTGACCACGATCGGCGGGCAGTTGCTGATCCCGTTGGCCGGAGACCTCGCCCAGGCGGCCCGTCGTGGTGCGGTGGTGGGGACGGTGGCCTCCGGGATCCTGACCGGGATCCTGGTGTCGCGGGTGGTCAGCGGGCTGGTCGCCCAAGCCTTCGGGTGGCGGGCGGTGTACCTGATCGCCGCGGCCCTGGACGTGGTGCTGGCCAGCCTGCTGTACCGCGCGATCCCGCCCTTGCCAGCGCAGACCCGGGTCGCCTACCCGGCACTTATCGCCTCGGTGGGCGCGGTGATCCGCCGGGAGCGGACGGTTCGTTGGGTGCTGGCGTTGTCCGGGATTGCGTTCGGGTTGTTCACGATGTTCTGGACGGCGCTGACCTTCCTGCTCAGTGGGCCGCCGTTCAGCTTCTCAGTCGCCGTGATCGGCCTGTTCAGCCTCGCCGGACTCGTCGGCGCCGTGGGCGCGCAGCGCGCCGGAGTCCTGCACGACCGGGGCTGGTCGCTCCCCGCCATGGGTGTCTGCTGGGTGCTGCTCGTGGCGGCGTTCGCGGTCGCAGCGCTCGGAGCCACCTCGGCCGCGCTCGTCATCGTGGCGATCATCCTGGTCACGCTGGCGATCCAGGCGGTGACCATCCTCAACCAGACCCGGCTGTTCGAGGTCGACCCCCAAGCCCGGAGCCGCCTCAACACGGCCTTCGTGACCAACAACTTCATCGGCGGCGCGCTCGGCTCCACCCTGGCCACCGTTCTCTGGTCGGCCGGAGGATGGACGGCGGTCAGCCTCACCGGCAGCGGTCTCGCCCTCATCGGCCTGGCCATCTGGGCGCTCGGACGGCGTGGCCCCCTCCTTCGGCCCCCGCCCTCGAGCGGCGTTCCGTAACGGCACGCGCGTGGCCGGACCCCTGGCGTCTCCGCCAGCGTGCTGGACGTGATCGCCCGGCACCGCCGAGGCAGGGGGCTCTCGGCGGACAGCACCTCTCTCCCGCCCGTTCTCCAACTGCAGGTAGCGCTCGACTGGCCCTCGACGCCCTGAGCGGCCACGGGAGGAGGCAAATTCGATGCCCCGCGGGCGAGGTGGAGGTTGACGGCGGCCCATGAGTCGGAGCGGCCTGGCAGAATCGTGAGGCGAGGCACACCAGGAGCGGACGGGGGGCGCGGAGCCGCATGGCACAAGGTTCGGGGCGACGCACCGTTCGACAGCCGGGGCTGGATGAGTTGCGCCTCATGACCAAGATCGCCAGGCTCTATCACGAGAAGGGCATGCGGCAGCCTCAGATTGCTGAGCAGCTCAGGCTCTCGCAGGCCAGGATCTCGCGCATGCTCAAGCAGGCTGAGGCTCTGGGCATCATCAGGACGGTCATCACGATGCCGGCCGGCGTCCACGGCGAGTTGGAAGACCGGTTGGTGAGCCTGTTCGGGCTCCGCGACGTGGTGGTCGTCGACGCAGCCGGCAACGACAACATCGCGTCCGTCCTTGGTTCCGCGGCTGCCGCCTACCTCGGCACGACGCTGCCCGTCGGCCGGGTGATGGGCATCACGTCCTGGAGCGAATCGGTCCTGGCCGCCGTCGAGCGCATGGCCGGCCGGACGGTCCCCACTGTCGATCGAGTCGTGCAGCTGCTCGGCGGGATCGGCGCCCCGAGCGGCCAGGTCCACTCCAATCGGCTCGTGGCACAGTTCGCCGACTTGTGCGGGGCCAGTCCCATCCTGATGCCCGCTCCCGGGTTGGTGAGCGAGCCGTCGGTCAAGGAGGCCCTCCTGCGCGACGGTTCCATCGTGAACGTCATGGCCGTCTGGGACGAGATCTCCGATGCCGTGGTCGGCATCGGAGGCATCGAGCCATCCCCGCTGCTGCTGCGCAGCGAGAACGCCATCACCGCCGCTGAGAGACAGGAACTGCGCTCCCTTGGCGCAGTGGGTGACATCTGCTTCCGGTTCTTCGACGCCGAGGGGGACCTCATCGAGTCGAGCTTGGATGAGCGTGTCATGGGAATCAGCCCGACGCAGTTCTTCAAGATCCCCCGCCGCATCGGTATCGCAGGCGGCCGGCACAAGTTCGAGGCGGTTCGGGCAGCTGCCCTGGGCGGCTGGATCACCGTGCTGATCACGGACCTCGCCCTGGCCCGGCGGCTCGCTGACGCTTCGGAACCCGAAACCAACGTCGGCAGATCGGCCTGACCTCCCTGTCCCCGCGTTCAGGACGCCGCCCCCGATCACCGTGGGAAGCCGCCCAGGACGTCTCGCCAGGACCCGTTTGAGCATCGACCAATGCCCGGTGGTGAATCGATATTCACTCATGACTAGCTCTTGCATTCGCGGAGGGCCGCATGTTACGGTCTTGCTGTGTGCACGCATTCCCGCTGGCACATGCACGAACGTGCAGATGCAACAAGGGGGTTGCTGATGTCGTCGGTCTTGCTCGTGGCTGTCGGTCCGGGCTTT
>CAZPCM010000202.1:0-3818 GCA_964585085.1 uncultured Propionibacteriaceae bacterium
AGCCAGGCTGTCGCCCTCGGCGGGCTCGAGGACGCCCGCGACCCCGCCGCCGTCCTGTGCTGGCGCCTCGACCTCACGCAAGCCTCCGGCGGCCGCACCCGCGGGCCGCTGCCCTGGCTGCCTGGCATCCCCACCCGGTTGCTCGACGATCCCGAGTGGAAGTCCTACCTCAGCGCCCGCTACGTTCTCGCCCGCAGCCTCGGCGAGGAGGTCCACCAAGCCGCAAGCCACGCCGAGGACCCCCCGCGGTGGGCCGAGCAGCTGCCCGGGCTCGACCCCGAGCTGGTCGCCGACATCCAGCTGTGGCGCACAGCCCAAGGCGTTCCCGACGACGACCTACGGCCCACCGGTCCCCAGGCCACCAGCCCGGCCGAGCACGACACCCAGCGCGACCTCGACCAACGGCTCTACACCGCCCAGGCCGGCATCCGCGAATGGGCACCCCGCATCGCCCACGCCGCACCAGCCACCGCCACCGACCCCCGCCTACCCGTCCTCGCCGCCCGCCTCGCCACCCTCACCGACCGCGGTGACGTCGAAGACCTCCTCCGGCGCGCCGCCGCACAGGGCAACCTGCCCGACGACCACCCCGCCGACGCCCTCGGCTACCGCATCGCCGCACTGATCAAGAAGCAGCGCCAGGCAGAGGCCGAAACCTGGGAAACCATCACGCCCACCGCCCCCAGGACCTACCCCGAACATTCGCGCTCGCACGACCACGACCGTGGCCGCGGCATCAGCATCTGACGAGAACCACGAAGGAGTTGCCATGGCGCTCATCGCCAACCCCGCCCTCTGGGGACAGCCCGTCCCGGAGTGGCTGTCGCTTCAGCAGGCTGCCCTTCTCTACGGCGTCAGCGTCGACACCCTCCGCCGCCGCATCCGACACGGGCAGCTGCGGGCATCACGCTTCGGGCAGCGGCTCATCCGCGTCCGCACGGCCGACCTCGACGAGCTGTTCCGTCCCATTCCCACGGTGCGGCCGATCCGACGCTCCTGGACTTGAGCGGGCGCTGTGGCGGTCTCCGGGCCGGCCCTTGTGCGTCCATTCGGTGCAGAAACGCGTGTACCTAAGGGCCCGATAAGGGCCCGAAAACCGGGCTTAAGAGTTACACCAGTGTATTTTTCCTTGTGAATGCCATGTTCAGACGTGCCCCCAATGGGATTCGAACCCATACTCGGGCGGGTTTAAGCCGCCTGCCTCTGCCGATTGGGCCATGGGGGCCACGGTGCCGATTCTAGGAGGGTGCTGAACAATGCTGTTCCGAGCGAGGACGTGCCGGACGGGATGAGCTGCAAGGCCACATCTTGGGTCTGTAGTGGGCCTACTGGCCCAAGATGTGGCCGCAGAAGATCGCCCGATCCGGTGCGCCGCAGCCGGGACATGATTGCTCAGCAGGCTCTCAGGCAGAACGCTCCGGTGTCCCGGCGGCTAGGCCCATCGCCATCCCGTCGAGAATGTCGGCTTCGCTGACGAGCATGGGGCGGTCCACCCTGCGTCCGATCTGGCGGCAGATCAGCGCGCCGGCGCAGATCACGTCCGCCCGCCCAGGCTCCATGGTGGGCAGGGCGTTGACCTCGGCGACCGGCATGGCCAGCAGCCGAGCGGCGAGGGCTTCCAGGTCCTCTCGGGACACCCGGGAGGAGTGGACGACGTCCCGGTCGTAGACCGCGAGCCCCTGCACCAGCGCGGAGATGCTCGTCGCCGTCCCGCCTACGCCCACCCAGGAGCGCACCGCGCCGAAGTCGATAGGCGAGCCGTCCAGCAGGGCGTCGATGTAGGCGGCAGCCTCGGCGACTTCGCCGTCCACGGGCGGGTCGGAGGCGAGGAAGCGCTCCCGAAGCCGCACCGACCCCATGTCGAGGGAAACCGCCGCCTGCATCGTCCCACCCCGGCCCACGACGAGTTCGGTGGAGCCGCCGCCGATGTCCATCACCATGACCGGCTCCGGCAAGGGTGGGAGCGCGGCGACCGCCCCCAGGTAGGACAGCCGGGCCTCCTCCTCGCCGGAGATGATCTCGGCCGGCACCCCGAACCGCTGCAGCACGCCAGCGAAGAACTCCTCGCGGTTGGCCGCGTCGCGGGCTGCGGACGTGGCGACCACTCGGACGCGGGAGACGCCGATCCGGCGGACCTGTTCGGCGAAGTCGGACAGGCCTGCGAGGGTGCGCGCGAGAGCTGCCGGGTCGAACCGTCCGGTGGCGTCGACGCCCTGGCCCAACCTGGTGAGGTGCAACCGGCGATCCAGCTCGACCAACCGCCCGTCTCCTCCCACCTCGGCCAGGTAAAGGCGGACCGAGTTCGTGCCGCAGTCAACGGCGGCGACCACGTCCCCCACGGAAGCGGCGCCGGTCATGACCGGTCCTCCAGGCAGGGCCGCTGCCAGAAGGCGCCGAGCATGGCCAGGGCCTCGTCACCCAGCGGATTGACCCCGGCACCACCGGCGAGGGCGTGTGCGACCAGGACGTGCAGGCACTTGACCCGCGACGGCATGCCCCCCGCGCTGACCCCTTCGATCTCGGGCACCTCGCCGAGCGCCGCGCGGTCGGCCAGGTAAGCCGCGTGCGCGGCGGCATAGGCGGCCCGGACCTCGGGATCGGCGTCGAGACGGGCCGACATCTCGGCCATCACCCCTTGTGACTCCAGTGTGGAGCAGCCGGCGACGGCCCTCGGGCAGGTCAGGTAGTAGGTTGTCGGGAACGGCGTCCCGTCCGGCAGCCGCGGTTGAGTGGCCACGACCCCCGGCTTGCCGCAGGGGCAGCGCCAGGCGACTCCGGCAACCCCGCGGGGCGGGCGTCCCAACTGCTCGGCGACCACCGCGGCGTCCGCGTCGGTCAGGGGTTCGATTCCGGCCAGCACCGCTGAATTCTGCCAGACCGGGCCCCGGGCTCAGCGTGTGGTGACCTTGCGGGCCGGAGCGTCGGCGGTCGCCACCGAACCCCAGAGCCGGTCCCACCACATCGGGTCGTGTTCCCCGGCGGGCAGGCGCTCCTCGGAGTCGATGATGGCCCCGCCACCCAGCGGGTTCCCGTCCGGGCCGATCACCCGGTAGCCGACCTCGCCCGGCATGACCCACCCGAAGCGTTCCCGTGCCTGGGTGCGGACGTAGGCCGGGTCGTCCCACCGCGCGAGCTCGGCCTGAAGATTCTCGATCTGGGCGGTGCGGTCGCGGATCTGCTGCTCGGCAACGGCCAGGTCGTGCTGCTGGCTGAGGTAGATCCTCAGCGACGTCGCGTACGACAGGGCCAGCACGACGAGGACCACGATCAGAGCGAAGGCGCGTCGGGTCATGCCGAGCCCGCGGCGCAGGTTCGGCAGCGGGAACGAGCCGGACCCGCGGCCGGCAGGAGGCGCCGCGGCTCCGGACGCCGTGGGAGAGGACGCGCGACTGCCAGCCCTGGAACGCTTGTTGGTGCGTCCCGGGCCGGCAGTCGTCGTTCGGGGGCTACGCGTGCCGCGAGCCATGTGCCCTGACCCTCATCGGGTCAAGGATAGGCGGCTCAGCCCTTGAACCTCGGGAAGGCGGAGGCTCCGGCGTACCGTGCCGCGTCGTCCAGGTCGTCCTCGATGCGGAGCAACTGGTTGTACTTGGCCACGCGCTCGGTACGAGCCGGGGCGCCCGACTTGATCTGGCCGCAGCCCAGGGCGACAGCCAGGTCGGCGATGGTGGTGTCCTCGGTCTCGCCGGACCGGTGGCTCATCATCGAACGGAAGCCGGCGCGGTGAGCCATGTCGACCGCGTCGACAGTCTCGGTGAGCGAGCCGATCTGGTTCACCTTCACCAGCAGCGCGTTGGCCGACTTCTCGGCGATGCCGC
>CAZPCM010000203.1:0-3814 GCA_964585085.1 uncultured Propionibacteriaceae bacterium
AGTTCGCCGCGGCCCTTGGCCGCGCGGCTCGTCCCGCTAGTAGTAGTAGGGGAACCTCCGCCAGTCCGGGGCCCGCTTCTCCAGGAAGGAGTCCCGTCCCTCGACGGCCTCGTCGGTCATGTAGGCCAGTCGGGTGGTTTCCCCGGCGAACACCTGCTGGCCGATGAGGCCGTCGTCGATGGCGTTGAAGGCGAACTTCAACATCCTCTGGGCGGTCGGCGACTTGCCGCAGATGGTCGCTGCCCATTCGAGGCCGACCTTCTCCAGCTCGCCGTGCGGCACCACCGCATTGACCATGCCCATCCGATGCGCCGCGGCGGCGTCGTAGGTCTCACCGAGGAAGAAGATCTCGCGAGCGAACTTCTGCCCTACCTGCCTGGCCAGGTAGGCCGAGCCGAAGCCGGCGTCGAAGGAGCCGACGTCGGCATCGGTCTGCTTGAAGCGGGCATGCTCGGCGCTGGCCAGGGTGAGGTCGCAAACAACATGGAGAGAGTGCCCGCCGCCGGCGGCCCAGCCGTTCACCAGGGCGATCACCACCTTGGGCATGAAGCGGATGAGCCGCTGCACTTCGAGGATGTGCAGGCGTCCCAGCTTGGCCGCGTCCACGGTCTCGGCCGAGTCGCCCTCGGCGTACTGATAGCCGGCCCGTCCGCGGATGCGCTGGTCGCCGCCGGAGCAGAAGGCCCACCCTCCGTCCTTGGGGGACGGCCCGTTGCCGGTGATCAGCACACAGCCGACGTCCGCGCTCGTCCGCGCATGGTCCAGCGCAGTGTAGAGCTCGTCGACGGTGTGCGGCCGGAAGGCGTTGCGCACCTCGGGGCGGTCGAACGCGATGCGCACCGCGGGCACCTCGAGCGCCCGGTGGTAGGTGATGTCGGAGAAATCGAAGCCCTCGACTTCACGCCAGAGCTCTGCGCGCCACGGGTTGGTCATGGCCTCAGGGTAGTGCTGAGGACTGGTCGCCCCTTTTCTAACAGTCGATTCGCTCAGGGACGCCCCGCGGGCCTTTTTGGGCATCGAGTGAAGGATTTGTGGCGCTCACTGCTCCTGCCGCACCGCGAGCGCGAGATCAGGAACGTCTGTGAACACGGCGTCCACCCCCAGCCGTATCATCCGGAGCAGGTCGCGGGGCCGATTCACCACCCAGGGACGGACGGCCAGACCCACGGCATGGGCGTTGCGGACATAGCCCCGACGGAAGACCAGATGGCGCGGCGGGTGCAGGGCGGAGACTCCGAGTTGCACGGCGTACCGCCAAGGCTGGTAGAGCGGATCGGTGTAGATCATCCCGAGCGGGCACTGGGCGCCGAGCATCTGCAGACGCTTGAGCGAATAGTGGTTGAACGAGGACAGCACCACACGGTCACCGATCCCGAACTCAGCCACAGCGGCCAGAACTTTCTCCTCCAGCCCCGGGTAGCTCACCTGTGAGTTCTTCAGCTCGATGTTGATGGTCACGCCCGTCACGGCCAAGAGACCGAGCGCCTCCTCCAGGGTGGGGATCCTCGTCCCCGCGAAGCCCTCCCGACCGGCCCGGGCATCGAGCGCCTGGAGTTCGCTGATCGAATGGTCCTTCACCCAGCCCCGACCGTTGGTGGTCCGATCGACCTTCTCGTCATGGATCAGCACCGGCGTCCCGTCCGAGCTGAGCTGCACGTCGAATTCCACGCCCTCGGCGCCCTGACGGACGGCCAACTCGAAGGCCGCCAGCGTGTTCTCAGGCGCGTAGCCACTTGCTCCGCGGTGTGCCCAGATCTCAGTCAAAGCCCCGACTCCCGATCATCGTTCCGCCCCCTGTCCCGTCCAGGCCATCCGACCTGTCCAGCCAGCGTAGGTGGCACAGGGATGGCCGCTGTCGGACCTGCGGGCTAGGGTCGGAACCGTGACACGTCACCCTTCCGCCATCGACGCGATCGCCGATGCCTACACCCGATCCTTCGCCGAACTCGATCCGCTCGCGGCCACCAGCATGGGGATCGCCGGCTTCGACCACCTGATGACCGACCTCTCACCCGACGGTCACGCGGCGCTGGCCGAGCTCGACCGCCAGACGCTGACCAGGCTGGACGCGGCCGAGGTCGCCGACGAAGTGGACGAGGTGACGCTGGCCGCGATGCGGGATCGGCTCGGGCTGCAACTGGAGTTGCAGGAAGCCGGGGAACGGCTGCCCGACCTCAACGTCATCGCGTCCCCGCTCCAGTCCCTCCGCGACGTGCTGGACATCATGCCCACCTCCACCACCGAGGACTGGGCGAATATCGCCTCGCGCCTCGCCCGGGTGCCGCAGGCCATCGAGGGCTACCTGGCGAGCCTCCGTGAGGGGGTGCGGCGTGGGCTGTCGCCGGCACTCCTGCAGGTGGAGGAAGGGGTCAAGCAGGCGGCCGACCTGGCCGACCCGCAGACCTCCTTCTTCGTGACCTTCACGCAGAGCGCATCTCCGGACGGCGCCCCCGCCGAAGGCCCGCTCGCCCACGACCTGGCACGTGCCGGACGGGCGGCGGCCGCCGCCTACGGACGCCTCGTGGAATTCCTCACCGATGAACTGGCGCCGCAGGCCCCGACCGAGGACGCAGTCGGCAGGGAGCGCTACCAACTGTGGTCGCGGCTGTTCGTGGGTGCCCACGTGGACCTCGATGAGACCTACGACTGGGGACAGGACGAGCTGGCCCGCCTGACCGAGGAACAGGACGAGGTGGTGGCCGCCATCGCCGGCCATGGCGCCTCCATCGAAGACGCCATGGCCGTGCTGGACCGCGACCCCAGCCGCAGACTGCTCGGCAAAGAGGCTCTGCGGGAGTGGATGCAGGCGACCGCGGACCAAGCCATCGTGGCGCTCGACGGCGTCCACTTCGACATCCCCGAGCCCATCCGCACGATCGAGTGCCGAATCGCCCCCACCGAGAACGGTGGCATCTACTACACCGGCCCCTCCGACGACTTCTCGCGTCCGGGACGGATGTGGTGGTCAGTACCTCCAGGCGTCACAGAATTCAACACCTGGCGCGAGAAGACCACCGTCTACCACGAGGGGGTTCCCGGTCACCACCTGCAGATCGCCCAGGCCATCCACAACCGGGACGAACTCAACGCGTGGCGGCGGCTGGCCAGTTGGTCGTCCGGACACGGAGAGGGTTGGGCCCTGTACGCCGAGAGACTGATGCAGGAGTTCGGGTTCATGGACGACCTCGGGGATCGGCTCGGCCTGCTGGACGGGCAGCGGATGCGGGCCACCCGCGTGGTGCTCGACATCGGCGTGCACTGCCGCAAGCGCGCCCCGGAGCGCTGGGGGGGCGGCCTCTGGGACGCCCAGAAGGCCTGGAACCTGTTGCGGCAGAACGTCCACATGGACGAGGCCTTCGTCAGGTTCGAACTGAACCGCTACCTGGGCTGGCCGGGGCAGGCTCCGTCCTACAAGATCGGCCAGCGGCTCTGGGAGCAGGTGCGAGCCGACGTCGCCGCGAAACAGGGGGACGCGTTCAGCCTGAAGGCCTTCCACACCCGGGCCTTGAACCTCGGCTCGCTGCCGCTGGACGTGCTCCGCCAAGCCCTGGTCTGATGCGGCACGACGGCTGAGCCTGACGAAGCCCCCTCACGATGACTGAGCCTGACGATGCCACCCCCCACGAAGGAAGACCCTTCGTCAAGCTCAGGGATCGCACCCCGATGGGCTCAGCCTGACGATGCCACACCCCCACGAACGACGACCCTTCGTCAAGCTCAGGGATCGCACCCCGATGGGCTCAACCTGACGAAGCCACACCCCCACGAACGACGACCCTTCGTCAAGCTCACGGATCGCACCCCGATGGGCTCA
>CAZPCM010000204.1:0-3790 GCA_964585085.1 uncultured Propionibacteriaceae bacterium
GAAGCCCGTCCGCGGCCGCGGGGAAATGAACCAGGCCGGCCGACGTGGCGCCATCGCCATCCTTGACCTCGTAGCTGAGCACCTGGGGATGCGCGGTCACCGGAACGGTGACCACGCTCCCGGCCAGAGTGGCGTTGGGGTCGGAGACACGCGTCACTTCCAGCCCGCCGTCGCTGTCGGGGTCCCAAGCGTCGGTGAGCAGGTCCACGGTGGCGGTCTTGCCGTCGGTGGTGGTGGCCAACTGATCGTGCAGGCGCGGCGGATTGAGGTAGCCGTCCTCACCAGTGATGGTCACGGTCCCCTGGGGGCTGTCGCCGCCGTTGCCCTTGATCTGGTAGTTGATGCTGATCGACGAGCCGTTGCCGGGCGCTGAAGCGCGGATCGGGCCTCGGCCCAAGTCACCCTCGAGTTCGGCGTCCACACCCTTCGCCGGACGCAATGGCTTGATCTTGACCTCGTCGCTCAGGGCGATGAGATCGTTCGCGAGCGCGTCCACTCGCACCGTGGCTCCTGGCCGGGCCCTGAGGGTGTCGTCGACGGGGACCGGGATCTGGGTCTGCCCCGGGGGGACGACCGCCACCCGCACGGTGCCCGTACCGGTCAAACCGTAGCGATCAGCGACGGTGAACTCGAAGGTGTCGGTGCCGATGCTGTCGTCGGTGGGGAACGCCTGATACGTGATCCCGCGGGGAGTCAGGTCGATGACGCGTCCCCGCTGTGGGGCCGTGGCGAGCCCCAGCACGGTGATGCTGTCCCCGTCGGGATCCTGACCCGAAGCGCGGATCGGAATGGTGATGGTGTCGCCGGCGGTGGCCCGGGCCTCAATCGATTCCGGCACGGGCGGCGAATTGCCGCCCGCGTCGTCGGGTTCAGGCTTGACGGTGACCGTGGCCTTCCCGGGGGTGGGACTCTGGCCATCGGCCAGGGCGTAGTACGTGAGGGTCACCTCCATCTCCTTCACCACGGCTTCCGGGGCGACATAACGCACCTGGTTGCCGACGACGTAGGCGCTGCCCACCTGGTCGCCGGCATCGTCCACCGCAGAAAGCTGGCCCACCGCCGGCGCATCGTCGACGTCGTTGTCCAGGGAGAGTGCCGCCCCGCCCCGGGTGCTGTCGTTGGCGAGGACGGGAATGAGGGTGCTGTCTCCGGCCCGGACGGTGGCGAAGTCGTCCCGGACGAGAGGCTGGTCCTCGACCAGCGCCTCCAGCCAGGTGACGATCACGCTGCCTTCGACGGATTCCTGCCCGTTGGTGACGGTGTACGTCAACGCCTGCGGGTTCGGTTTCAGTTGATCTACCTGCGGCACGATGCGCAGCCATCGTCCCTTGACCACGGCGACCTGAAGGTCATCCCGATTCGCCGAGGCCTGCTGGACGGTGAGCAGGCCGCCGCGCGGATCAGTGTCGTTGGCCAACACGTCGACTGTGATCGGCTGGTTGCCCCGGATCACGGCCTGGTCGGGCATGGCCAGAGGTTGCTCCTTGGCGTCCTTGAGCACATCCACCCGAATCGTGCCCTTCGCGGTCGGCGCACTGCCGAACGCAGCCGTGTAGGACAGGAAATGGGTGCCTGGCTGAGGAGCCACGACCGTGATTCGACCGGACTCAGGGTCGGTGCTGACCCTGGCTCCCTTCCAGCCGGCCACCTCGCCATTGAGGGTCAGCTTGCCGACGCGGTCAGGGTCGGCCCCGGCGATGTCGTTGGCCAGCGGCGCGATCGTGATCGGCTTGTTGACCGGCCCGCGAGCGGCGTCCGCTTGCGCGAGCGGGGCGATGCCTTTGGTGTCCTCGGACCCCAGAACCGCCACCTTGGCAGTGCCCTCGACGGGATCGCTCGCCCCATCGGTGAGGTGGAAGGTGACCTCCCGGGTCTGGGTCTTCTTGGTGTCCTTGACCACGGCGAACTCGATCTGGCCGTCGGAGGTGACCGAGACCTGGTCGTCTTTGTCGCTGGACGAGGCGTCCACCACCGTGATCGGGTCGCCGTCGAAGTCGCGGTAGTCGGTGGCGACCGGCATGGTCACGCTCCCGCCACTGGCCACAGCGAACTGCAGGTCCTCGGTGGCGTGCTCGCGAAGCTTTGGCTCCCGGTTGTCCTCGCTGTTCCGGGCGGTGATCGTCACCGTCGCAGTCGCGGTGTGCGCGTCGTTGACGATGGTGTAGGAGAAGGATCCGCTGCGGCCGTCCTGGGGCTGCCGGTAGAGCAGGGTCTGCCCGTCGGGCGCGATGGAAACCTCGGCGCCGTTGGGTGCCGACTCGACCTTGGTGATCGACAGCACCCGGCCGTTGGGGTCGCTGTCGTTGTCCAGAACATGCAGTACCGAGGTGCGCCCGGGACGCGCGCCGTACTCGTCATTGTTGGCTGTCGGCTTCTGATCCTGGGGCCTGCGCGTGTTGGACTGCTCCTGCTGGTCGACATCCTTGTCGTCCTTCAGCGAGGGCCAGTCGTCCACCCGCCGGGCGAGATCGACGTCGTAGATCCAGCCGTCTTTTCGGTCGTTGAGGACCAGTTGATTCCAGTTGACCCGAAACGCCAAGTCGGCTGATCGACCCCGGTCGATCTGATGCACATCCGCGGACGTCTGCCCAGTGCACACCCGCGCCACGGTGCCGGCATCGCCGAACCAGGCCCCGTACGCGCAGGAACCCTGGGACGGACTCTTGCCGAGCATCAACTGCACCGGCTGCGCTGGGGTTCCGCCGGCTCCGTTCGGGATCAGCGAGGTGACGGAACCGTCGCCGGTGTTCACCGAGATCAGGGAGGTCGCGGTGGCGACGACGACCGTGTCGGCGTCGGCACCACCCTGCTGCAGCCGAGCCTCGGGGTCCACCGGCACCGGCACGCTGCGCCCATCGGGGAGGAACAGCAGCCCCGAGGCTGCGTCGAGTGTCACCGAGCGCGACGCAAGCGCGGCCACCTGGACCGACTTCAGGCCCGACGGGGCCAGGGTCCGGTACTCAGGCTCACCAAGGGCCGCTTTGACGACCGGCACCCGCACGGCGCGCCCGGACGCGGAGACTGCGTGGATCGATCCATCGGCGCCGACGCTCAGGGACGCGGCCTGATCCGGCGACACGCCGCCGGGCGCGGCCTGGATCTCCGCCAGCGGTTTGGCTGAAGGGTCGAGGGCGCTCAGGTCGATCGACCTTGCGGCAGGCTCGATCCGGGCCGCCCATAGCTTGCCGCTGGCCGGATCCAGCGCCGCCACAGTGCCGCCCCGCATGTCGATGTGGGCTCCCGCCACGGGCGTCACCGCACCGTCGGCGTCGGCTGTTGCCGCTACCGGGTCAATCGGGCTCAGCGTGCCACTGAACACCCCGAGCACGGCCATCCCGTCTTGCAGGATGTCCACCTCACCAGCCTGCGGTTCCTTGGTCGCGGCGAGCCTGACGTCCTGGGCGGACGCGGACTTGAGCAGCATGGTGAACGCAAGTTGCTCGTTGCCGGAGGCCCAGATGCCCGAGTCGTTCAGGTCGAGCTTCTGCACGTGCTGTCCGGTGGCCATCACCGCATAGGCGGTCAGCACGGCCAAGGCAACGGTCAGCACCGCGCCGGGCATGGCCCGACGCAGCCGCTCAGCCCTCGCCATGAGTCCCCCCTCAGGCTGGTCGAAGTCTCGTCCGATGGTAGGTGCGCCACTCACCGAGCCGGTCACGGTGACCGATGCGTGGACACAGGGTCAAGGTGCGCAGTGTCGCTCTTTATCGCCCAGCCACCCGTTCTCCCGCACCACGGTGACCACGATGCAGGTGGGGGCCGAGGCGTTCAGCAGGGTGACTTCAGGCTG
>CAZPCM010000205.1:0-3687 GCA_964585085.1 uncultured Propionibacteriaceae bacterium
TCGGCACCGGCTGGTTCGCCGCCGAGGCCGCCACCGTCCGTCCCGGGGGCACCGTCGTGGTCGTCGGCGACGGCGCGGTCGGCCTCCTCGGCATCCTGTCGGCCAAGGCGATGGGCGCGGGGCGGATCATCGCGATGAGCCGCCACGCCGCGCGCACCGCCCTGGCCACCGAGTTCGGCGCCACCGACATCGTCAGCGAGCGAGGCGATGCCGGGATCGCCGCGGTGAAGGCGCTGACCGGTGGGATCGGGGCCGACTCGGTGCTGGAATGCGTCGGCACCCAGGAGTCGATGCTGCAGGCGATCGGCTGCTGCCGGCCCGGCGGGTCGGTCGGCTACGTCGGCGTCCCACACAGTGTCGAACTACCCGGAGAGCCGCTGTTCTTCGCCCACGTCCACCTGCACGGCGGGCCCGCCCCCGTACGCCGCTACCTGCCCGACCTGATCGGACGCATCATGCGCCGCGAGATCAACCCCGGACGCGTGTTCAACCTGGAACTCCCACTCGAGCAGGCCGCCGACGGGTACGCCGCCATGGACCAACGCACCGCCATCAAGGCCCTGCTCCGCCCCTGACCGGGCGTCCCGAGACAAAGGAGAACCCAATGACCACCACCTGGCCAACCGCCACGCTGTCCGCGATCGACACCGCTGATGACCTCAAGATCTCCCCGTTGCGGGCCGACGGCGTCACGTTCGGCACCCCCACCTGGATCTGGGCAGTCGTCGTGGCCGGTGAACTGTACGTGCGCGGCTACAACGGCACCGCCTCCCGCTGGTACACCGCCGCGATCGCCAGACCCGCCGGACGCATCCACGCCGCCGGCGCCGTCCACCACGTCACCTTCGAGACCGCGCCGCTGGAACTCGCCGACGCCATCGACGCCGCCTACCGCGCCAAGTACGCCACCAGCCCCTACCTCGCCCCGATGATCAGCAACCGGGCGCGGGCCGCCGGCGTCCGGATCCGGCCGGCCGACCGGTGAGCGTGGACACCTCCCCTCGAACGGGGCGAGTGCGCGTTGCGGCACGGTCGGGCGCGGCGCTGCTGATCGCCACCCTGGGCGCGTTCCTGATCACCCTCGACATTCTGATCGTCAACGTCGCCCTGACCCGGATCGGGGCGGAGTTGGGTGGCGGGACGACCGCGCAGCAGTGGGTGATCGACGGCTACACGCTGGCGTTCGCCTCTCTGCTGCTCTTCGCCGGCAACCAGTCCGACCGGTTCGGTGCTCGCCAACTGATCGGAGTCGGGATCGCCGGCTTCACGCTCACCTCGCTGGGATGCGCGCTCGCCCCGTCCATGGGCTGGCTGATCGCCGCCCGCTGCCTCCAGGGCGCCACCGCCGCGCTGATGCTGCCCGCCTCGGTCGCCCTGATCCGTGAGGCCTACCCCGACCCGGCTCGACGGGCCCACGCGCTGGGGGTCTGGGCGGTCGGCGGGGCAGTGGCGGCCGCCGCAGGCCCCGTGTTGGGCGGGGCGCTGACCATGATCGACTGGCGCTGGGTGTTCTGGCTCAACCTGCCCGTGGGGATCGCCATGCTCGCCGTGCTGCCCCGAGTCGTCGCCTCCCCGCGCCGGCCACGACCGTTCGACTGGCCCGGCCAGATCCTCGGCCTGCTCGCCCTCACCTCGCTCACCTACGGCCTGATCGAAGGCGGAGCCGCCGGCTTCACCAACCCGACCGTGCTCGGCGTCCTCACCATCGCCGCGATCGCCCTGGCCGGCTTCACCGCCGTGCAACGCCGCGTCCCGCACCCGATGCTGCCGCCAGCACTGCTGCGGCCCCGCCCGGTGAAAGTGGCCCTGTTCGCCGGGTTCGCGTTCCTCGTCGGCTGGTACGGCACCGTGTTCCTGATCAGCCTCTACCTGCAATCCGAACGCGGCCTCAACCCGCTCGAGGCCGGGCTGGTGTTCCTCCCTTCGGCGATCATCAGCGTCTTCGGCAACCTCGCCAGCGGCCTGGCCACCAACCGATTCGGCATCCGGTTCCCGACCATGGTCGGCCAACTGTCCATGGTCACCGGCCTGGTCGCCCTCGCCCTCTTCGCCCCGGCAGCGCCGCCGGCCGTGATCGCGGTCCTCGTGGTGCTCGTCGGCGCGGGCGGGTCGTTCGCCGCTCCCCAGTTCACCACCCTCGTGCTCGCCAGCGTCCCCGCCGACATCGCCGGCACCGCCAGCGGCGTCCTGAACACCTTCCGGCAGGTCGGCGGCGCGCTCGCCATCGCCGTGTTCGGCGCCCTCATCGCACAGCCCTCCGGCTTCGTGCCCGGCATGCAACTCAGCCTCGCCATCGCCGCCGCCTGCCTACTCACGACCGCGCTCTCGTTCCTGACCATCCCCGCCCGAACCGCCGCCCACACCGACTGAACCAGAGCGAACAGAAGGGAAACCAACCATGCACACGCGAACCCTCGGACACACCCTGCGCGTCTCAGCGATCGGGCTGGGCTGCATGACCACCACCGGCGGCTACAGCGGCCACCCCGACCGTGCCGAGATGGTGGCCACCGTCCGCGGCGCATTCGACGTCGGCGTCACCTTCTTCGACACCGCCGAAATCTACGGGCCGCATACCAACGAGGAACTCGTCGGCGAAGCCCTCGCCCCGATCCGCGACCAGGTCGTCATCGCCACCAAGTACGCCCAGGCCATCGACCCCGACACCCGCCGGCCGCTGGGCCGGATGCTCCGCCCCGACGAAGTGCCGGCCGCCCTCGAGGGATCCCTGCGCCGCCTGGGCACCGACCACGTCGACCTGTACTACCAGCACCGGATCAACCCCGACGTACCGATCGAGGAATACGCCAGCGTCGCGGGCGACCTGATCACGGCCGGGAAGATCCGCGGCTGGGGCCTCTCCGAAGCTGCGGAAGCCACGATCCGGCGGGCCCACGCCGTCACCCCGGTCACCGCAATCCAGAGCGAATACAGCCTATGGTGGCGCCGCCCCGAGGAAGGCGTCCTCGCCACCTGCGCCGAACTCGGCATCGGGTTCGTCCCATTCAGCCCACTCGGCAAGGGCGTGCTGACCGGCACCATCGACACCACCACCGCCTTCGAGGCCGGCGGCGACCTGCGCGCCCAGATCCCCCGCTTCGCCCCCGACGCCCTCGCCCACAACCTCGGCCTCGTCGAACAGATCAAGGCCGTCGCACACGCGAAGGGCGCCACCCCCGGGCAGGTCGCTCTCGCCTGGCTGCTCGCCCAACAGCCCTGGATCGTGCCCATCCCTGGCAGCACCAAAGCCCACCGCATCGCCGAAAACGCCGGCGCTGCCGACCTCGAACTCACCGCCGCAGAAGTCGCTGCGCTCACCGCAGCCTCCGACGCCATCGAGATCCAGGGCGGCCGCTACCCCGACTGGTTGGAAACCCAAACAAACCTCTAGCAGCGCGAGCCGGAATCGCTGCGGTCGCTCTTCCCTCCTGAACCAGAAGGAAGCTGCCGTGGAGGTGGGCATCGCGGGCGTGCCATGCCACCGTCCTGCCGACAGGACCCCGTGCTCGTTCCACACCGGCCTGCCGGTGAGGAGCTGGCCCTGTTCGGGGGCCGATCGCCTGAGTGTTGCACCGGATGCGTGGCAGAGGGATTGTCGACGGCCACCTACGAATGAACGCCGGCGGATCGAGGCTCACGTGTGGCGTGCGTCTGCCGGCTGGTAGAGCTTGAGGGCGACGACTGCTC
>CAZPCM010000206.1:0-3626 GCA_964585085.1 uncultured Propionibacteriaceae bacterium
GCGCACTTGACTGGGGGTCAAGGGGTCGCAGGTTCAAATCCTGTCAGCCCGACCGGTGTATGGCCTTGTGAGGGCCACAATTCAGTGATGAATTCGTCTCCGTGGTACGTACGTGGTACGCGGTTTGGGTCGTGGTACGCACTCCTGCAAGAACTCAGCCCTCCAGACTTCATGATCTCAGCCCGAGAATTCCTTGCGCCGCCGTGGCCGCGTAGAGGCCCTTGATGCCTTCTTCATGTGCATCCAACGCACAGCAGGAGGTCTCGATGTCCAGCATTGCCACGGCGAAGTCCAGGGAGTACCTGACGCTCGAGGACGTAGCGGAACTCCTCGGGGTGAGCACGGCGACCGTTCGACGCAGGATCAGCGACGGACAGCTCCGCGCCTTCCGAACCGGCAAGCGGCTCATCCGCATCCGCGCCATGGATCTCGAGCAGATGTTCCGCGAGATCCCGTCGGCACGTACTGGCGTCCGGCAGCGGCGAGGGCACTGATCATGGCCGACGCGCACCCGAATCTCGAGAACCTGGCACCGCCTGGCGTGCGTGAGGAAGGCCGGTGGCCAGTCGTGCTCGACGCCGAGGCTGCGTACGAGGCTATCCGCTCGATCAACCACCGGACGATCTGGCTGTCCAACGGGCTGCCGGCCTCGGCTGTCTACTGGGTGCTGGCCGAACTCAAGTCGGCTCTCGGGTACATCGCCCAGCAGGCGCTCGAGCAACTCGGCCGAGGGCTCGCCCAGTCGCTCGACCACTACGAGGTCTACGAGGACGACGGGCGTGATCCGTCGGCGTCGGTCGAGGCCGCGGGTGCGGCGCTGACGGCCGCCGCCGACCTCGCTGGGCAAATTGGCGTACTGCTTGACGCCGCCCAGCTCGCGATCGCTCACCAGGGGTATCGGTCCTTGTCCGAGCGGGTTGGTGAGCCATGAGCTTTCGGCGGCGAGGCCATTCGGAGCCGGCTTCTCATCCTGAAGACCCTTCCCGGATCGCAGAATCCGGTTTAGCGTGGCAGCACCTGCCCCTAGGTCCTGCCCGTTGCACAACCTCCTCGTCGGAGAGATGTGAGGGCATTTCTGGCTTTCCGGGCGGCCACAACTCAACACCTCACACCACGGGCGCTGTTCACGATATGGGAGGGGTTCGATGAACGCCCGCGGCCATCGACAGCACCTTGCTGCCGTCTGAATGAGCGATCAAACGCGAAGGAGGACCAGATGGTGACGCGCAGAGTCGTCGCGGTTGTGGGCGTGGCCGTGTTGTGCCTGGTGGGGTGTACCCCAACCGCGACCGAGACTGTGTCCCCGACACCGGCCACGACTCCTGTCGCTACTTCAACTCCGACCGCGACGCCCACGGCCACACCAGAGTGGTCGGGCGAGCAGCAGGCCGCAGTCGACGCGGTCGAGAAGTGGTACAGGATCTACAACGAGGTCATGCAGCGGAAACGCGGCGCCGGGGATCTCGTGCTCGCGGGGCGAGGGGATATCGCTGACAACGCCGCCCGCACCTACAACGAATTCGGCCTGGCGCACCTGACGGTCGAGGGCGACGTCACCATCTCCAGTCTGGTGCCATCCAAACTGAGGCAGCGGAATCGCCCGACGATCGTGGTCGACCTCTGTGAGGACTCGACCAAGTGGAGTGTGCTCGACTCCGACGGTAATGACGTGTTCGAACTCAAGGACAAGATCGTCCGGCCGCTTGCGATCACCGTCGAGCAGTGGCCCGCCGACGGATGGTTCGTGACCACCTCGCAGAAGGGGAGTGGGTCATGCTGATCGTCCGGCTTCTGACCACCCTTGTTCTGGTCCTCGCGGGCGTGGTGATCAGCCCCACCACCGCCTACGCGAGCTGCAAGAGCGTTGTCGGCAAGAACGACGCCGGCATCGTGACCATCAAGATCGTCTGTGAGGACGACGAGCGGAGCGGCGACGCTCTTGGCTCCGGCAAACGGGTGTGCAGGTGGGATGGCGTCGAGGTCCCCTGCGTCTCGGATCAGGGCAAGTGGTACTCGCCGTTCAACTGCTACATCAGCCCGGTCGATCCGCTGCCGCCGTACACCAATGTGAACTGGCGGGGCCACAGAGAGGGCACCCTTTGGTACTGCCGCATCAGTGGCTTGGACGTAGGGACTCCCCTGATCGTCTGGCTCGCCGACTCCACACCACCCCCCGATCCCGAGCAGCTGGCCCGGCAGGCCGTGCGCAACATGCAACTGAAGCCGATCACGATCGGGATCGTGCCGAACGACGGCCCCAACTCCGTGGGACTGGTCGGGATGCCGATCTGGCTGTGGGTCGAGGACCCAGGTGATCAGACGATGGGCCCAATCTCCCGGTCGGCGTCCGAGGGTGGCTACACGGTGACAGCGACCGCCGAGGTCGAGCGCGTGCGCTGGTCGATGGGCGACGGGGGAGTGAAGACCTGCACCGGGCCGGGGACGCCGTACAAGCTGAAGTACGGGATCACGGAGTCGCCGACGTGTGGCTACCGGTTCGAGAAGCAGGGCGAGTTCACGGTGGCGGCCCGGTCGGACTGGCTGGTGCGGTGGTCAGGTATCGGAGAGACGGGCACGTTCCGCATCTATCTGACCCAGACCACCCAGGTCGTGATTGGTGAGTTGAACGTCCTGACTGTCAGCGAAGGGAGTTGAGTCGCATGTCGGTGCTGAGCATGAGGAAGCAGGAGACGCCGTCTCCTGACTCTGTGAACAGAGCGCGGACGCTGGCCCGCCCGCCGAAGGTCCGTCGGCGGCCACTGGTGCTGATGGGCGCGATCGCCGCCGTCCTGATCGGGGCCTTGGCGGCGGTGTGGATCTGGACCACGTCAGCGACCGCAACCGATGTGGTCGCGGTTCGTCAGGCGGTGCAGCGGGGCGAGGTGATCGACCGCGCAGATCTGGAGGTCGTGAAGATCGGTCTCGACCCGGCGCTCGACATCGTGCCGGCCTCCCGGATCGAGCAGATCTCTGGCCAGCGGGCCGCAACGGACTTGGCGCCGGGCGGGCTGTTGGTAGCAGGTTCGGTGACGAACGAGGTGCTGCCGAAGGCCGGGGAGGCGCTCGTCGGCGTCGGACTGGCACCGGCGATGCTCCCGGCCGAACCGCTCCTGGCCGGTGATCACGTGAGAATCGTCGAGACGCCGGGCCAGCAGGGTGAGGTCGTCACGGCGCCAGTAGTGATGGAGGCGGTCGTCTCCCGGGTCACGATCCTCGAAACCGGCGACACCTTGGTCGATGTGCTGGTGCCGACGGAGAAGTCGGCTGAGTTGGCTGCCAGGGCTGCGACCGGCCGGGTGGCCCTCGTGCTTGAGTCGCGGGAGCGGTGATGACGCATGGCTGTGTACGCGTGCGCTTCAGCGTCTGGTTCTCCCGGGGTCACCACGACGGTACTGGCGTTGGCGTGCGAGTGGCCGCGCCCGGTGGTGGTGGTCGAGGCTGACCCGACGGCGGGGTCGGCCATTCTGGCTGGCTTCTTCCGCGGCGTGGTCGAGCCGAGCGGCGGGATGGTGGAGCTGATGGTCGCGCAGCGTCAGGATCAGCTGGCAGAGCGTCTGCCGTCGGTGTTGCTGCCGATCCCGGACTCGCCGGTAAAGGTGTTGCCGGGCATCCAGACGCGCGCCCAG
>CAZPCM010000207.1:0-3569 GCA_964585085.1 uncultured Propionibacteriaceae bacterium
TCGCCATCACCACCGGCAACACCTTCGTGCTCAAGGCCGCCTCCATGGTCCCGCAGACCTCGATGCGCATGCTGGAGCTGCTGATCGAGGCCGGTCTGCCCAAGGGAGTGGCCAACCTGGTCACCTGCAGCCGGGTCGAGGCGGACAGCCTGCTCACCAACCCCGACGTCCGTGGCATCACCTTCGTCGGCTCCACCTCGGTCGGCAAGCACATCTACCAGACCGCTGCGGCTGCCGGTAAGCGGGTCCAGGCCCTCACCGAGGCCAAGAACCACGCGCTGGTGCTCGAGGACGCCGTCCTGGAGCGCTCGATCGCGGGGATCATCAACTCCACCTACGGCTGCGCCGGCCAGCGCTGCATGGCCCTGCCGGTGATCGTGGTCCAGAATTCCATCGCCGACGAGGCCGTGGAGATGCTCAAGACGATGGCGCAGGGCCTGCGCATCGGCCCGGCCTACCTGCCCGAGTCGCAACTCGGCCCGGTCATCACGGCCAAGCACCGCGAGTGGGTCGAGTCCTGCATCGCCCGTGGCCTGACCGAAGGCGCCGACATGGTCCTCGACGGCCGTGGCGTGACCGTGGACGGCTATGAGGGCGGGTTCTACGTCGGCCCGACGATCCTGGACAACGTCCAGCCCGGCAACTTCGCCGGCGACTCGGAGATCTTCGGCCCGGTGACCTCGGTCAAGCGCGTCGCGGACTTCGAGGAGGGCCTGGCGATCATGAACGGCAACCGGTTCGCCAACGGCTCGTCCATCTACACCACCTCGGGCTACTACGCTCGCGAGTTCGCCAAGCGCACGCACGGCGGCATGGTCGGCATCAACGTCGGCATCCCGGTGCCGTTCTCGACCTTCCCGTTCACCGGTCACAAGGATTCGTTCTTCGGCGACCTGCACGCGATGGGCAAGGACGGCGTGGCGTTCTTCACCGAGACCAAGGCGGTCACCTCGGTGTGGTTCACCGAAGCCGACGCCAAGAAGAAGGTCTCGACCTGGGACGGCACCCTGACCCGCGGCTGACCTTCAGCGAACCCCCTAGGCCGCGAGTTCGCCAGGGCGGCTTGACGGCCTGGGGGGTTCTCACTAGGCTCACATTTGTAAGGACATATTCTTGTCCGTAACATCGAGGCAAAGGGGCGTTCGATGTCAGGGACCCAGTGGGCGCGTTCATGGTGCTGGTAGCCGCTCGCTGGAGCTTCGAGTCGTCCTCTTCGGCCAAGTCCTCGCCGACCTTCCCATCACGACCCTAGAGAGGGATTCTCCATGCTTCGCCTCGCGATCATCGGCGCCGGCCGCATCGGTCAGGTGCACGCCCGTGCCATCGCCGGACACCCGGGCTCGGAACTCGTGCTCATCGCCGACCCCGTCCCCGGCTCAGCGGCCAAACTCGCCGCCACTTTCGACACGCGGTCGACCGAAACGGTCGACGACGTCTTCGCCGACGACACCGTTGACGCGGTTGTCGTCTGCTCACCCACGCCGTACCACGTCGATCAGATCATGGCGTCGGTGGCTGCGGGCAAGGCCGTCCTCACCGAGAAGCCCGTTGATCTCAGCGTGGCGCGGGTGGACGAGTGCCTGGCTGCCATCGCCGGCCAGGAGCACCGGGTCATGGTCGGCTTCAACCGCCGTTTCGACCCGGGGGTCCTGGAACTGAAGCGTCGCATGGACGCCGGCGAGATCGGCGCGTTGCGTCAGCTCACCGTCATCAGCCGTGACCCGGCGGCGCCCCCCGCGCAGTACCTCACCAACTCCGGCGGCATCTTCCGCGACATGACCATCCATGACTTCGACATGGCCCGCTTCCTCATGGGCGACTTCGTCGAGGTGAGCGCGACCGGTCATGCCTGGAACGCCGACATCGGCGAGATCGGCGACATCGACACCGCGGTGATCAACCTGACCGCCGCGAACGGAGCGGTGACCACGATCCTCAACAGCCGCCAGTGCGCCGCCGGGTACGACCAGCGGATGGAAGCCTTCGGGCCGCTGGGCTCCCTGGAGACCGGGAACCTCCGTTCCACCGCCGTGAAGTTCAGCGGGGCCACCGGCACTGAGGTCGCCGGGCCGTTCCTGCCGTTCTTCCTCGAGCGGTACGCCGCCGCGTACAGCAACGAACTCGACCACTTCATCACCTCGATCACGACTGGGCAGGCGCCCTCGCCGTCGGTGCTCGACGGACGGGCCGCCCTGGTGCTGGCCGATGCCGCCGACGCCTCGGTGAAGCAGCACTCGGTCGTCACCCTCTGAAACCCCGAACCACAAGGAGCAACTCATGAAGATCGCCGGTGCCCCGATCAGCTGGGGTGTCTGTGAGGTACCCGATTGGGGCTACCAGATGAACCCCGAGCGGGTTCTCAAGGAAATGAAGGAGATCGGCCTGACCGCGACCGAGTTCGGGCCGCAGGGCTGGCTCCCCATCGAGGCCGAGGCCCGCGCGGCCGAGGTCGGCAAGTACGGCCTGACCCCGGTGGGCGCGTTCTTCCTGGCCGTCATGCACGATCCCGACTCCGACCCCATTCCCGCGGTCGAGGCGGAGCTCAAGGCCTTCGAGGTCGCCGGCGGGTCCTACCTGATCCTCGCCGCCGCCTCTGGTGCCGAGGGCTACGACGCGCGGCCCGTCCTGGACGAGAAGGGCTGGCAGACCCTGTTCGACAACCTCGACAGGATCCGTGAGGTCTGTGCGGCCAAGGGCGTCACCGCCTGCCTGCACCCGCACTGGGGAACCATGGTCCAGAACGCCGACGAGATCGACCGGGTGCTGCGCAACAGCTCGGTCGGGCTCTGCCTGGACACCGGCCACATCACCTGCGGTGGCGGCGACCCAGTGGCGATCGTCAACGAGTTCGCCGACCGGGTCGACATCGTCCACGCCAAGGACGTTCGCAAGGAGCTCACCGACAAGCTGCTGACTGGGGAGTTCACCTGGTCCCAAGGCATCAAGGCCGGCATGTTCACCCCGATCGGGGAGGGTGACATCGACTTCGCCGCGATCGTCAGGAAGCTCGATGAGGCCGGGTTCGACGGCTACTACGTCCTGGAACAGGACATCATGATCGACGGCGAGCCGGCCCCCGGCGGCGGACCGATCGACAACGCGCGCAAGTCCCTCACCGCACTGCAGTCCATCGCCACGAAGGAGTGACCAACCCATGACCGACAAGTCCGTCAACACCACCAACCCGCGCTACAGCAAGCTGACCATCGGTGTCTGTCCCGACCAGTGGGGGGTCTGGTTCCCCTTCGACGAGAAGCAGGTCGCCTGGGACATCGCCCTGGCCGAGATGGCCGAGGCCGGCTTCTCGATCATGGAGACCGGCCCGCACGGCTACTTCCCGACCAACCCCAAGCTGCTCAAGGCCGTGATGGACACCTACGGCTTCACCGTCGTCGCGGGCACCGGCTGGGGCATCCTGCACAAGGCCGAGGCCTGGGCCGACACCGAGGCGTTCTTCCGTTCCATCGGCGAGACCCACGCCGCGATCGGCTCGGAGTACGTGGTGCACCTGCCCCCGATGTACCGCGACGAGAAGACCGGTGACTACACCGACGACAAGGTTCTGTCGA
>CAZPCM010000208.1:0-3524 GCA_964585085.1 uncultured Propionibacteriaceae bacterium
TCGGAATCCCGAGGAAGTCGACGGTGTTGCCCGCGTTCAGGAAGGACTGCAGGGTGATCTTGGTCGCCTTGCCCTCGACAACCCGCCGGGCATCGCCGGTATCGAGGCCGCCCGGGAAGCCCTCCCCGACGTGCCGCACGTCGCGATCTTCGACACCGCGTTCTTCGCCACCCTGCCCCCGGCCGCGCACACCTACGCGATCCCGGCCGACCTCGCCGCCGAGCACGGCATCCGCAAGTACGGCTTCCACGGCACCTCGCACAGCTACGTGTCCCGGCAGGCCGCCGGATTCCTGGGTCGCGACTACGCCCAGCGGAAGCAGATCGTGTGCCACCTCGGAAACGGCGCCTCGATCTCGGCCATCCGAGACGGCGTCGCGGTCGACACCTCGATGGGACTCACCCCGCTGGCCGGCCTGGTCATGGGCACCCGCTCCGGCGACGTCGACCCCGGCCTGCACGCCTTCCTCGGCCGCGAGCTCGGCATGAGCCTGGCCGATGTCGACAACCTGCTCAACAAGAAGTCCGGCATGCTCGGCCTGGCCGGCGTCACCGACTTCCGCGACCTGAACGAACTGATCGAGGAGGGCGACCAGGCCGCCGCGCTGGCGATGGACGTGTACTGTCACCGGCTGATCAGCTACATCGGCGCCTACATCGCCGTCCTCGGCGGGGTGGACGTGATCAGCTTCACCGCCGGCGTCGGCGAGAACGACGCCCTGGTGCGGGCCAAGGTGATCGGGCCGCTGGCCGGCATCGGCGCGGTCCTGGACGCCAAGGCCAACGAGTCCGGTTCACGGGAAGCCCGGGTCATCTCGGCGAAGGACTCCCCCATCACCGTCCTGGTCGTGCCCACGAACGAGGAACTCGCCATGGCGCGGGAGACCATAACCGCCATCGCCTGACCAGCGAGCAAGACACCCGTGACCTACGACCTACGACCTACGTCAGCAAGGCCTATGGTCAGCGCATCGCGGGGGGCGGGCCGTCGATGGCCTCGTAGATGGCGCGCAAAACCCCTAGTCAGCAGATGTTTGGCCTTGTCAGAGGCACTCAAGAACGGTCTCACGAGAGAGGCGGTCATCCTCCACGCGATTTTCGATCGCTCGCCTCGCGTCAGAGCCATATCCGTACGCCACAACAAGAAGTGCGCGAAAGAGGAGTTGAACCTCCCGCGGACGGCGAGCGAACCGAAGTTTCACTAGGGGTTTTGTACAGTTCCCGGACTGCGTTACGAGGTCCGTGGGGCAGATGTGGGGCAGGGTTCAGGCGGTCTTGGACGCAAGGGTTCCTGGCTGCCCCGCACTCGCACCTAGATGGCGCTCTCCTTCGGTTGCTGCCGCCGGGGCGTCACCATTCGCGCCGAAGCTCGCACGCCGAGGATCGCCGGCGGCCAATGACGATAGACCGGCGACCGAGCAACAGGGCCGCTCTCGGAGAGCCATGCACCAGGGGCCCTGTCACGCTCAGGCCGCGCCCGTTTCGGGCGTGCGGTACGGGCCTGGCTCCGGTGGGACGTCGCACCGTTCGGGAAACGTTCCGGGCCAGAGGATGGGCGGCGGCATGATGGGCGCCCAGCAGGTCGGGTTGGCCGGTGACGGTGTGGCGGTGCGGACGATCGCCCAGGCTCGGGCCAGGGCGGCGCAGGCTGCCACCACCCGGGGGCTGTCGGCCGGTGAGGTGATGCAGTTCAGCGACAACTTCTTCGTCGAGCTGAAGGACGCGGCGGGGAACCCGACCACCGAGGTGCTCGTCGGCCCGGCGATGATGTGGAACACCAACTCCCGGAACGGCAGCATCTCCCCCGACCAGGCACGGACGATCGCGGATGACTGGCTGCGGGCGAATCTGGCCGGCCAGTCGGCCGTCGCCGACGTCAAGGAGTTCCCCGGCTACGACACGATCGACACTGAGAAGGACGGGCACACGCTGGGCATGCTGTCGGTGAACACGCGCACCGGCGCAGTCTGGCACCACACTCGGCACGGGACGTTCATCGCAGAGGAGGACGACTAAGCGTGGCCGCTACGCAGCGGCTGAGTGCCCTGGTCGTGGATGACGAGCCGAGCCTGGTGCGGGTGGTCGAGGGCTTCCTGGCCCGGGACGGCTTCGAGGTGCGCACCGCCGGCGACGGTGAGACCGCGCTCGCCCTGGCCCGGGACTCCGAACCGGACGTGGTGGTCCTCGACCTGGGCCTGCCCGGCATGGACGGGATCGAGGTGTGCCGGCAGCTACGGACGTTCTCCCGCTGCTACGTGCTGATGCTGACCGCCCGCGCCGACGAGGTCGACGTCCTGGTCGGGCTCGGTGTGGGCGCCGACGACTGCGTCACCAAGCCCTTCTCGCCGCGCCAGCTGGTCGCGCGGATCCGTACCCTGTGAAGTTTCTCTGAAGTTCTGTCTCGAGCCGCGTCGGGCGGGAATGCGAGACCACATAGACCCGTTAACCCCGATACCCATGGGGGGTATGCGAGGGAGCTGATATGAGCGAGCACGAGAGTCCGCACGGCGTCACGACTCGGGACAGCGGCCACACCCAAAGCCATGCGCACACTGGCCACGCCATGGGTCAACACACCCCCGGTCAGCCCGGGATGCGTCCCGGCTCTTCTCCGGAGCACGGCGCTGCATCCGAACACGCCGGGCACGCTCAGCACAGCGGGCACGGTGATCATGTCCAGCGGTTCCGGCAGTTGTTCTGGGTGATGCTGCTGCTGGCCGTCCCCGTGGTGGCGTTGTCGCCCATGTTCGCGATGCTGCTCGGGTACCAGGTTCCGACCGGCGGCGTGCTCGGGTGGGTCCCGCCGGTGCTGGGCACGATCCTCTACGCGTGGGGCGGCTCTCCGTTCCTGACCGGTGCGGTGGACGAACTGCGCGCGCGCCGTCCGGGGATGATGCTGCTGATCGGGCTCGCCATCACGGTCGCGTTCCTCGCGAGCTGGGGGGCCACCCTCGGTCTGCTCAGCCACACGCTGGAGTTCTGGTGGGAACTCGCGCTGCTGATCGTCATCATGCTGCTCGGCCACTGGCTGGAGATGCGCTCCCTCGCCCGGACCACCAGCGCGCTGGACTCCCTGGCCGCGCTGCTGCCCGACACCGCCGAGGTCGTCCGCGGTGACGCGGTGGAGAAGATCGCCCCCGCCGACCTGATCGTGGGCGACGTGGTGCTGGTCCGGCCCGGCGGCAGCATCCCTGCCGACGGACGCATCGTCGACGGCGAGGCCGAACTCGACGAGTCCATGGTCACCGGGGAGTCCCGGACGGTCCGCCGCGGACCGGGCGACCCCGTCACCGCGGGCACGGTCAGCACCGACTCCGGCCTGCGGGTGGAAGTCACCGCCACCGGGGAGGACACCACCCTGGCCGGCATCCGACGCCTGGTCGAGCAGGCCCAGTCCTCGACGTCGCGGGCCCAACTGCTCGCCGACCGGGCCGCCGCCTGGCTGTTCTGGTTCGCCCTGGGCGCCGCGTCGATCACCGGCATCGTGTGGATGCTGCTCGGCCAGCCCGATCAGGCCGTCGTCCG
>CAZPCM010000209.1:0-3511 GCA_964585085.1 uncultured Propionibacteriaceae bacterium
GTGGACGGCAACGGGCTCCCGCTGGTCGTGCTGATCGGGCCCGGGCAGGCCGGCGACTCGCCGATGTTCGAGGTCCTGATGGACCACCTCCGGGTCGCTCGCCGCGGGCCGGGTCGGCCGCGGTCCAGGCCGGATCGGATGCGTGCGGACAAGGCGTACTCCTCGCGGGCGATCCGGACCCATCTGCGCCGACGCGGGATCGTGGCGGTCATTCCCGAGCCCGATGACCAGAAGGGCCACCGCAAACGACGCGGCGCCCGGGGTGGCCGCCCGGTCAGCTACGACACCGACGACTACAAGAACCGCAACGTGATCGAACGCGGCTTCAACCAAGCCAAGCAATGGCGCGGCCTGGCCACCCGTTACGACAAACTCGCCCTCACCTACCGCGGCGGCGCCGTCCTCCGAGCCATCACCCTGTGGCTGCAGGCATTAGGAGACACGCCCTAGGCGCCTGACCACGAGGGGCAGGGGGAATGGACATGGCGGAGACACACATGGAACCGGCGTGGAGCGAGGAGATCCAGTCCTGGCGGATCGCGCTCCAGGCGATGCGGCTAAGCCCGCAGACTATTGAGATGCGCACAGCCCACATGCGGCGGGTGGCAAGAGCAGGGCTGGCGCCATCTCCGTGGTCGCTCCGCCCGTCGGATCTCCTGGACTGGGCTGGGCAGCACGCCTGGAAGCGGGAGACGGCCCGCGCAATGAGATCCTCACTTCGGCGGTTCTGGGCTTGGGGCATCGCGACCGGCCGTACCTGCGAGAACACGGCAGATATCCTGCCCATGGTGCAGCCAGAGCAACCAAGGCCGCGGCCCGCGAGCCCTCAAGTCGTCGCTCGCGCCATGGATGAAGCAGACGATCGGGTACGCCTCATGTTGCGCCTGGCGAACGAGCTCGGGATGCGCAGGGGCGAAGTCGCAAGAGTCCACCCTTCAAACGACCTGGTCGAGGACATGATCGGATGGTCACTGGTAGTCCACGGCAAGGGCTCGCGGAATCGACTTCTGCCTCTGCCTGACGACCTGGCGTCCGCGCTGCGGGCCAGCCCTGTTGGGTATCTGTTCCCTAGCCCGCGGGGCGGGCACCTGTCCGAGCATTGGGTTGGGGTGCTCGTCTCCCGAGCGCTTGACGACGGTACGACTATGCACCAGCTTCGCCACTTGTGCGCAACAGAGGTGCACGACCAGACCCACGATCTGCGGCTGGTGCAGACGCTGCTGGGCCACGCATCGCTGGCGACGACCCAGCGGTACGTCGCGGTGGACGACTCGAAGGTGCGGGAGGCGATCGTCCAGCGGTCTCAGCGGTGGCAGTCCGCGTGACGACGCCGTGGCTGGGTTGCCCGCCGAGTATCGGCGCTCCCCAATAGAGTGAGCGGCGTGAGCGAGCTGCTGCCGACGATGCAGGTGGATGAGATCCACCATGGGCTCGTCGACTACCTGCGCACGACGTTTGCTCTTGCCGACGCCGACGCCAGCGGGGCGCTTGCCGACTTCTTGGAGGATCGTGAGGAAGGCATCTTCAAGGGGCCCTACCTGCGGGTCCGTCTGCCGTTCAAGTCCGCCGATGACGGGTGGCGGGATTCGCTGGGCTGGTACGAGGGATTTCCGCCGTACGGGCACCAGGCGGAAGCGTTCCGTCGGCTGAGTTCGCTGGGCCTGAACGGGGATCGTCCGCGTCCGTTGCCGACTTTGGTCACGACGGGCACGGGCTCGGGCAAGACCGAGGCGTTCTTGTACCCGATCATCGACCACGTGCTTCGCGCCAAGGCTGCGGGTATCACAGGTATGAAGGCGCTGATCCTCTACCCGATGAACGCGCTGGCCAACGACCAGGCGGGACGTCTCGCCGCCCTGCTCTCGGGGCACAGTGAGTTGAGTTCGATCACGGCGGCGCTGTTCACCGGCCAGAGGGGCCCGGAGCGGACCGTGGTCTCGTCGGCAGGTCTGATCACCGACCGGGCTGTGATCCGCAGCAGCGCTCCGGACATCCTGCTGACGAACTACAAGATGCTCGATCAGATGCTGCTGCGGGAGTCGGATGCCCGGATCTGGGAGCAGAGCGCCCACAGCCTGCAGTACCTGGTGCTGGACGAGTTCCACACATACGACGGCGCCCAGGGCACCGACGTGTCGATGCTGTTGCGGCGCCTCGGTCTGGCGCTGAAGAGCTACTGGAGCGACGGTGATCCGAGACTCACGGATGCCGATAGGGCGCGGCCGTTGGGCAGGATCACACCGGTAGCGACGTCGGCAACGTTGGGCGACCAGGCCGATCCGTCGGCCATGCTCGACTTCGCCGAGACAGTCTTCGGCGAACCCTTCGACCCCACCGCCGCTGTCACGGAGTCACGACTCAGCTTCGACGAGTGGGCGGACTCGCCCGAGAACGTGCTGGAGGTGACAGCCGCCGTCGTGGCGGAGACTCTCGAGCGGCTCAAGTTCGTCGACTCCACCGATGGGGACGCGATCGCCTCCTTCGTCGCTGGTGTGCTCACTGGCGTCGGTGCCGTGTCGGGCGCAGACAGGCAACTCGCGGTCATCAAGCGGACGACTCTGACCGGCCAGCTCGCCGCGCGGGCTGCGGAGGCGACTGCGATCGCCGACTTGGTCCCGCTGGTGCCCGGCGACCACGCCGAGGCCTACCTGCTCGCGTACGTCGCGGCGCTCAGCCACATCCGCGCCGTGGTCGGCCGCGAGGCATTGTCGGTGGACCTACACCTGTGGGTGCGTGAGTTGACGCGAATCGACAGGGCGGTGTCACTGATCCCGAGCTTCCACTGGTCGGATGATGGCCAGGTCGACGCCGACGCAGCATCGCGCCTGCCGGCGATCTATTGCCGCCACTGCGGGCGTTCGGGGTGGGGCGTCGTCCTGACGCCGGTCGGGGAGGATCTTGACCAGCCGGCGACCGGCATCCGTGGGAGTCACGCGGTCGGCAGCGACCGTTTCCGGCCTCTCATCCACGCCCCGGTCGAGGGGGAGCGTGTTCGCGAGGGGGAACTTGTCGAGGGTTTCCGGTGGCTGTCCTTGGATGAGGCCCGGCTGAGCGTCACCGAGCCCGCCGACGAGGCCTCGGTTCGTGAAGGCCGGGTGCTTCCGGTGCTCACCCATGTGATGGACGACGCGGGGGAACTGTCGAAGAACGACACCTGCCCGTCATGCCTGCGCAAGGACGGCATCCGGTTCCTCGGTTCCGCGATCGCAACGTTGCTCTCTGTGGCGATGTCGACGATCTTCGGGACGCCGGGGTTGGACAAGCAGGAAAAGAAGGCGCTGGTCTTCACCGACAGCGTCCAGGACGCGGCCCACCGAGCCGGGTTCATCCAGGCACGCTCCCACAGCCTGACGCTTCGGTCGGTGATCCGCGAAGCGGCTGGCCGTTCGGAGATCACTCTGGACCAACTGGTCGACCGTGTGATCGAGAAGGCCGGCGACGACCAGCACCGCCGCTACCGACTGCTGCCGCCGGACCTGGCCGACAACCAGCAGTTCGTCGACTTCTGGAA
>CAZPCM010000210.1:0-3487 GCA_964585085.1 uncultured Propionibacteriaceae bacterium
GTCCCTGATCGGCACGTCGCGGCGCCTAAAGACGTGCTCGGCCGTCATGATCCGCACGCCTGAGGCCATGATGACGTCGTCGCCGACGGTGAGGCCGCCCTGCCCGTACAGATTGGCGAAGTCGCCGATTCCGGTCCGGTGGCCTATCCGCACCGAGCCCCCCGCCGCCTGCACGATCGACCACCGCGCGACGTAGGAGTCGTCTCCGAGGGAGACCGGACCGCCGTTGCCGATGATCGTGGCGCCGCGCAGCAGGCGACTCCGTACGCCGATGCTGACGTTGGCGCGGTGCTCGATGCGCACGTCCTCCTCGGCCAGTGCCCAGCCGGTGCGGCATCGGGCGGAGAAGCGGGGACGGCACGAGGCAGGTGTGAGGAGCACCTCATTGAGGCTAGCGGTGACAAGGCGTGAGCCGGACCGGGGGCTAGGCAACCTCGATCCGGGGTCGAGAACTCGGAGCCCGCACTCAACGCCGATTGGTCCGACCATCACCGCGGTCGGTAGCCTCAGAGGACGCTGAAGCCGAATGTGAAGCGGGGGACGACATGGGGATCAGTGACACGCCCGGGAGCGGGGGGGTTCCGATCTCGCGCCGGACGCTGGCCGCCGGGACCGCCTGGAGCGTCCCGTTGGTCATGAGTGTCTCCGCTGCGCCGGCCTTCGCCGCGTCCGGCTGTTCCGGGCCGAGGTTCTCCCAGGCTCAGGCGGGGGGCTGGTTCTTCGCGGACAGGGTTGAGGCGGCCGACGCCTCCTTTGCGTTCGTCACGGTCGCGAACACCAACACCGCCTACCAACTGACGGCCACCAACGTCGGTTTCACCACCTCGATGGTGCCCTCGGGCTCCACCATCGTCTCGGTCCAGATCGAGGTGCGGTGGTACGTCACGGACAGCATCCTCTCCGGCACGGGACCCGACAGCGGCGCCTGGTTCCAGATCGACGCGATGGCCGGGGGAAGCCCGATCGGCAACCAGTACCAGTCCACCTACGACGGGAGCAACTGGCCCGGCAGTTCGGGTACGGCCGTCACGACCAGCTACTTCCTCGCCGGTTCCTTGCCGACCGCGGCGCAGGTCGTGGACCCCACCTTCGGCGCCAGGATCGGCTTCGGGCGCCCGGACGGGGACGCCTACGCCGCCTTCTGCGACTTCATCCGGATCACGGTCTGTTACCGGTAGGACGCACACCGCACCGGCTGGCAACTCGCCTGCGCTGATCTGTTCTCACCAGCAAGCGCGTCCGCCCGGCGGGTCACTGGCCAGGCCGCGCGACCCTGGACCGCGAGTCGAGGTCCGACAGGGCTGGCGGCAATGATTGGTCCGACCCAGACCGCTTCCGGTAGGCTCGCCCGTAAGTTGATCGCTCAACATAGCGGAGGGAACGCCATGGGAGACAACGACACGCCGGACGCTGGGCCGACTACGGTCTCGCGTCGGACGCTGGCGGCTGGGGCCGCCTGGAGTGTCCCGATGATCATGAGCGTTTCCGCCGCGCCGGCGTTCGCCGCGTCCGGTTGCTCGGGGCCGAACTTCTCTCAGGACCAGATCGCCACGTACGACAACACCAACCCTCCCCAGCTCGGTAACGCGTGGACCAGTCCGCAGAATGTCGAGGCGGCCGACGGCACGTACGCGTCTAGAGCCGTGACCAGCGGTGGCTCCTCGCCCTACATGCTGACCGCGTACACCTTTGCGTTCGACGCCGGCTCCCCCGTGCCCGCAGGATCCACCATCGTCTCTGTTCAGATCGACGTCAGGTGGTATGTCGCCGACGCCGCAGGTGGGGGAACCGGGCCGGAGAACGGCGCCTGGTTCCAGATCGATGCGATCGCGAGCCAGCCGAGCACCACCGTGGGCGGCCAGTACCTGCTCACCTACAACGGCAGCAACTGGCCGATCGGGTCGGCCAACGCGATCACGACCAGCTACCTGCTGACCGGCACGCTGCCCACGGCCACGGTCGTGCGGAGCCCAAACTTCGGGGCTCGCGTCGGCTTCGGACGCCAGACCGGCGAGGAGGACTACATCGCCTACGTCGACTTCATCAGGATCACGGTCTGCTATCGGTGACGACGCCCGATCGGTCAGCCGATTCACCGCCGGTGACCGTGGCGTGGCGGACGATGGTGTGGCAGTCTCGCGACGCGGGAGGTAACGTGCAGTTTCGTGATCTGATGGCCATGCTCAAGGCCCGGTGGCGCACGCTGGTGGCGTGCGTGCTGCTGGTCCTGGCGGCGACCGCCTGGGTGACCCTGGGCAGCGTCCCGGTCTACCAGGCGAGCGCGCGGTTCTTCTTCTCGGCCACCCCGAAGGACGGCAACACCAGCGGGACCTACGTGATCTCCACCGGAGACCTCAACACGTTCGTCGAACTGATGGGGTCGCCGGTCCTGCTCGACCCGCTCCGCGCGGCGGTGGGCCTGCCGGAGGGGACGCCGATCGACATCTCCGCCGGTGTCTCCGACAACGCGCCGATGATGGACATCACCGCCCGCTCGTCCTCGCCCCAGTTGGCGGCCGACCTGGCCAACGCTGTCGGCCCGCAACTGGCCGAGGTCGGTGCCAAGTACGCCACCCTGCTGTCGAGTACGGGGCTGTCGGTCGAGGCCACCGTGATCACGCCGGCGGTGACGCCGGTCGTGCCGATCAGCCCCAACGTCTCGCGCGACTTCGCCCTCGGCCTGCTGGCCGGGCTGGGCCTGGGCATCGGCGTGGTCTTCCTGCGCCACGTCCTCGACACCCGGGTGCGCTCCGAAGCCGACGTCAAGGCGCTGTCGGACCGTCCGCTGCTCGGCTCGCTGCGCCGGTTGAAGGACGACCCCGCCGGCGCGCTGATCATGGAGACCGAGCCGCACAGTGCCGCCGCGGAGGAGTTCCGCCGGCTCCGCACGAACCTGCGTTTCGCCGACGTCACCACCGGCGGCAAGCATTCCTTCGTGATCACCTCGGCGATGCCGGGGGAGGGCAAGACCCGCACCACGATCAACCTGGCCCTGGCGCTGGCCGACACGGGCGCCCGCGTCCTGCTGGTGGACGCCGACCTGCGCAACCCGTCGATCGCCGATCGGCTGGGGCTGGAGGGCGCGGTGGGGCTGACCACGATCCTGATCGAGGACGCCTCGCTCGACGAGGTGGCGCAGCGGTGGGGCAACACCACCCTGTACGTGCTGCCGGCCGGCGACATCCCGCCCAACCCGAGCGAACTGCTGGGCTCGGCGGCGACCCGGCGCCTGTTCGAGCGGTTCCTGGCCGACTTCGACTACGTCCTGGTGGACAGCCCGCCGCTGGTCCCGGTCATCGACGCGATGCTCGTCAACGAGTACGTCGGCGGGATCCTCATGGTGGTCAGCGTCGATCGCACCCGCAAGCGCGATCTGGCCACCGCCCTGAAGGCCCTCAAGACCGTCGAGGCGACCGTCGCGGGCTTCGCCCTCAACATGGTGAACCGCGGCGCTCTCGGCGACGGCGGCTACCACTACTACCCCTAC
>CAZPCM010000211.1:0-3467 GCA_964585085.1 uncultured Propionibacteriaceae bacterium
GGTAGTCGATGCCGGTCAGGTTGCCCGCGGTGATGATCGGAATGGCGATGGCGCCGAAGGCGACCGGCGCGGTGTTGGCGACCAGGACGACGGTGGCCGCGCGAAGGGCGGAGAACCCGACCGTCATCAGCATCACGCCGGTGATCGCCACCGGGGCGCCGAAGCCCGCCAGGGCCTCCAGCAGGCCGCCGAAGCAGAAGGCGATCAGGATGGCCAGGACGCGGGGGTCGTCGGAGATCAGGCCGAAGGTGGCCCGCAGGTCCTCGAACCGTCCGCTGACCACGGTGATTTGGTAGAGCCAGATCGCGGTGAGCACGATCCAGGTGATCGGGAAGATGCCGAAAGTGGCGCCCTGGGTGGCGGCGAGCATGGCAAGGCCGGCTGGCATCTTGAAGGCGAAGACCGCGACGAGGAGGGCGGCGGCGAGCGAGGTGAGGCCGGCCCAGTGGGCCTTCCAGCGCAGGCCGCCCAGGGTGATGAACATCACCAGCAGCGGAATCATGGCAACCAGCGCAGAAGCGGTCAGGCTGCCCAGTGGGTCGACGACAGGGGTGAACGGCATGTCAGTCCATGGCTCCTTTTATGCTGATCTGAGCGCTATTGGTCAGACCATTGTGATAAATGTAGGGCTGCCCCCTTGAGCTCGTCAAGGGGCGGGAACGTCGATCCGACAGAATGGGTGCGTGGATCCGATGGAGGAGCGCGAGGGACTGCAGGCGTACGAGGTCGTCCTGCGGCACATCGAGAGCGGAATCCTCGACGGCGTCTACCGCACCGGCACCCAACTGCCGACCGAACGCGACCTCGCCCTTCAACTCGGCGTCGGACGTTCAGCGGTGCGCGAGGCGATGCGCGTCCTGCAGACCCAGGGCATGATCACCTCCAGCACCGGGCCCGGACGGGGAACCCGGGTCGCCCCCGCGCAGGGGGACGCCCTGGCGCGCATCTTCCGCCTGCATCTGGCCCTGACCGATTCCGGGATCTCGGACCTGACCGAGACCCGGGTGGCCCTGGAGCGGTCGTCGGCCTCGCTCGCCGCCCGGCGCGCGGCACCCGCGGCCCTGCGCCGGCTGCGTGCCGTGATGGATTCCATGGAGGTCGCACACACAGTCGACTCCTTCAACGACCTGGACACCGAATTCCACGTGCAGGTCGCTCGTGCCGGTCAGAACCAGCTTGTCGCCGACCTCACCGTGGCGATCCGGGAGGCCGTCCGGGAACCGATCCGGGCTGCATCCCTGAGGATGGCGGACTGGTCTGACTTCCGCGTCGATCTCCTGCACGAACACCAGCGGATCCTGGACGCGATCCTCAAGGGCGACTCAGAGCGCGCTGCAACCTTGATGGAGGCCCACATCCGCGGGGCGTACGCCGTCCTCGGCATCGAGGACCTCCGCGCCGGCGACGAGACCCCGACCTGACCCGGCGGCAGCTTCCCGCCGGGCCGGGTGTTCCCTGACCCGGGTGGCGCCACGTCTCCTCACCTGGGTCGCGCAACCTGACTCCGGCCGAACCAGTCAGCCCGGGCCGAAGCTTGACCTCGGCTGGACCACCTTCCGTCGGCCCAACTCCGGCCCTGGGCCGCACACCCGAGTTCGGCCCAACCAGTCAGCCCGGGCCGAACCGCTGACCTCGGCTGGACGTAGCAAAGCGCCGGCCGTCGGTGAGGACGACCGGCGCTCAGCGGTGTCGGATGTTCAGGCCGCGACGACGCTGACGGTGATGTGGGCGACCACGCCGCTGGTCAGCTTCAGGCCGATCAGGTGGTCCCCGGTGGCCTTGATCGGCTTGGCGATCTCGACCGCGCGCTTGTCGATGGCCGGACCCCCGGCCTTCTTGACCGCGAGCACGACGTCGGCGGGAGTCACCGCGCCGAAGAGCCTGCCCGACTCACCGGCACGGGCCGGCAGGCTGACGGTGAGGGCCTCCAGTTCGGCGCGCACCTGCTTGGCGTGCTCGACCCCGCGGATCTCGCGGGCGTCGCGGGCCCGCTTGATGCCTTCGATCTGCTTCTCCGCGCCGCGGGTCCACGAGATGGCGAAGCCGCGCGGAAGGAGGTAGTTGCGGCCGTAGCCGTCCTTGACCTCGACGATGTCGCCGGCCACTCCCAGGTGCTCCACCGGAGCAGTCAGAATCAACTTCATGGCTGTCTCCTTCCTCAGCGGGCGGTGGATGCGTAGGGCAGCAGGGCGACCTCGCGAGCGTTCTTGACCGCGATCGCGACCTTGCGCTGCTCCTGCACGGAGAGCCCGGTGACGCGGCGGGCGCGGATCTTGCCCCGCTCGGAGATGAACTTCCGCAACGTGGCGGTGTCCTTGTAATCGATGTGGCCGACGCGAATGGACTTCGCCGGGGCCACCTTCTTCTTGTTCACAGGCTTGCGCTGTGGAGCCATTGTGGTGCTCTCCTTGATGTGCTGGACGTGGGAACGTCCGTGAAAGCCCGGCGCGTTGCCGGAATGACGTGGGTCAACGAGGCCTCGCCAGGCTCGACCTTCGTTGGCGTGGTGCCGGCGGCCTAGGCCGCCGGGGATCGATCAGAAGGGTGGCTCGTCGGACTGGGCCTGGGCCCAGGGGTCAGCGACCGGCGTGCGGTCGTGCCCGCCCCCGCCCGACCATCCTCCGCTGCCTCCACCGGTGTTCGGACCCGAACTGAAGCCGCCGCTCGACCGCGTCACCTTGGCCGTCGCGTACTTCAGGGAAGGACCGATCTCCTCGACCTCGACCTCGACCACGGTGCGCTTCTCGCCCTCGCGGGTCTCGTAGCTGCGCGACCGCAGCCGGCCCTGCACGATGACCCGCATCCCCTTGGTGAGGGATTCGGCCACGTTCTCGGCCGCCTGGCGCCAGACGGCGCAGTTGAGGAACATGGCGTCCCCGTCCTTCCACTCCCCCGACTGGCGGTCGAAGGTGCGGGGGGTCGAGGCGACGGTGAAGTTGGCCACCGGCGCCCCCGAGGGGGTGAAGCGCAGTTCAGGATCGGCGGTGAGGTTGCCGACCACGGTGATGATGGTTTCGCCAGCCATGTGGGTGTCCTTCAAGTCGGGCGGAATGTGACGGCTGCCAGCCTGACAGGTGCCCCTGACAGATTCCAGCGCCGCCGGACGATCTGTGGATCAGTGCAGATCCGGGCGGATGACCTTCGTCCGCATGATCTGCTCATTCAGGGTGAACTGGCGGTCCATCTCCTTCACCACAGCGGGTTCCGCAGTGACGTTGAGGACGACGTAGATGCCTTCGGACTTCTTGCGGATGTCGTAGGCCAGCCTGCGCCGGCCCCACACGTCCACGTTGTCCACGGTGCCACCGGCCTTGGTCAGGCCTTCGAGCGGCTTGGCCAGCAATCCGTTCACCTGACGGTCGTCGACATCGGGATCGACGATCACCATGACTTCGTACTTGCGCATACGCGAACTCCACCTCCTCTGGTCTCGAGCGGCCATGGGCGTTTCCCATGGCAGGAGGGCG
>CAZPCM010000212.1:0-3449 GCA_964585085.1 uncultured Propionibacteriaceae bacterium
GAGGCGCCCTACCTGCCGATCGATCCGCACGATGTGGGTCGCACCTACGAGGCGGTGATCCGGGTCAATTCCCAGTCCGGCAAGGGCGGGATGGCCTACATCATGACGTCCGAGCACCACATGGAACTGCCCCGTCGACTGCAGATGGAGTTCTCCCGGGTCGTCCAACGGCGCACCGACGACGAAGGAGGGGAAGTGTCGCCGGAGGAGATGTGGCAGATCTTCTCCGCCGAATACCTCGCCCCGGTCGAGCCGTTGGAACTGGTCAGCGTCCCGGACGTGTCGAACGGCGGGCGCTACACGGTGACCGCCAACGTGCGTGTCGACGGCGCGGTGAAGACCCTGGTCGGGGAGGGCAACGGTGCGCTGGACGCGTTCGCCGACGCGGTCTCGATCCTGGGTTACGACGTCCGGGTGCTCGACTACACCTCCCATGCCCTCTCTGCCGGACGGGACGCCGTCGCGGTCGCCTACGTGGAATGCGAACTGGGTTCCGGGGAGGACACCCGCGTGCTGTGGGGCGTCGGGATGCACGAGTCGATCACCACGGCGGCCCAGAAGGCCGTGATCAGCGCCATCAACCGGGACGCCCGCAACGGCGGCTGAGAGTCCGGCTCCGTGGCGACCCTCCGGCTGGGCCTGCAGGACGCATCGCACCTTGACAACGGCACCAGGGAGTGGCTGCTGACCGACGGGCTCGGGGACTTCGCGATGGGGACCGTAGCGGGTCTCCGGACCCGGACCTACCACTCGTTGCTGTCCCACCGCGACCCCGGCACCGGTGTGCGCCAGCAGCTTCTGCTGGCTCTGGACCCCCTTGTCAGGCGCGACGGGCGAAGATTGCCGCTGGGGACGCGTGAGCGCCTCGACGGCACCGTCGTGCCCTCGGGTCACCGCCACCTCACCGATTTCCGGATCGTCGACGGGGTGCCTCGATGGCGGTGGCTGGTCGGTGACACGGTGATCGAGCGCGAGTTGGCGATGACTCACGGGCGTCCCTGCGTGGCGTCGGTGTTCCGGCTCGTGGACGGGCCCGGGCCGGTGGGCCTGGAGGTGGAGGCGGTCGTACCGCTCGGCTCGGGACTGGAACCGCTGGACGACGGCTTCACCTACGGCTGCCTCTCGGTGCGGGGCATGCCCTTCGTCGCCGAGCCGACGCGGCTGAGCGGGATCCACTACCGGGAGGAAGCTGCGCGCGGGCTCGACGATCGCGGCGATGCCCTGCTGGCGGGCCGATTCCGGCTTGAGCTGACTCCTGGGGCGGAGGTCGGCCTGACTGCCTGGGTCGGCGACGTGAAGGCTGAGTCCGCCGGCGACATCGTGGCGGCGGCCCGGGCCCGCTGCGTCCGGTTGGCCTCCGACGCCGGAGCGATCGACGACATCGAGGCGCTCCTCGTCCACGCCGCCGACCAGTTCGTGATCGGAGGGCCCGACGTGATCGCCGGCTACCCCTGGTTCGGCGCCTGGTCTCGCGACACGCTCACCTCCTACGAGGGCCTGTTCCTGGAAACGCGCCGTTGGGCCGAGGGATCGGCGTTGCTGCTCCGCCTGGGCGCGGCGTTGAGCGAGGGGATGCTGCCCAATACCGCCGACTGGGGGAGCGTGGAGTACAACAGCGTGGACGCGCCGTTGTGGTTGCTCTACGCCGCGGGCCGCCACGTCGAAGTCACCGGTGATCTCGGGGTCGGCGGCCAGCTCCTGCCGTCACTGGAGAAGGTGCTTGCGGCCTATGTCGGCGGCACCAGGTTCGGCATCCGGGCTGACGGTGACTCTCTGGTCAGGCAGGGCGAGAACGGCATGGCGCTGACCTGGATGGACGCCCGGGTGGAGGGCAGGGCCATGACGCCGCGCGTCGGGAAACCGGTCGAGGTCAACGCGTTGTGGGTGGCCGGTCTGTGGTATCTCGCCGACCTGAAGGACCGGCTGGGGTTGCGGTCCCTCGACGAGCACGACCTGCATGACCGGGCACAGGACGCTTTCCGGCGCCGCTTCCCGGCACCTGTTGGACTCTTCGACGTCGTCGACGGGCCGGACGGGGATGACGCCCGGGTCCGACCCAACCAACTGCTGGCCGCGTCCTTGCGACACGGGCCCTTCGCGGGCTCCGACGGTCGCGCCGAGCCGCGCTGGGCCCGGCACATCGCCTCGGCCTGCGAGGAGTTGTCGACGCCGCTCGGCCCGCGCAGTCTGCACCCGTCGCACCCCGACTACGCGGGGCGCTTCGCCGGGGACATGCGCCGCCGCGACTCCGTCTACCACCAGGGGACGGTGTGGCCCTGGCTCGTCGGAGCGCAGGTGGACGTCCTGCGGGCGGCCGGCCGGGAACCCGCCGCTCTGCTGGACGGACTGCTCAGCCACCTGGTGGACAGCGGCCTGGGTTCGGTGTCGGAGGTCGCCGATGGCGACTTGCCACAGACGCCAGGGGGATGCCCGTTCCAGGCATGGTCGGTCGCCGAGCTGCTGAGGGCTCGGCGATCGCTGCTCTGAAGCCGCTTCGTGATTGCCGTCGATGGGTCGCCGGCTGGGAATCGATCCGGTCCGGCCGGCGGTCACCCTAGGATCGCCGCATGGCCAAAGTGCTCACGAAACTCCCTGTCGGTGAACGTGTCGGTCTCGCCTTCTCCGGCGGATTGGACACCTCGGTCGCGGTCGCCTGGATGCGCGAGAAGGGCGCAATTCCGTGCACCTACACCGCCGACCTCGGCCAGTACGACGAGCCTGACATCGAGTCCGTGCCCGGCCGGGCGGGTGTCTACGGTGCCGAGCTGTCGCGCCTTGTCGATTGCCGCGCCGCGATGGTCGAGGAGGGCCTGGCCGCACTGGTCTGCGGTGCCTTCCACATCCGCACCGGGGGCCGCAGCTACTTCAACACCACCCCGATCGGACGGGCGGTGACCGGCACCATGCTGGTCCGTGCCATGCGCGACGACGACGTGTGGGTTTGGGGCGATGGTTCGACCTACAAAGGCAACGACATCGAGAGGTTCTACCGGTACGGGCTGCTGGCCAACCCGAAGCTGCGGATCTACAAGCCCTGGCTGGACGCCGACTTCGTCGGCGAGCTCGGTGGTCGCGACGAGATGTCGGTCTGGCTGGCCGTGCGGAACCTGCCCTACCGCGACGCGAAGGAGAAGGCCTACTCCACCGACGCCAACATCTGGGGAGCCACCCACGAGGCCAAGGAGTTGGAGCACCTGAACGTCGGGATCGAGATCGTCGACCCGATCATGGGCGTCCGATTCTGGGACCCCTCCGTCCAGATCGACTCCGAGGACGTCACCGTGACGTTCGTGCAGGGCCGTCCGGTCGAGATCAATGGCCGCACCTTCGCCACGGCGGTGGACCTGGTCCGTGAAGCGAACGCCATCGGCGGCCGGCACGGCCTGGGCATGAGCGACCAGATCGAGAACCGGATCATCGAGGCCAAGAGCCGCGGCATCTACGAGGCG
>CAZPCM010000213.1:0-3362 GCA_964585085.1 uncultured Propionibacteriaceae bacterium
TGCCGCGGTGTGCGAGGGTAGCCTTTCGGCTGCCGGTCACCCGAGCACGACCGCCCTCAATTGCCGCGCGCCGCGTGGACGTCCCCGCCGAACCGGGGTGGCCGCCGAAACTCGCCCGATGCACTCCGTCATGCCGTCCTTCGACCCCGACCGCGAGCTGCCGAGCGTCTCCGAGAGCCGGGAGTCGCCCCGCAAGCCGTGGATCCCGTGGCCCCTCCCGGGCCCGGGTCAGGCCGCTGAAGCAGCCCGACCTTCTACCCCGGTCTTGATGGCCGCCAGCATGCTGCGCATGTCCTTCGCGATCGGCCCCCCACTGACCGACTCGAAGAGGTTCGCCAGCCAGCTGAGGTCCTCCTCGAGGAGGACCAAGGTCAGCTTCGTGCCACCGTCCTCGGTTTCGAACCGCAACGTGAAGATCGGGGCGTTGGCATCCTTGGTCCGCCCCGCGAAGCGCACCTTGGCGTGGGCCTTGCTGACGATCCGTTCGTCGGGAACGACCTCGGTGTACTCGCGCTCGATCTGCTCGACCACCATCCCGTTCATGAACCTGGCCACGATGTGTGCGGTGGTGCCGACCCCGTCCGGTGTCATGACAACGTCGATCACCTTCAGGTCGGGCCATCCTTCGAAGACATGCCGCGGGTCGCGGCAGTACTCGAAGACATCGTGCACGGAAGCGTCGATCACGATCTCGTAGCTCCGCCTGAAATCCGTCATCACCGGTCTCCTTCCGGCCGTGCCGGGGGACGACTCCCCCTCGATACAAGCCTAGATCCGCAGCCGATCCAGAGCGCCCCTGAGGGTGCGCAGGCCCACCCATATCCCGAGAGGGGCCGCCCACACACCTCAACGCGAGAACATCCGGATCTGCCTGGGACTTCGCGGCTGGACCCTGCCGCGGAGTTCGTGTCGGCGGCGCTTGCAGACTGCTAGCATGGGTCTGTGACGACTCTCTACATCCGTGAGGTCCCCGATTCGGTCGCCCAGACGCTGAAGGAGCGTGCTGCGGCACAGGGCAAGTCCTTGTCGGCCTATGTCGGGGCGGAGTTGGCCAGGATCGCCGCCCGGCCGACGAACGAGGAGATCGCCGCCAGGCTACGAGCCAAGGATCGCTCGAAGGGCCCGAGTACCGATGAGATCGTGGCCGCGGTCGAAGCCGGCCGTCGGTGATCGTTGTTGACGCCTCCGCCATGGTCGAGGCACTGGTGGGGCGGAGCGCGGACGCCGACCTGCTCGACGCCCTGTCCGGCGACATCGACGCCCCGCACCTCTTGGATGTGGAGGTGCTGTCGGTCCTGCGCGGGCTCGTTCTCGGCGGCAAGCTTGATCCGGACGAGGCGGTCCGGGCGCGACAAGATCACTTCGCGTTCGCGATCACAAGGCATGAGACAGCTGCCTTGGCCGAGCGAATCTGGCAGTTGCGCCACCAGTTCACCAGCTACGACGCCAGTTACCTCGCTCTGGCCGAAGCCCTGCATGCGCCCCTCCTCACCTGTGACGCCAAGCTCGCCTCCCGCGGCCACAACGCCGAGATCCACCTCGTCCCGCAAACGCACTGATCTGCCTGACCGCGTTGGTCGTCCCCGCCCGAGCTGAGCGAGTTGCAGGACTACCGGCGCAATGCCGCGCCTTCACCGCGTATTGCGACATCAGGCCCGCGAGTTAGGTGCCGGAGGAAGTAACGTTCTCGTTGATGTGTTGCCGGGTACGGGCGGGGAATTGGCAATGGATGGCGTTGACCGAGTGCAGCTTGGCGACGCTTGTGCTGCGTGGCAAGGCGGCCGGGGTGGCGGTTCTTCTCCGATTCGGGCAGCCGCACGCAATCTGACGGGGGTGAGGCATTACTTCCAGGCGGACTTCATCGAGAGGTATGAAGAGGAGGCTCGGGCAGATCCGGCGACGACACGGCGAGCAGGGGTTCTATTGGAGGCGCTGGAGAGGAGCCCGCTCCTGGATGCTGCAGGTTGGGGCCACCGGGTGGCAGTCAACTCAGACTGGGTCGGGCGAGGTATCGTGAGCGGCAAGCAGGACGCGCAGATCCTTGCTGCACTGCAGACTGGTTGGATCGCTATGCCCTTGTGGGGCGCCAGTCTGGACCGCACGGTCGCGGAGAGCTTTGGATCGCGGTTCGTGTTCGAGTTGGAGGGTTATTTCCCCGCTGTCCCGGCGTGGGTGTACTCGGGTATCAAGCCGGAGGAGCAGGAGCTGGTGTGTGGCGGGCGATACGTGGTTGCCGGCCTGGAGGAGATCTCGGCTCAGCAAACCCTGGTGCGCTTACACTTCGACTCGACGACCGCCAGACTGCCGTGACCGCTATTGAACCCGTTTTCGACGAGCCGTTGCACGCCATCGGTGAGCATCTGCACGTTCCGTCCTTTGCGATGAGGCAAGCCCTGGCCTGGTGGGTCGCCGCCGAACTCACGCGTCGCCATCCCACCGAACTGCGTGTGGTGGAGGCACACGTGCACCAGTACGGAATGGCTGTCACGGTGATGCGCCGCGGCACGACTGGGTTGGATGGTTGGACTGTCGCAGCGCTGCTCACCTTGGGAGAGAGCTTCCACATCACTCCCGGCAACGGCGACTGGAGCAGAGGTAGGTTCAACTGGCTCGATGTGCTCCTGGCCGCCGACCGTCGCGCCTACGTCGTCGGACAACTTGAGTCGGTTCTGGCACTTTCACCTCCAAGGGCGACTCCTCCGACTGTCGCCTCGTCGGTGGGTGTTCGGCTCATCTCGACCTTCTTGGACCGCACCGCGCTTGGACCGACGCGATGGGTGTTCCTCAACGGGGCCACCGTGGACGATGACTCCAATAGCCCTGCCGAGCGGCTGTTCGTGGCGCTGCCGCAGGTCCACGCCGACCGCGCCCACCACGCCGCCGACGATGCGGTCTGGCAGATGGTCGAGAGCCGCTACTGGTTCCTCTGTCCAATCAACGCCGCTGATGAGGCTGGGCCGCCGGTCGCTGCGGTCGATACGGTCGCGGGATTCGCCTGGAACCGGCACGGGAGGATCGAGTTGCTACCCGCATATCACAGATTGGGAAACAAGATCGATGCGCTCGCCAGTCAGGTATTCCCACCCACGCACTGAAATCTGCCTCAGATCGACGGGACCATCGCGGCCATACGGTCACTGGGGTGGCCGACCAGTCTGCAAGCGTGACTCCCTCGTCCTCGCAATGAGACGGAACGTGGGCGGGAGTAGACCGCTCTCGCGCCCACGCAACATCCTCAACTGCCTGCCTGCCTTCGCTCTTGCCGCTGGCGTGGTGGCTGGGTCGGGGTGCAGCATCGTTCATGAGCATTCAGCCTGTTTTGTTCCCGGTTCTCATCGACCAGGCGACCGATCCTTTGGTGA
>CAZPCM010000214.1:0-3285 GCA_964585085.1 uncultured Propionibacteriaceae bacterium
CGAACGAGTTGCCGCAGCGCGGGCGCCGGGATCGCGTCGACTTCCACCGACTCGCCAACGAACGACTTGGCGCGGCTGTCGGTGGTCTTGGTCGGCCGGGTCGGCAACCCCATCGTGGTGATTTGCTCCGGGGTGACCGCCAGCCGCTCGAACGACGCTTCGGCGTCCGGCGCGAACCGGCGCACCCCCTCGGCGAACTTGGACCAGGCCATCACCCCCGTGGGGTCGTGGTCCCCGAGTTGGTAGAAGTACGTCGGCTTGTCGGCGGCGATCAGGTCGGCGGCCACCTCGTAGATGAACGACTCCGAGGCGCACCCGCGCATCACCCCGAGGGGAAGCTGCCACTCCTGGGCCACCGGGTTAACGACCGAGACCAGGGCCTCCTTCTCGGTGAACAACTGCACGTCCACCAGCTGATCCCGCCACAGATTCCGCCGATACAACGCGGCGGTGTCGTCCAGCGCGGCCTCAACATCGTCATGAATCCCGCGGTGCCGGTACACGTACCGGGTGTTGTCGGCAATCCACGAGTACGGCATCCGGCCCGCCCGGCGCAGCGCCAACAGACGCCGCTGAACCACCGAATAGCCGGCCTCAGTCTTGGCCACCATCCCGGTGGTGGTAGCCGAGTAGAACGCACGACGCACGGTCAGCGGATGCTCGGCGGCAGCAATATCCAAGAGCAGGTCGTCAAGCTCGGAGAGCTCCGCCGACGTCCTCCGCCGACGCTTTACGGGGCATGCCCCATAAACAGCGGCGCTCATGCGGCCACCGCCAGAGCAGCTTCAAGATTGGTCAGGGCATCGCGGTCGAGTTGAGCCACCAGACGCGCCAGAGCGGCCAGACGGCGTCCCACACGATCGCGGTGGAGGTCGAGTTGCACGAGGGCGGTACGTGACCAGCACACTCGCCCGTAGCCGCGGGCAACCGAGCGTGGCGACAGCAGTGGGTGCGAGCACCGACAGCAACGAGGCCGTGGCAGTGGCTCTGTTAAGATCGTCCTAGCGCCCGCAACCGCTACTTGATCCGCTCCATCCCCTGCCAGGGTGGGGCGGGTTTTCTTTGCGCTCATCGGGCGTCACCCGGCCTGACGGACGGTCGGGATTGGACGAAAGCAGGCGTCGACCTCGGCCACGTCCACGCGGATGATCCGGCCGTTGAGCCTGTATCCGGTGATCTTGCCGTCAGTGATCAGGCGGCGGATGGTGTCGACGGAAACGTCCCACCGTTCGGCGGCGACTTCCTGACGGATGAAACGGCGCGCCTCTGGGTAGCGCGTCGTCTTGGTGGGGGATGGATGGGGCATCGTGGCGCCTCCTGGGCATCACAAGTGGCCCCTACCTCAACCTGTTGTTGAGTTCGGGATAGCACTCGTGAGGCCAGCGGCTCACAACCCGCAAAACGCCGAGCAACTCGGCAGTTCGGAGTTTACAGCATGGTCAAGTGGGATAGGTCAAGGGTGCCCTCCATCGGCGTGCCGCGGGTCTTTTCGACGTACACGCGCAGGGTGTCGTCTCGGAGTTGGACGGCGGGCCGCCGGCATCGCGGGCATGGTGGAAGCACCAGCGTCGTCCCGCCGTCCGCCCTCGTCCTCCACTCGACAGGTGCGCGGCGAGCCTCACTGAACAGGAAGGGTTGCCGCGCCCGACGACGGGGCCGGCGGAAGGTGTCACCCGTGACGCTCAGCGACAATTCCCGCAGGGGGACTTCCGGGCCCGCGGGCGTTCTTGGGCGGGGAGGCTCCTGCCCATCAAGATCGTCCTCATCGGCGATCGGCCAGGACCAACTAACCATGGCCAGCTCGACAACACCATGGGCAACCCGGCCGGCGCCGGTGCAGATGATGCGCAGATGTCCCGGACGCTGCCTCACGATGCCCCCCGGGCAATCTCGGATAGCGCCGCGGCGATTGCCTTGTCTCGATCCTTCGCGGCATGTTGGTAGCGCATGGCGGCGCCGGGTGTCGAGTGCCCCAACCGGGCCATGAGTTCGGCCAGGGTGGCGCCCGTCTGTGCGGCCAGAACCGCGCCGGTGTGCCTCAAGTCATGCAGCCTCAGGTCGTGGCGCCCGGCGGCCTCCCGGGCCCGGCAGAACCCCGATGCCGACTCGTTCACCATCCGTCCCTTGATCCGACGCCGGCGGGATGGCTTGCCGTTGAGCGTTGACTGTGACAGGTGGCCGCCACTCTCGGCGGGGAACAGCAGGCCATCCGGTCCAGGCTGGGCGTGCAGGCTCAGGTGGTCCTTGATCGTCGGGAGCAGGTGCGGAGGGACCGCCACGTCCCGGACGCCGGCGTCACTCTTGGGTGTCGTGACGCGGCGCTCATGCTCAACCCTGACGACGGCCCGGCGTATCTTGATCCGCTGCCCGCGGAGGTCGACGTCTCGCCGGCGCAGCTCGGTCACCTCCCCGAACCTCAGTGCGCACCAGGACATGAGCAGGATGGCCAGCCGGTGCCGTTCGGGCATGTTAGCCACGATCACGGCCAACTCGTCGAGCGTCGCAGGTTCGGCGCGGTGCGTGGTCTTGGCCTTGGCTGCGCCGGGGATGGCCGGGGGCCGGATCGCGGAATCCTTCACCGCCGCGGCTTTCAGGATCTCGCGCAGCAGCGCATAGGCGTGCGCGTTGGCGACAGGCGTGTCCCTAGGGAGTTGCTTGTCTCGCCAGTGGTTCAGGGTGTCGTCGTCCAGGTGGCGCATGGGCAAGTCCCCGAGGTGGGGGAGTATGCGCCCGTCCAGCAGCTTGCCGTAGTGCTCGCGGGTCCGGTCCTTGATCGGCTGCCCATCGCTGCGCTTGTGAGTGGCCAGCCAGTCGGGAGCGAAGTCGTTCAGCGTCGCGCCCTTGGCGTGCTTCGCTTGGGCTCGTTTGGCCGGAGGTGTCCACTCGTCACGCTCGATCAGGCGGCGCTCAACTGCCAGCCATCCCTCTGCGTCGGTCTTGGTGGTGAACGTCACCGGCGCGTTGTGAACAGTCTTGTCCGGTCCGAGGTAGCCGCCCTGCCATCGGCCCGATGGGCGCTTGCGAAGCCTGCCAAAGCTCCGTCGCTCTGCCGCCATGAGGGGACCTCCAGTGAGACCAGTCGGGCAACTAACGGGCAACATTCTACCCGGATTCTGGCGAGTTCTGCCCACTTGTGCATTCCGCAGAGTCGCGTTACTGTTGCGTCTATCACCTAGTCAGACCGCTTAGTTTCAAGGGTGAATCCCAGCAAGGGGAGCGAGTGAACCGCACTGGTTCGAGTCCAGGCGGGGGAGCTCCCAACAAGAGCGCTCTGACAAGGTGAAA
>CAZPCM010000215.1:0-3215 GCA_964585085.1 uncultured Propionibacteriaceae bacterium
ACCCTATGGCCACCACCGAAGAGATCCGCGCTCAGCTGGCTGAGCTCGTCAACGATGTCGCCGGTACGCCGGTCGAGGACGTCCAGCTGGACAAGTCCTTCGTCGATGACCTCGACGTCGACTCGCTCGCGATGGTCGAGATCATCGTCGGCTGCGAAGAGAAGTTCGGCGTGACGATTCCCGACGAGGAGTCGAAGAACCTCAAGACCGTCGGCGACGCCGTCGCCTACATCGAGGCCCACAGCTGAGAACCTCCCGGCTCAGCAGCTGACAGAGCCACCAGGCTGGGCCCGACACCCGGGCCCAGCCACCCACTCATCACGACTCGGAGAACCATGACCGACATTGTCATTACTGGAATGGGCGCCACCACCCCGCTGGGCGGCGACCTCGCCTCGACCTGGGAGGCCATGCTTGCGGGGAAGTCGGGCATCCGCGCGATCACCGAGCCGTGGGCGCAGGAACTTCCCGTCCGCATCGCCGGCTATGTGAAGGTCGACCCGTCCCAGGTCATCGACCGGGTCAGGGCCCGCCGACTCGACCGTTCCACGCAGCTGGCGCTGATCGCGGCCGAAGAGGCCTGGAAGGACGCCGGCTTCGACTGGGCCGCGGGCGACCAGGTCGACCCGCACCGGCTCTCGGTCTCGGTGGCCAGCGGCATCGGCGGCCTCCATTCGCTGCTGTCCAACTGGGACGCCCATCGCGACAAGGGCTACCGTCGGGTCAGCCCCTTCACCATCCCGATGCTCATGGCCAACGCTCCCGCAGCCAACATCGGCCTGCAGGTGCATGCCAAGGCCGGGGTGCACACCCCGGTGTCGGCGTGCGCGTCGAGCAACGAAGCGATCTCGCTCGCCCTGGACCTCATCCGGCTGGGCCGGGCCGACATCGCCGTTGTCGGTGGGGCCGAAGCGACCATCCATCCGCTGCCCATCGCGGCCTTCGCCCAGATGCAGGCGCTCAGCCGCCGCAACGACGAACCCGAGCGTGCTTCCCGTCCGTGGGACCGTGGCCGGGACGGCTTCGTGATGGCCGAGGGCGCAGCGGTCCTGGTCATCGAAACCCTCGAACACGCGTTGGCCCGCGGCGTGACAAAGATCTACGGCACCCTCGCCGGAGCCGGAATCACCTCCGACAGCCACGACATGGTCCAGCCCGATCCCACCGGCGAGGGCCAGTCCAACGCCATGCTCAAGGCCTTGGCGGACTCCCACCTCAGCGCCGCCGACATCGTGCACGTCAACGCGCACGGGACGTCCACGCCGCAGGGTGACCTGACCGAGGCCGGTTCGATCCGGACGGCGCTCGGCGATGACACCGAGCACGTGGTCGTCACCAGCACCAAGTCGATGACCGGCCACCTGCTGGGCGGCGCCGGCGCGCTGGAGACCATCGCCTCCGTGCTGGCGCTGAAGGACCGGATGGTGCCTCCGACGATCAATCTGGAGGATCCCGAGCCGGACCTGCCGATCGACATCGCGGCGAACGTCGCCCGTCCGCTGCCGGAGGGCGATCTGGCTGCGATCAACAACTCCTTCGGTTTCGGCGGCCACAACGTGGCCGTCGCGATCACCAACGCGAACATCCGCTGACACCTCCCGTCCTGCCCGCGTCCCTCTCGGGGGGCGCGGGCTGACGCCTACCCAGAATCGCCGGAGGAGACCCGCATGACCCAGGCTTCTGCCGCCAGACCCGCCCGGCTGCCCCGAGCCGAAGACCCGCGGAACCCCCTCCGCCGACTCGCGGCGCTGCTCGACCCGGGGTCGCTGAACCTGATCAGCGCCGACGACGCCTCGGGAATGCTCGCCGCGACCGGGAAGATTCACGGTTCCCCAGTGGTGGCGTTCTGCTCCGACGCCACCCTGATGGGCGGTGCGATGGGCGCCGAGGGCTGCGAGGTCGTCGTCCAGGCCTACCGGCGGGCGATGGTCGACCGCGTCCCGATCCTGGGGATCTGGCACTCCGGCGGAGCTCGGCTGGCCGAAGGTGTGCTGAGCCTGCACGCCGTCGGGCGGATCTTCCGCGCCATGACCCAGGCGTCGGGCAAGGTCCCCCAGATTTCGATCGTGCTCGGCGCGGCCGCCGGCGGCGCCGCCTACGGGCCAGCGCTGACCGACATCGTCATCCTGGCCCCCGAGGGCCGCATCTTCGTCACCGGCCCGGATGTGGTCCGTTCGGTGACCGGCGAGGACGTGTCGATGCTGCGGCTCGGCGGTCCGGACACGCACGAACGCCGGTCCGGCGTCGTGCACGTGGTCGCCGATGACGAAGCGGACGCCCTGACTCGCGGCCGAGCGATCACCAGCCTGCTCGCCGCCCAGGGTGGTGTGGCCGCGTCTGTTCCCGATGTCGACCTGTCGGCCCTCCTGCCCGCCTCAGCGAAGCGGGCCTACGACGTGCACCCCCTGATCAACGGGCTGTTGGACGAAGGGTCGGTGTTCGAGCTCCATGCCCGCTGGGCGCCGAACGTGACCATCGCATTCGGCAGGCTCGGCGGTCGCACCGTCGGGGTCGTCGCGAACAACCCGCTGCGCCTGGGCGGCTGCCTGGACTCACTGAGCGCCGAGAAGGCGGCCCGGTTCGTCCGGCTCTGCGACGCCTTCGGCGTGCCGCTGGTGGTGGTGGTGGACGTTCCCGGCTACCTGCCCGGGGTCGGCCAGGAGTGGGACGGCGTGGTGCGTCGCGGCGCGAAGCTGCTGCATGCGTTCGCCGAGGCCACCGTCCCGCGGGTGACGTTGGTCACCAGGAAGGCCTACGGCGGCGCCTACATCGCGATGAACTCCCGCTCCCTCGGTGCGACGCGGGTGTTCGCCTGGCCGGGTGCCGAGATCGCGGTGATGGGCCCGGTCGCGGCGATCCGGATCCTCCACCGGCGCAAGCTCGCCGACGTGCCGGCGGACATGCTGGCCCAGGTGGAGACCGAACTCGCCGCCGAACACGAGCGGATCGCCGGAGGCGTGGACAAGGCCGTCGAGATCGGCGTCGTGGACGAAGTCATCGAGCCGACCCAGACCCGTTCGGCGCTCGCGGCGGCGATCCGGGCAGCCGACGACGGCGTCCGCGGCCCTCACACGAACATCCCGCTGTAACGCCAACGTCAGTTGGCGGAACAGCGGGGTGGAGTGTCGACGAGCGCTCGCATTCTGCGAGGGCGAGGAATACACGAACATCCCGCTGTAACGCCAACGTCAGGTGGCGGACGGGAGGCCGGCCCG
>CAZPCM010000216.1:0-3183 GCA_964585085.1 uncultured Propionibacteriaceae bacterium
CGTGTAGAAAGCCCCGGCCTCAGCCTGGGCGGGCAGCACCATCGCGGTGAACAACCCGAACAGCACCACTGCCCCCAGGGCCATCCACCCCCGCACTCCGTGCGCCAGACGCTCGGCTACCCGTTCCACCACCTTCATCGCACCCCGTCCCTCGTGGTGCTGCGACCCTATGTGGTTCTCACGACCGGAACCGCCGTCCAGGGCACCGGCGAGCGCGTGGGCCCCCTGGCGAACAAACCAATCGACCCCTCGTGGACGCTTTGGGGGGGCTCCGGGGCCCCAGCACGTCGGGCCGGTCAAGTCGTGAGCGACCCGCTGGCGGCTGGGCCCCTCTCAAGCACACGCGGCAGAGCGGCGTCCGGTCGTCGAGCGAGTGCTCGTGGCGCGCGCAGTTCGGCAGTCGACGGGGGGACTGTGCAGGAAGATGGCTTCGTGACTGTTCCCGATTTCCAGACCGTGATGGTTCCTGTGCTCCGGCATCTTCTAGACGGCGAGGAACATCAGTCCAAGGAGATCATCGCGTCCCTCGCCGTCGAATTCGGCCTCAGCGAAGACGACCTGGCCGAGCGGATTCCGAGCGGGTACCTGACCACTTGGCAAAGCCGCGTGCACTGGGCCAACACGCACTTGTACCAGGCGCGCGCGATCACCCGATCGCGGCGCGGCGTCTACAGCATCACCGACCGGGGACGACACCTGCTGGCCCAGCATCCCGACCGGATAGTGCTGAAGGACCTTGAACAGTTCAAGGAGTTCCGCGATTTCCGGGCCCGGGGTCGCGCGAAACCACCCGCCGCCAAGGACACAACCCAGACGCCGGCCCCCTCAGATCCCGAACCTGCGGTCGAGGTGGAAGCACCCGATCTTCGTGCAGCTGCCGCGGCCGAGGAAGCCAACGCCGCCGTCGAATCCGACCTGCTGCGCCACCTCAACGAGCAACCGCCCGAGTTCCTGGAACGCGCTGTGCTCGACCTCCTGGTCGCCATGGGTTACGCCGGCGCCAAAGGACGCCAACTCCACCTCGGCAAGAGCGGAGACGAAGGCTTCGACGGCGTCATCTACCAGGACAAGCTCGGACTCGACCGCGTCTACATCCAGGCCAAGAGGTACGGTTCCGGCAAGCGCGTCGGGCGACCTGATCTCCAAGGCTTCGTCGGAGCCCTCCAATACGCCCAAGCATCACGAGGCGTCTTCATCACCACGAGCCGGTACACCAACGACGCCCGCACCTGCGCGAACCACCTGCAGCAGCGCGTCATCCTCATCGACGGCGACGAACTCGCCCACCTCATGGTCGACCACGGCGTCGGCGTCCAAACCAAGCACACGTTCGTCCTGCGCGAAATCGACGAAGACTACTTCGCAGCAGACTAGCCGGAAACTGCTCTCAGTCCTACCGTGCCGTAGCCGCACACGAGGAGCGGCAGAAGCGCGCGATGGGTTGGCCATTGCCACGTTGGAGTCTGAGTTGTGTGCTTCCCGGCGGCGTGGTGGCCGGGAGTTCAGGTCAAGACCCGCCACGAACGGAAGACGTGGATCCGGACACGACGGCGTTTCAGGACGATGCTTGATGGCAGGGGCGTTGCCAGCCACAAGCCTGCAGCGTCACGGTGAGTGGACGGAGCGGGAATGCGATCTCGGATGGCCTTGACCCTGGCGGCGGGGGCAGGGGCGGCTCTCGGCGTCGTGGCGTGGCGCAGGGCTGCGCGCTCTCCGCTGCCCGAGATGCGCATCGGTGCGTTCGCCAACGGGATGGAGTACTCGGCGGTGGGGAGCGGGCCGAAGACGCTGCTGTTCATCCAAGGCGGGCCTGGCACGGTGGTGCCATCTCGGCGTGAGATGCGGATGATGGTCAGTTCGGTCAAGCCCTATCTCGAGGACGGCTTCACCGTCTGGGGCGTCACTCGCCGGCGCGGGATGCCCCGCGGTCATACCGTCGCCGACATGGCCGAGGATTACGCCCGGGTGATCAGGGACGAGTTCGGCGGCCATGTCGACGTCGTGGTCGCCGAAGAGTTCGGGGGCATGATCGGCCAGCAACTCGCCGCGAACCATCCCGACCTCCTGACCCACCTGGCACTTGTTCGTACTGCGTGGCGAGTCACCGAGTGGGGTCGCGACGTCGACGGCCGGTTCGGTGAGGCCCTGAGCGCGGGCAAGTTCACCGACGCCGGGGCGGCCTTGCTTGAAGAGATAGCACCAGGGCCGCGGTGGCACTGGCTGCGCCGCTTGCTCGGGCCGCTCACCGGCCGATGGCTCGCCGGTCGGGCCTACAACCTTCAAGACGTCCTGGTCGAGACGTACGCCGAGCGGGACTTCGATGGCCGTGAGATCCTGCCCCGGATCAGGGTGCCCGCCGTTGTCATCTGTGGCGAAAAGGACCAGATCTTCGCCCAGGAGGATGCGGCGGACACGGCCAGACTCATCCCCGCCGGCACCCTGATTACCTACCCCGGAGCGAGCGGGCTCCAGGCAGCCGCCAGCCCTCAGGTCCCCCGCGACATCCTCGCCTTCATCCACCCCAACCGCTGAGCCCTCAACGGCGCTCCCAGCGGGATCAGCCGCCGACCTGACCGGAGGCAACCGCTCGTGCCAGGCCGCCAGCGGCAGAACAGGACCGGCCGTGGGGAGCGCCGGTGGCTCACGTCTCGCGTCACCTGCATGGGGTTGAGGCTCGGCCGGGGGCGCTGGTCATGGTGCCTGCCGCTTCACAGGGGGATACTTCGTCATCGGCGGATTGATTGTGCGACGCTCGTTGCGTCGGAGTAGCGATGAACGCGTTGAGCAGGGTCGGATGTCGGGTCCGCTGGGGGGAGGTTTCCGGGATGGACGAGACGATCACTCTGTTGCTGGAACAGGGAGAAGACTGGCTGCAGTTCGCTGTGCGCCACAGCCTGCTCCGTGACGACGGGCCGGCGCTGACAGACGCCCGCAACCGTGGCCTGCGCGATCCGAAGATCGTGGGTCTCCTCCGTGATGTTGCGGACTTCCACGGCACCCTCGTCACGAGCCACAAGAATGCGGGTCTTCCCCTCCACAAGCTGATCTTCCTCCTCGATCTGGGCTTCGGCAGGGAGGTGCCGGAGATCGCCTCCGCCGTTGCGGCGATCCTCACCCACCGGGACACCAGGGGGGTGTACCAGTCGGTGAGTCGGATACCGGTGAGGTACGGCGGCACCGACC
>CAZPCM010000217.1:0-3161 GCA_964585085.1 uncultured Propionibacteriaceae bacterium
GTACTCGGCCAGCGCGACCGCGCCGGTCACCATGTGCTTGATGGTCGGGCCGGACGCGTACTCGGCACCGCCGGTGCTGACCTGGATGATGCCGTCGGAGCCGGCCTCGGCGAAGCCCTGCATGGCCGCATTCAAGGACTGCGACGAGGTGATGTTGATGGCCGGGAAGGCGAACGAGCCGGCCTTCGCGGCATCGAGCATCTCGGCGTACTTCTCAGGGGTTGCAATGGGCATGAACGGCCTCTCTTCAAGACGGCGCCGACGCGGACCGGCCGGCAAAGACGACTCTCTCAGTCTTGCAAAAGACCAGCGGAGTCGCTGACCGAATCCGACAATTCGGAGAGCTCAGTCGTCCAGTTGGGACAGGTCGATCCAGGCCCGCCCGCCCGACAGCGCACGGATCGCCGAATCAATGGACGCCGGCATTGCATCGGTGAATTCCAGCGGCACGCCGGCCGTGATCTGGTTGCGGCCGGTGACCGACAGCGAGGCGCTTGCGCCCAGCCGGCCGGGCAGGACGGTCAGGGAGCCCACCTCGGGCCAGGGGAACCATGTCTGTCCGACGAGCAGTCCGTCACGGTTGACGCCGAGGGCCAGGCCGGGGGCTACAGCACGCGCCGCCGCGCGTGCCCGCCACCACAGGAAGGCCGCCGCCAACAGGAAGAGTGCTTCGACGACGAGGGAGGGGACGAAGAACCACAACCCCCAGGAGCGCATCAGGTCCGGGAAGGCGAACCAGGCGGCCACGGCGAGGGCGAGGCTGAGGACCAGGGTGATCAGGCGCCACCGGAGCCGACGGTTCGCCTGCGCGACCCGCGCCTGGGCGAGCTCAGGACGGAAGTAGACCCCGAATTCGCCGCCGTTCACCTGGCCATCCTAGGCACCGGCGTCCGGCCCGGCCCACTGCAGCGCCCAGTGGTACATCGCGATGGCCGCGGCCGCCCCGGCGTTGATCGAGCGGGTCGACCCGTACTGCGTGATCGCCACCAGCCGGTCGCAACCGGCGACCAGATCCTCGCTGAGGCCGAGGCTCTCCGATCCGAAGACCAGGCAGGTGGATCGCGGCAGCCGTTCGGCCTCCAGCCGCACCGCCCCGGGCAGGTTGTCGACGCCGATCGGGACGATGCCACGCTGCTGCAGCCAGACGAGGAGACTCCCCGCGTCCGGGTGGTGGTGGACAGGCAGGTAGCGGTCGGTCACCATCGCGCCGCGGCGGTTCCAGCGCCGGCGGCCGATGATGTGGACGCCGCCGACGTTGAACGCGTTGGCTGTGCGGACGATGGAACCGATGTTGAAATCGTGCTCCCAGTTCTCGATCGCCACGTGCAGCCGATGCCGCGTGGCGTCGAGGTCGGCGACAATCGAATCCACGCGCCAGTAGCGGTAACGGTCGACGACGTTGCGCCGGTCCCCCTCGGCCATCAGGGCCGGGTCCAGGCGTGGATCCTCCGGCCACGGTGCCGGCAGAGGCCCCACACCCGGGGCGGCCACAGCCTGCGGAGGGACCTCACTGAGCGGGCTCACAAGCGTCCACGGTATCCTGTTGAATCATGAACCTGATGCCCCAGCTGGCCTTGATGCCCATGCTGCTGCCCGAATGGCTCGACCCGGCCTCCATCATCCACAGCCTCGGCAACTGGGCGCTGTGGGGCGTGGCGCTGATCATCTTCATCGAATGTGCCATCTTCCCGGTGTTGCCGGGCGACTCTCTTCTGTTCACGGTCGGCATGTTCATCGCCATGAATCCCCCGTCGATCACGTTCGCCGGACTCGACAAGTGGGGGGTGCTGGCGGTCTCCTGCGTCGTGCTGACGGTGGCCGCCGTGGCCGGAAACGTGGCCGGCTACTGGCTCGGCCACCTCATCGGACCGGCCTTGTTCAAGCCTCGCGAAGGCTTCTGGGGCCGCATCTTCGCACCCAAGTACGTCGACCAGACCCACGAACTGCTGGGACGCTACGGCAACCGGGCCCTCATCCTGGCGCGATTCGTCCCCTTCGTCCGGACCTTCGTCACGCTCATCGCCGGCATCGGCAAGATGGAGTTCCGTGCCTTCATCACCTACACCGCGATCGGCGGTGTGATCTGGGCGGTCGGGGTCACCGTGCTGGGCTTCTTCCTCGGCAACGTCCCGCTGATCGCGAACAACATCGACCTGGTGCTGGTCCTGATCGTCCTGGTCTCGATCATCCCGATGGTCGTGGAGTACCTGCTGGCGCGTCGTCGTGCCGCCGAGGCCAACTCGGTGGCCAAGTAGCTGCCACCTGGCTCAAAACGCCTGCGCCCCCCTCCACCTGGAGGGGGGCGCAGGCGTTTCGGCGCTCAGGACTGCGGCGGCTGCTGGTAGTTCGGCGGCTGGTACGGGGGCTGGTACGGGGGCTGTCCGGCCGGCGGATAGCCCGGCTGCGCAGGGGGCTGGTAGGTCGGGGGCTGGTACGTGGGCGGCTGGTTTGACGGCGCCGGGGCGGACGGGAACTGCCCGGGCGGCGGCGCGGACGGATTGGCCTGCTGGTAGGCCTGCGGGTTGGGGAGAGCGTTCGAGCCGCCGGCGCCGGCCGCGATCTGCTGGTTGGTCGGCTCGGTCCGAGCGGCGGGCCGGTCACCCCGGTCGCTGATCTCGCCGAAGCTGACCTGCGGGGCGCGACGCATCTCGGCCTCGTTGACCTCGAAGTAGGTCGCCTTCTCGAACTTGAACATGCCGGCCAGGATGTTGGACGGGAACGACTCGACCTGGGTGTTGTAGTTGCGGACGTTGGCGTTGTAGAAGCGCCGCCCGGCGGCGATCCTGTCCTCGGTCTCGGTCAACTCGCGCTGCAGTTCCAGGAAGTTGACGTTGCTCTTCAGCTCGGGGTAGGCCTCGACAGCCACGATCAGGTTGCGCACGGCACCGGAGAGCTGCTCCTCGACCTGGGAGCGCTGTCCAGGCGTCCCGCCCTGCTGGGCGAGGGCGGCGGCCTGGTTGCGTAGCCGGGTGACCTCTTCCAACGTGTTCCGCTCGTGTGCGGCGAAGGCGCGGACGGTCTCGACCAGGTTCGGGATCAGGTCGTAGCGCCGGTTGAGCTCGACGTCGATCTGGCGCCAGGACTCCTGGATCAGGTTCCGCGCCCTGACGAAGCCGTTGTAGATCGACACCGCGAAGAACGCCAGTCCGATCGCGGCGATC
>CAZPCM010000218.1:0-3159 GCA_964585085.1 uncultured Propionibacteriaceae bacterium
CGTCGTAGTTCTTGCAGGCCCAGACGTAGCCGCCCTCCCACTTCATGGCCGAGGCGACCATGTCGTCGATCAGCCGGTGTTCGTAGGTCAGGCCTCGCGCGGCGAACTCGGTGGCGAACTCGGTGGCGAACACCTCGGCGAAGATGTCCTTGAACGCTCCGTCGTAGGCCTTGAGGATCGTGTTCTTGGTCGACAGGTAGACCGGATAGTTGCGGTTCAGGCCGTAGGCGAAGGACGCACGCGCGAAGTCGCGGATGCTGTCGTTGAAGTTGTACATCCCCATCGCCACGCCGCCGTCGGGCCCGTAGTTGGCCACCACGTGCTGGATGGGCTGGGAGCCGTCCGCCGGTGTGAAGGTGATGGTCAGTTGACCGGCGCCTGGCACCTTGAAGTTGGTGGCCTTGTACTGGTCGCCGTGGGCATGTCGCCCGATCACGATGGGCTTGGTCCACCCGGGCACCAGCCGGGGGATGTTGGAGATGATGATCGGCTCCCGGAAGACCACTCCACCCAGGATGTTGCGGATCGTGCCGTTCGGGGAAACCCACATCTTCTTCAGCCCGAACTCGGCCACCCGGGCCTCGTCAGGGGTGATGGTCGCGCATTTCACCCCGACCCCGTGCCGCTTGATCGCGCGAGCGGCATCGATGGTGACCTGGTCGTCGGTGGCGTCGCGGCTCTCGATCCCCAGGTCGTAGTACTCAAGGTTCACGTCGAGGTAGGGGTGGATCAGGCGCTCCTTGATGAACTGCCAGATGATCCGGGTCATCTCGTCGCCATCGAGTTCGACGACGGTGCCGACCACCTTGATCTTCGACATGAGTTGGGCCTCCCTGCCTCGGCTGCTGTTCGACGCCAAGATATCGTGACGCCCGCTGGTACGGACCCGGCCGGGCGCCGGGTGGGCGATTACCCTTGGCCGGTGATCGATTCCACCCACTGGCTCCTCACCCTCGTCTGCGACGACCGGCCCGGCATCGTGCACGCCGTCACCGGCGCGATCGTGGAGGCCCAGGGGAACATCACAGAACTCCAGCAGTTCAGCTCGTCGGAGTCGGGCCGGTTCTTCATGCGGGTTCAGGTGCAGTCGGGGTTCGACCGCTCAGTCTTCGAGCAGACCGTGGCGCCCATCGCCGACCGGTTGGGTGCGCTGTGGACCCTTGACTTCGTCGGACGCCGCCGACGGACGCTCGTCCTGGCGTCGAAGGCCGGGCACTGCCTCAACGACCTGCTGTTCCGGCAGCGCTCGGGGTACCTCCCGATCACGATCCCACTGATCGTGGCCAACCACCCGGATTTGTCGGACCTGGCCCGGTTCTATGGCGTCCCGTTCGAGCACCGCGAGGTGACCACCGACAGCAAGCCCGCCATGGAGCGACGCATCCTGGACATCGTCGCCGAACACGACATCGAACTGGTGATCCTCGCCCGCTACATGCAGATCCTGTCCCCTGAACTGTGCCAGGCCCTCGCCGGGCGGGCGATCAACATCCACCACAGCTTCCTGCCCGGGTTCAAGGGCGCCAACCCCTACCGGCAGGCCCACTCACGGGGGGTGAAGCTGATCGGCGCGACAGCCCACTTCGTGACCTCGGACCTGGACGAGGGCCCGATCATCGAGCAGAACGTCCGCCGGGTCGACCACAGCATGGACGTTCCCCAACTGGTCGCCATCGGCCAGGAGCAGGAGTCCCGGACGCTGACCGAGGCCGTCAAACTCTACGCCGAACACCGGGTGTTGCTGGACGGAAACCGCACCGTCATCTTCGGCTGACGCCGAGCCACGTCGCGACGGGAACAGCAGAGGGTCAGCCGTCCCCCTCCAGCCCGGACTCCTCCGGGACGTGGGCGTAGTGGCGGACTCCCTCGATGGAGACCAGCGACCAGCCGTCCTCGGGAGACCCGTCCATGACCAGGATCCCGGTGTTGTCGAAGTGGCCTTCGCCGATCGCCTCGGTGAATCCGGCTACGCGCTCGGTGGCCCAGACCCGGATCGCCGCGCCGTGACTCACCGCCATCACGGTTTCGTGACCGTGTTCGACGATCGTCTTGATGGAGTCGTCGAAGCGCTCGAAGAACTCGCTGGCGTCCTCGCCGCCGGGAATCCTCAGGTGCCGCTCCCCCGCCGCCCACGCCTGCAGCGTGCCGATATAGCGGGTGGCGTCGGTGGTCATCTCGTCCACCCCTGCCGAGATCTCCCGGAGACCCGTCAAGACCAGCGGCTGAAGCCGTCGAACCTGCGCGATCGGTTCGGCGGTCTGGTGCGTCCGGACGAGGCTGGAAACGAAGATGGCTTCGAAGTCGTGGCCGGCCAGCCGGTCGACCAGGGAATGGGCCTGACGGCGTCCCGTCTCATCGAGGTCCGCGCCCGGCTCCCCGGTGTCGAGGAGGAAGCCGGTGTTGGACGAGGTCCGGCCGTGCCGGACCAGGATGATGCGCATGGGTCGAGCCTACGCCAGCTCCCAGAGCCCTCCCCGGGCGGGTAATCGGCTGCTCATCCCATGCGCAACTGCTAGCGTCGGACGGGTACACCAATGCCCCCCGAACATCGCTGTGAGGAGACCAAACGTGACCACCGCACCCGTCAAAGTGGCTGTCACCGGCGCCGCCGGACAGATCTGCTACAACCTGCTGTTCCGCATCGCGAGCGGCCAGCTGCTGGGCCCGGACCAGCCGATCGAACTCCGCCTGTTGGAGATCACGCCGGCCCTCAAGGCGCTCGAAGGCGTCGTCATGGAACTGGACGACTGCGCGTTCCCCTTGCTGACCAAGGTCGAGATCGGCGACGACGCCACCAAGGTCTTCGATGGTGTCAACCTCGCCATGCTCGTCGGCGCACGGCCGCGGACGGCCGGCATGGAGCGCGGTGACCTGCTCAGCGCCAACGGCGCGATCTTCACCGCCCAGGGTCGGGCGTTGAACGCCGTCGCCGCGGACGACATCAGGATCCTGATCACCGGCAACCCGGCCAACACCAACGCCTTGATCGCGATGAGCAACTCCCCCGACATCCCCAACGAACGGTTCAACGCGCTGACCCGGCTCGACCACAACCGGGCGATCTCGCAGCTGGCCGCCAAGGTCGGCGTCCCGGTCACCGAGATCACCAAGATGACCATCGGGGGCAACCACTCCGCCACCCAGTACCCCGACCTGTTC
>CAZPCM010000219.1:0-2981 GCA_964585085.1 uncultured Propionibacteriaceae bacterium
CGCAGGGGTCTCCATTGAAGAACGCGAGAGAGCGAATGGACATCATTTCGGCCTATCGGGAGGTAGGCAGCTATCGAGGAGCGGCCGCCTTGTGCGGCACGACTCACAAGACGGTGCAGCGGGTGATCGCCGCCCACGAGGCCGGGGAGGGCCGGCCGGTGCGGGCTGCCCGTGCCCGGAACTATGACCAGGTGGCCGAGCTGGTCGCCGACAGGGTGAAGGCCACCCAGGGCCGGATCAGCGCGAAGCGGTTGTTGCCGGCGGCCCGGACGGCGGGGTTCACCGGGTCGGCCCGGAACTTCCGCCGGCTGGTCGCTGAGGCCAAGGCGGCCTACCGGCGTGAACACGGCCGGGGTCGTCGTCCGGGGGTGTGGTCCCCGGGTGAGCACTTGTTGATCGACTGGGGTGTGCAGGACGGGCTGCACGTGTTCTGTGCCGTGCTGGGCTGGTCCAGGGTTCGGTTCGTCCGGTTCGCGACCAACGAGACCGCTGCGACCACGTTCGCGATGCTGGCCGAATGCTTCGAGGTCCTGGGCGGGGTCCCGAGGGTGGTGCTGGCCGACCGGATGGGCTGCTTGAAGGGCGGGGTGGTCGCGAACGTGGTGATCCCGACCCCGGACTATGTCCGGTTCGCCACCCACTACGGGTTCCGGCCCGACTTCTGTGAGGGCCACGACCCGGAGTCGAAGGGCATGGTCGAGCATCTGGTCGGCTATGCCAAGCGTGACCTGATGATCCCCCAGGCCCCGTTCACCGACTTGGCAGCGGCCAACCTTGCCGCGGCCCGGTGGTGCGCCGAGGTCAACGCTGTGACCCATTCGGAGATCGTCGCGGTCCCGGCCGAGCGGCTGGTCGCCGAGCAGGAGCTGCTCACCGCCCTGCCCGGGTTGCGGCTGGAGATCGGGCCCAGGCCGATCACCCGGAAGGTCGACCGGCTGTCGTGTGTCCGGTTCGCCTCAGCCCGCTACTCCGTGCCGCACCGGCTGATCGGCGCCACGGTCACGGTGCTGCCCGGCGAACAGCGCCTGGAAGTCATCGACCCCGTCAGCGGCGAGATCGTTGCCGAGCACGCCCTGACCGCTCCGGGCACCGCCAGCGTGCTCGACGAGCACTACCCGAACGCCCGGCCTGACCGGCCGAGCAGGGCACCACGGCCCCGGACCGCCACCGAGATCCGGTTCCTTGCCTTGGGTGAGGTCGCCGAGGCGTTCCTGACCGGCGCTGCCGCCGCGGGGGTGACCAAGCTTGGTGGCGAGATCGAACAGATCAACACCCTGACCGCTGCGCACGGCGATCAAGCCGTGACCGCAGCGTTGCGCAGGGCGGTCGCGTTCCGCAGGTGGCGAGCCGTGGACATCGGCTCGATCCTGGCCGCCGGCAGCGGGGTCGCGACTCCACGCGCTGCTGGCGAGGCGCTCGTGCTGGACCTGCCCGTGGCACCGACCCGATCCCTGGACGCCTACCGGATCGGGGGGCAACGGTGAACACCACACCACCCCTGCTGCCGGCCGATCTCGAGAACGGCCTCCGCCGGTTGAAGCTGGCCGCGATGCGCCGGCTGGCCCCCGAGTTGCTGATCACCGCCAAAACCCAACGCTGGACCCCGGAAGAGTTTCTGCGCACCCTGATCGAGGCCGAGATCACCGCTCGTGACGCCTCCAACACCGGCACCCGGCGCCGCCTCGCCGGGTTCCCCGTCACCAAAACGCTGGACACCTTCGACGTGTCGGTCTCCTCCATCCCGCCAGCCACGTTCAGCTACCTGGCCAGCCTCGAATGGATCCCGGCCGCCGAGAACGTGTGCCTCATCGGACCGGCCGGCACCGGAAAGAGCCACATGCTCCTAGCTCTCGGCGAAGCCGCCGTCACCGCCGGCCACCGGGTCAGGTACTTCACCGCAGCCGACCTCGTCGACACCCTGTACCGCGGGCTCGCCGACAACAGCGTCGGACGAGTCATCACCAACCTGCTCCGCAACGACGTCGTACTCATCGACGAATTGGGCTTCGCTCCGCTGGATGACACCGGCGCACAGCTGCTGTTCCGGCTCGTCGCCGCCGCCTACGAACGCCGCGCCCTGGGCATCGCTTCCCATTGGCCCTTCGAAGCCTGGGGACGGTTCATGCCCGAACACACCACCGCCGTCAGCATGCTCGACCGGCTCCTCCACCACTGCCACGTCACCATCACCGACGGCGACAGCTACCGCATGCGACAAGCCAAAACCAAAGGAGGAACCCAACTCAACAACTGATCGAACCAAGGCGAAGAGCGGGGACTTCTACTTGGCCACCAGCGGGGACCAAGACCTGGCCGTTGACAGTCCGCCAGGGGTCCTTCGTTGAGGCAAGCGGGTCGGAGCGGATGCGGCGGACGTGAACGGTCACCCCTGGTCCGCCAGGGTCCTTCGTTGAGGCCGGGCTGAGGGAACGGTTGCCCTGGTCGGCAACTCCACGTCACCCCTGGTCCGCTAGGGTCCTTCGTTGAGGCACCACCAACGTCTCGGTGCAGGTCACCGCGGATGCTGCCACCCTTGGTCCGCCAGGGGTCCTTCGTTTCCGAAGCGACGGTCTTCCAGGAGCCGACGTAGCCGTACGGCCGGTCGAACTCGGCCCTGACCTTCTCCGCCGAGTCCTCGGCATTGGCTGCTCGGACCCAACGTTCAGCGACCTGCGCGCGTCACCAACACGCGGTACCGAATGGGGCCTCCAAGGCTGAAGTGGTGCGTATGTTGTGCAGTTCAATGTGAAAGGGCCACAGGGATAAGCTTCATCCCTTGTCAGAGGCTACTTCTGCCGGTGGAGCTAAGGGGATTCGAACCCCTGACCTTCTCATTGCGAACGAGACGCGCTACCAACTGCGCTATAGCCCCTTTGTCCTTGCGGCTCGGCCACATTACCACCCCGGACGCTCAGCCGCGAAACGACGACGAGACTCACGTTTAGTCCCCGCGTGGTGAGGGGCCGTGCCTCACAGGGTTT
>CAZPCM010000220.1:0-912 GCA_964585085.1 uncultured Propionibacteriaceae bacterium
CCTACATCAAGTTCGACGAGAACGCGGCCGTGATCCTGAAGAACGACGGGGAGCCCAGGGGCACCCGCATCTTCGGCCCGGTCGGCCGTGAGCTGCGCGAGAAGAAGTACATGCGCATCATCTCGCTCGCGCCGGAGGTGTTGTGAGATGGCCAATTCGCTGCATGTGAAGAAGGGTGACCGCGTCAAGGTCATCGCCGGCAAGGACAAGGGCATCGTCGGCGAGGTCATCGCGGTCGACCCGCAAGCCGGCCGGGTGACCGTCGAGGGCGTGAACATTGTCAAGAAGCACGTCCGCGAGACCCAGAACAACCAGACCCGCCAGAACAACAAGGCCGGCATCATCACCACCGAGGCGCCCATCGATGCCTCCAACGTGCAGTTGGTGGTCAAGGTCGACGGCAAGGACGTGGTGACGCGCGTCGGGTATGAGCGTCGGGAGGTCACCAAGCGCCGTCCGGACGGCTCGGAGTACACCGCCGAGCGGAGTGTCCGGATCGCGCGCAAGACCGGGAAGGAAATCTGATGGCGACGACGACCAAGGCGCCCCAGAAGTCGAAGACCGCGGCCCGGCCGGCTGTCCCGGCGAAGAAGGTCGAGCGTGTCGCCGTCGATCCGAATGCGCCGCGCCCGTCCAGTTCGTCCGGGGCCGTGCCTCGGCTGAAGCAGAAGTACCGCAGCGAGATCGCGCCTGCCCTGCACTCCGAGTTCGGCTACGACAACGTCATGCAGATCCCAGGTCTGGTGAAGATCGTGGTCAACATGGGTGTCGGCGAGGCGGCCCGGGACTCCAAGGTGATCGACGCCGCTGTTCGGGACCTGACCCAGATCACAGGGCAGAAGCCCTCGGTCACCAGGGCCCGCAAGTCGATCGCCCAGTTCAAGTTGCGCGAGGGGATGCCGATCGGCGCCC
>CAZPCM010000220.1:922-2943 GCA_964585085.1 uncultured Propionibacteriaceae bacterium
GATCGACCAGGACCGGATCGACAAGCTGCGCGGCATGGACATCACGTTCGTGACGACGGCGACGACAGATGACGAGGGCCGGGCGCTGCTGAAGGGTCTTGGGTTCCCGTTCAAGACACCTGAGAACGACCCGAAGAAGGTCGCGAGGAAGAAGCGCGGTCCGCTGGGCGGCTCCAAGAGCGCCCAGAAGAAGTCCCTCAAGCCGACGAAGAAGAAGTGAGCTGAGCCATGGCAAAGACTGCTCTGAAGGTCAAGCAGGCACGCAAGCCCAAGTTCGCCGTCCGTGCGTACACCCGCTGCACCAAGTGCGGTCGGCCGAAGGCCGTCTACCGCAAGTTCGGCCTTTGCCGGATCTGCGTGCGGGAGATGGCGCACAGAGGTGAATTGCCGGGCGTCATCAAATCGTCCTGGTAGGCAGCCGCTGACCCGTACGGACGGGTCAGCTCCGATCGCACAGATGAATAGCGGAGTCGGGCCTCGGCCCACGCCGGATGGGATCCGGCGGCACGACGACCAGCGCGTTGTGGCTCCATCCCCGATCCCCCGGACATCCGTCCGGGCATGACCCGGGAAGGTCGACCCGGCCGCGCCGGGGCGAAACCGCCCGAGAAGGAAGATGCACAAGTCATGACCATGACTGATCCCATCGCAGACATGCTGACGCGTCTGCGCAACGCCAACCAGGCGTACCACGACTCGACGAGCATGCCGCATTCCAAGATCAAGGTGGGTATCGCCGACATCCTCAAGGCCCAGGGCTACATCGCCGGCTATGAAGTCATCGATCCCGCCGAGGGCGAGGTCGGCAAGACGCTGAAGATCACGCTCAAGTACGGCGCCAACCGGGAGCGGTCGATCGCCGGCGTCCGTCGGATCTCCAAGCCCGGCCTGCGTGTCTACGCCAAGTCGAATGCCCTCCCGAAGGTGCTCGGCGGGTTGGGTATCGCGATCATCTCGACGTCGCAGGGTCTGCTGACCGACCGAGAGGCCAACTCCAAGAGCGTGGGCGGCGAAGTGCTCGCCTACGTCTGGTGAGCGGAAGGAGCTGAAAAGATGTCACGTATTGGCAGGCTCCCGATCGACGTTCCGGCCGGGGTCGAGGTCTCCCTTGAGGGGCAGACCGTCGAGGTCAAGGGTCCGAAGGGCACGCTGACACACCTGGTGTCAGAGCCGATTCGGGTCGCGCGCAACGATTCCGGTCAACTCGAAGTCACCCGGCCCGACGATGAGCGGGTCAGCCGCTCTCTTCACGGCCTGACTCGGACCCTGGTTTCGAACATGGTGACCGGGGTCACCGCGGGCTATGAGAAGAAGTTGGAGATCGTCGGGGTCGGCTACCGAGTGATCTTCAAGAACCCCGAGCAGTTGGAGTTCAACCTGGGCTTCTCCCACCCGGTTGTGGTGAACGCGCCCAAGGGCGTCACCTTCTCGGTGGAGAGCAACACGAAGTTCACTGTGTACGGCATTGACAAGCAGGTTGTGGGCGAAGTGGCCGCCAACATCCGCAAGCTCCGCAAGCCCGAGCCGTACAAGGGTAAGGGCGTGCGCTACGCCGGCGAGAGGGTTCGCCGCAAGGTTGGAAAGGCGGGTAAGTGATGGCTATCTCCCTGGCACAGAACAAGGGCCTGGCTGCCCGGACGGCGGCCCGGTTGCGCCGACAGGCGCGGGCCCGCAAGAAGATCGCGGGCACGCCGGAGCGTCCTCGCCTCGTGGTGACGCGGTCCTCGCGGCACATGGTTGCTCAGGTCATCGACGACACCCGTGGGGTGACTCTGGCGTCCGCGTCCACCATGGAGGCCGAGGTGAGGGCTGCCGCGGGCGACAAATCCGCCAAGGCCAAGACGGTCGGCAAGCTCGTCGCCGAGCGGGCGAAGGAGGCCGGCGTCGGGGTCGTCGTCTTCGACCGCGCCGGCAACAAGTACCACGGACGGATCGCCGCGCTGGCCGACAGTGCCCGCGAAGCCGGCCTGGGATTCTGACGGAACTCGAAAGGTAGACAAACGATGAATGGAAACCAGCGC
>CAZPCM010000221.1:0-1875 GCA_964585085.1 uncultured Propionibacteriaceae bacterium
TACACGGCCTGCGCGCGGCTAGAACACGCGCATGACCAGGCAGAACCTCGCCGCCCAGGTCGAGGACGAAAGTGCTGGCGCACGGCCGAAGCAGACGAGAGCGCTGCCCGTCACCCTGGTAGTTGCCGTGATCGCCGTCGTGCTCGACCAGGGCTCGAAGGCCCTCGCTGCGGCTCAGCTAGCCCCGGGTGACCGGATCCCGCTGCTCGGCGACCTGTTCGGCCTGTCCCTGGTCTACAACCCCGGGGCCGCGTTCTCGCTCGGCTCCGGAGCCACCTGGATCTTCACCCTCGTCGGGGCCCTCGCCGCCGGGAGTGTGGTCACTTTCGCCGCGCGACTACGCGGTGCACGATGGAGCCTTGCGCTGGGGCTGGTCCTCGGCGGTGCAGCCGGCAACCTCGCCGACCGGCTCTGGAACCCACCCGCCTTCGCGCGCGGGAACGTCACCGACTTTCTCGCCTACGGCGACCTCGTCATCGGAAACATCGCCGACGTCTTCGTCGTGCTCGGCGTCGTCCTCATCTGCCTGAACCTCCTCCGGTCAGGCCCACACCAAGCGACGAACAATGAACAAACCGGAGACGCCTCATGAAGGTCGAACTCCTGCACATCGTCGACTGCCCGTACACGGAGGCCTTCCTTCGCGTTCGGTGAGGACTTGAAAGAGGAGCTCGGCTCCTCGTTTGTCGTTCCATGTAGCCGAGCTCATCGACCTATCCCGATGTCGGCATAGATGTATGTCGGATTAACGGTGTGTATGGGTCCGGCCTGATCCGACGGGAGACGGCCGTTACTGACACGACCGAGATGGTGGAGATGATCGACCCCGTGACGGGAGAGATCATCGATCAGAGGCAGCTCACTGAGCAGCTACTCGCCCAGGCGAAGGCTCAGGGGATGTCCCTGGTCGGCCCGGGCGGGTTGTTGTCCGGGCTGACCAAGCAGGTCCTGGAGTCCGCCTTGGAGGCGGAACTGACCGAGCACCTGGGCCACGAACATGGCGCGGCGCCGCTGGGCACGAAGATGCGTAACGGGACCCGGGCCAAGACGGTGTTGACCGAGATCGGCCCGGTCGAGATCGAGGTCCCGAGGGATCGCGACGGCTCATTCACGCCGGTGATCGTGCCGAAGCGGAAACGGCGCCTGGACGGGATCGACCAGATCGTGTTGTCGCTGAGTGCCCGCGGCCTCCCGACCGGGGAGATCGCCGCCCACTTCGAGGAGGTGTACGGCGCCAGGGTGTCCAAGGACACCATCAGCCGGATCACCGAGAAGGTCGCCGGTGAGCTGGCCGAATGGTCCAGCCGACCGCTGGACCCGCTCTATCCGGTGATCTTCGTGGACGCCATCGTGGTCAAGGTCCGCGACGGCCAGGTCCGCAACACCCCGTTCTACGTTGTAATGGGCGTCACCACCAACGGGGAGCGGGACATCCTGGGGATCTGGGCAGGCGACGGCGCCGAAGGGGCGAGGTTTCTGGCTGCAGGTCTTCTCCGAGCTGAAGAACCGCGGCGTCGACGATGTGCTGATCGCTGTCTGTGATGGGCTGAAGGGCCTGCCGGGGGCGATCACCACCACCGGGGACCGCACCGTCGTGCAGCAGTGCATCGCGCATCATCCCGACGTCTTGGTTATGCCGAGTTCGGTTTCGTTTGTGCTTGTCAGGACGGCGTGAGGGGTGGATCGTTCGGCATAATCGCGTGGCCTTCACAGGTTGGTGAGCCAGGTCAGGAGTGCGTCGTCGGGTTGGTAGCGGCCGGCGGGGATGTCGGGTAGCCGGGTCCGGTCGAGGGCTTGTTGTTTGATGACGAGGTCGGCGTGGAGATGGATGCCGGTGGTGGCGATTTGTTCGTGGCCAAGCCATAGCGCGATCAC
>CAZPCM010000221.1:1885-2923 GCA_964585085.1 uncultured Propionibacteriaceae bacterium
TGTGTCGCAGGGTTTGAGCATGGACGTACCTTCCTGAACCAGCGCCCCAACGCCGGTCCCGATCAAGAGCTACAAGGACTTCAGATCAGCCTCGGGATGGTACGTTCCCTCACGTCACCCCGGCGAAGACCATTCACAGGTTCTGATCATTTGCTCCGGGCGAGACCGACCAGAATCCGAGCGTCGTCCACACCACCTCAGGACTGGAGCGGCTCGGTGTGGCTCACCTTCGACTGTCGTCTCACAGCGGAGTTTGCCAATTGGCGACGAGCACCTGTAGCTGCGCGATGATCGAAGCCCAGATGCCGGTGACCTGCATGATCCCCACAGCCATCAGCAAGACGCCGCCGACCTGAGTGATCCGGCGAGCATGACGGCGGGCGAGCGCATACATCTTGAACGCTCGTTGGATACCCATGGCTGCCAACAGGAAGGGTAGCCCGAGGCCGACGCTGTAGGCGAAGGACAGTAACGCTCCTCGACCGGCGCCGCCGGTACTGAATGACAGGCCGAGAACGGCCGCGAGTGTAGGGCCGATGCAAGGTGTCCACCCGACCCCGAAGAGGACGCCCAGCAGAGGCGCGCTCGCGACGCCGAGGCGAGGCTTGAAGCTCACCCGGAACGAGCGGGCGAACAGTGGAATACGTCCCAAGACGCCGGCGAATATCAGCCCTAGCAGAATGGTGAAGACGCCCAGTACCTTGATGATGAGGTCTTGGTGCTTGAGTAGCAGGGTTCCGGCGGCACCAAACGCAGCCCCGTAACTGGTGAAGACGGCGGCGAAACCGAGCACGAAGAGCAAGGTTCCAATGACCGTGCGACTGGGGCCGCGCGGTCGGGGAGTTCTCGCTGCGACAGGGGTGGCCGTGTGCGCGGTGCCGCTGGGATGGTTGGTTGGTTGCGTGTTGGAAGAGGCTGCGTCGGCGCCCGCGGTGCCGGTGACATAGGCGAGATAGCCGGGCACCAGCGTTAGACAGCAAGGACTGAGGAACGACACCAACCCGGACTGATCGACCGACGCCACTAACGGGTTGCTCG
>CAZPCM010000222.1:0-2917 GCA_964585085.1 uncultured Propionibacteriaceae bacterium
TGCCGCCAACTCCGCGAGCGACGGTGGCGATGATGTCGAGCCAGAGTGCGTGTCCTTGGGAGGAATCTGCAGTTGAACGGACCCCGTGGATGTCACTTGGTGAGTTTGGCGGGCATCAGGCTTCAGAATTCGTCCGCTGCGAAGCGGCGAGAAGCGCGCGCAATGTCCCTTTGCGGGAAAGAGCAAGACCCGGCAGGTCCCGAGAGTCGGATCGATCCGCGACGACGATCTCCCCGCGGAGCAGTGGGAGTCGTACTGGATCCCGTTCATAGAAGACATTCGCGGTGGACCCAGTCGCCTGGTCCATCCGGATTGCTTCGCAAGGGAGCACAACCTGAGCGACTTGATCACCTTGGTCACTGCTAGTGACCGCCGCACGCGCATCGACTTGTCTAGGTTCTCCCAGCGCTAGCCCGACGCACTCATTTGCCGCACCCGGGAAGTGACACGGCGTTGATCCGACGATGTGTGGGTTCACCCTCGACCCCGGCCAGGCACCCGGCACCCGGGGGAATGGCGTGCCCGCCCGCTAAATGGGGTCGATAGGGGAACCGATTCGGAGCAGTTTGCCGCTCCATTCGAACTCCGCAAACTCGCGCATGCCACAGTCGGTTGCCTGCGGAACGACCATGCGGCTTCCCGTCCGCTCGTCGGGCACGATGTCGACCATTCCTCGAAGAGCGCCTGGGGAATTGTCGACGTACAAGGAGCACATCGCTGTGGTGCTCAGCGGGTCCACCTAACGGTCTCCGTAGAAGTGCAGTTCCGCCTTGCCGCGGCCGAACACGAGGTAACCCCAGACCTGCGGGCCGGTGACATCTGGGGTGTTGCCCGGTTCAACCCGGCCGAGATGGCTGGGGGCTGACCCGCCCCGCCAACATCGGCCGGCCAGTGCATGTTTACAGTGGGAGGGACCATTCCCACTGTCGGACCACCAAGCGAGGAGATCCACCATGGCTGACCTGATTGAGACCACCGAGCAACTAGAGTCCCTGCTGCGATTGGTATCGGAGGAGTCCGAGGCCGCAGTGGTGCGCGATCGGCTCCTCCGCCCGTGGCTGATCGTGGAGAACATCTACGGTGAGTTCTTCGCCTACTCCTACCCGACCGAGGGTGAAGTTGGGGGCAGGGAGCGCGCCGAGGACCTGCTTACACCGCTGGATGTCCTGCACCGCCCCGGCAAGACCGTCGCCGCAGACGAGTAACTGCCCAAGGTCACGCTACCCACCGAGGACCCGTTCCAACATGCGCTTCTGCCGCCCTTCGGGCGGCGCAATGCGAGGATCAGAGCGTGGCTAGAACGATCCGATTCCTGTTCGAATATGGTCATCCCTGGCCGCTGTGGGAGTCAGGGTCGGACCGGTATTCGATGGATCCCACGGACTACGGGCTCTCGGCGGAGGTGACTGAGCTCCTGCGGCACAGCTACGAGCTGTGGGAACGCCACTTCAGCTTCGAGCGTGGATGGGAGTCGCAGGCTCACGAGGGCCGATGGCGGGCGGCAAGTGAGCAAGCCCTTGCTCTGCTTCGCCGCGAGGTGGCGGACTTCGCTGACGTTGTCGACGAGCGCCATGGCTAGCGTTCCGCGGGCATCCGCAAAACTGCCGCTCCTCGCGCGCTGGTGGGTGTCAGGCAGGGGTACTTTCAGGTGGGGGGTCGGCGTCGAGGCGCGTGAGGATCAGCGCGAGGATCGTCGGGACGTCCTGTGTCAGGGTCTGGCGGATGATGGTGGCGTCGACCAGCAGGTAGCCGTGTGCGATCCGGTTCCGCATGCCCCACATCAGTGGCCAGGCCTCGCCGAAGATCTCCGCCCGCACGCTCGGGTCGAGCTTGGCGAGGGCCTCGATCCCGGCCGACAAGCGCATACAGACCGCGTCGATGACCAAGCGTTCATCAAGGTCCTGCTCGGCGTGTTCCTGCATGATCTGGAAATGGGCTAGGGCGTCCTGAAGGATCTTCGTGGTGCGCTTGCTCACAGCGCCACCGCCTCAGCGAGAACCTCTTCACGGAACTCGGACCGCAGCACCGTGTCGGGCACCAGATCGACCCGGCAGCCGACCGCCCGGCTCACTGCCTGCTCGAGGGCGCCGAGATGCATCAAGCTGAGGGGGCGACCCATGGTGAACAGCAGGTCAATGTCGGAATCCTCCCGATCCTCGCCGGTGGCGACGGACCCGAACACGCGAACGTTGCTGCCGCCGGCGTCTGCAACCAAACGCTTGACCTCTGCGGCGTGCTCGCGCAACCGACGACCCAGAGGGGACCTGCCGTGGAAGTGCAACAGCCGGGACACCTCGGGCTGGCTGCGCCCGATCTCGGTAGCGATCTGCTTCTGGGTCTTCCCGGCCGCGGCCGCCTGCCGCACGGCCCGGACCAACTCCATGCGCGCCTGGGCGATCCGATGGTCGGCGTCGCGGGCAACCTCAGCCAGACTGTTCGTCATGCCCGAAGTATAGCAACAGCTATACACACGCGAAGCCGCAGACTGCGCGCTCGGCTACTCCCACCCGGTTGGCGAACCAGGCAGTGAGGTGCCTGCAGCTGGCGCGAGCAGCCGGAAGGACTGCTGTTCGGACCTACGGCCACCTGATCCAGCGACTTCAATCTGCTGTTACTGAAGCGATAGCCGAGAGGAACGTATGGTCGTCGTCGATCGTGACCTGCACGTCGCCGCCAAGCCGATCCCGGAAGCTCAAGCACCGGCTCATGGCAACCACGTCAACGTCGTCGTCAGCCGGGTCCAGCGGCATGAGTTCGATACCCTGCGCCCGCATCTGGCGCTCCATCTCCGCCGGCGGCTCGGTAGGGGTGCCAGCAAAGGCAGCAGCGGGCAGGTCTGGACTGACCACGTCGGCGACCTGGCGAACCGCCGCCTCCAGCCGTCCGGCCCAACCCGGGAACTTTGTCAACGACTCAT
>CAZPCM010000223.1:0-2884 GCA_964585085.1 uncultured Propionibacteriaceae bacterium
AACAAGGGGGTTGCTGATGTCGTCGGTCTTGCTCGTGGCTGTCGGTCCGGGCTTTGTCGCACCGTGTGTGGTGCCTGTTGTGGGAGGTGTTTTCTGATGGATGCGATTGCTTGGTTCGCTGAGCATTTCATTGGGTTGTTCAATGCTTCGGCGAAGAGTTTGTTGGGTTTGATCACGGGTATTTTGCCGTTGTTGTTGGTGTTGTTGACGGCGATGTATGCGGTGACGACCTGGATTGGTGAGGATCGGGTGACGCGTGCGGTGAAGTGGGCCGGTAAGTATGCGGTGACGCGGTACACGGTCATGCCGATCATTGCGGTGATCATGTTGACGAATCCGATGTGTTACACGTTCGGGCGGTTCTTGCCGGAGAAGTTCAAGCCGGCGTATTACGACGCGGCGGTGTCGTTTGTGCATCCGGTGACGGCGTTCCTGCCGCATGCGAATGCGGGTGAGTTGTTCGTGTGGACGGGCGTGTCGGCTGGTGTGTTGCAGATTGCTCCGGAGCGGTATGCGAGGTTGGCTGCGATGTATTTCATCGTGGGTATCGTGGTGATTTTGATCCGGGGTTTGGCGACGCAGTGGATCACGCGGATCCTGATCAGCAGGGGTGGTCATACGGAGACGTTCAAGCGTTTCGACGAGATGTACGAGGCGGGTCATATTCAGGGCGCGAAGACTGAAGGCGGTGTGCTGTGAGCTATCAGGCTGTGAAGGTGTCGCGTGGCCGTGGGGGTTGGGGGTCGGGGTTGACCCTGGTGCCCACGCCGGAGAAGGACGTTGTTTTGTCGGTGACGGGGGGCGGGATTCATCCGGTCGCGGCGCGGATCGCTGAGTTGAGTGGTGCGGAGGCGGTGGATGGGTTCACCAACAACATTCCGGATGCGCGGGTGTTGTGTGCGGTGATCAACTGTGGTGGGACGGCGCGGATCGGGGTGTATCCGAAGAAGCGGATCCCGACGGTGGACATCTATCCCGGTGAGCCGGGTGGGCCGTTGGCGCAGTACATCACCGATGACATTTTCGTGTCCGCGGTGGGCCCGGACAATGTGGTGCTGGCCGAGGCGGGGGCGGTGCCGGTCGCTGCCGGGGCGGCGCCGGCGGGCGAGGCGGATCGGGCGGCGGAAGCGAAGGCCAAGGCGCGGGCTCAGGTCGCGGCGCAGGGGTCGGGGTTCACCGGGTTCGTGGTGAAGTTCGGCAACGGGATCGGGTATTTCATCAACACGTTGTTGTCGTCGGGTCGTCAGGCGATCAAGCTGACGTTGAACACGATCCTGCCGTTCATGGCGTACGTGTCGTTGCTGATCGGCATCGTGACCTACACCGGCCTGTCGCAGGCGATCGCGAACACGGTCGCTCCGCTGGCGGGGAACCCGCTGGGCCTGGTCCTGCTGGGCATCATCACCGGTCTGCCGTTCCTGTCGCCGATCCTCGGCCCCGGTGCGGCGATCGCGCAGGTCGTGGGCGTGTTGATGGGCACCCAGATCGCCGCCGGAGCGTTGCCGGTGCAGTACGCCCTGCCGACGCTGTTCGCGATCAACGGCCAGGTCGGCTGTGACTTCGTCCCGGTCGGGTTGTCCCTGGGCGAGGCCGAACCCGAGACGGTGTCGGTGGGTGTTCCCGCGGTCCTGTTCTCCCGCCAGATCACCTCACCGGTCGCGGTGGTCATCGCCTACCTGGCCTCGTTCGTCATCTGACCCTCGACACCGGTCCTGGCGGGCCGGGAGACCCCCGGCCCGCCAGCCGCTCACGAAAGGAACCACACCGATGACCCATTCGATCTGGGAGTCGACCATCACACGGATCGGGGGCGACGCCGCCGAATTGTTCGAGGCCGGCATCTTCATCCTGTTCGCAGAACCGGTCCCCGACGCGCTGGCCGATGTCAGCCTGGTACACCGCGGCCCCGCCACCGCCTTCAACCCGATCGCGCCCGGCGACCAGCTGTGGATCGGGCAAACCCCGATGACCATCATCGAGGTCGGCTCCCGCGCGAACGAGAACTTCGCCCAACTGGGCCACATCGTGGTCTACCTCAACATCGGCAGCCAGGACATCCTCCCCGGCGCCGTCAAAGCCACCGCCCCCACCCCCCCCACCCCCCAGGCAGGCGACCCCATCACCATCATCCGCACGAACGGCGCGTGAACCCCATGGGCTGGGAATTCGCCGCACTCCTGGTCGGGGCCCTCGCCCTCAGCACCGCCCTGTCCTACTGGCAAAACCGCGTCTACCTCGCCGACATCAACAAACTCGCCCGCACCTACGCAGGCCAAAACCTCCGCCTGGTCAGCGGACAAGGCAAAGGACGACTCACCGGGGCCATCGCAGTCCTCGTCATCAACCCCACCACCCACACCGTCATCGAAGCCCGCACCATGACCGGCGCCACCATCTTCAACCGACTCCAACCCGCCCCCCACCTCCACGGCAACCTCGACACCCTGATCGACCGCGCCCAAGGCAAACACCTCCACCGCGCAATCGAAAACGCCCTCGCGTTGCTGCCGACCGGCGAACAGGCAGCCGTCACGGCCGTCAAGGCCAACCCAACCACCGCACGGATCAGAGTCCGGACTCCGAATCGCCAAGCATCCAATTGAGAGGAATGTGTCATGAGTAGCTACACCCAGCGCCTTCTGGAGCGCCAGAAGAAGGTCGGACGCCCCGTGCGCGTCGGCGTCGTGGGCGCCGGCCAGATGGGCAGCGGCCTGATCGCCCAGATCGAGCGGGCCAAGGGCATGGAGGTGGCGGTCGTCGCCGACATCGCCCCGGAGCGCGGTGTCACTGCATTGAGCAAGGCGGGTCGGACAGGCATCGTGGTCGAGACCGACCTGGCCAAGGCCGCCGAACTGGTCGAGGCGGGCACACCCGTCGTGATCAA
>CAZPCM010000224.1:0-2874 GCA_964585085.1 uncultured Propionibacteriaceae bacterium
CCGGCCGACTTCGACCGACCTACGGAGAGAGCGTAGACGGGCTAGTCAGAGCGGTTTTCCGCTGGTCGGGGTGACAGGATTTGAATCTATTCACACCGGGCCTCGGAGCCTTCCGTGAACCGTAGCGACGTGGGTGTGACCAGGAGATATGCTGAACACAGCGTGGAGCAAATCCGGGCATAACAGGCCATTCAGCCCGGGTCATTATGCCCAGATTATGCCCGGAGGAGTTATGCCCAGACAGAAGCGGGACTTCGGTACGATCCGTCGACGGTCCAACGGTCGCTACCAGGCCTACTACATGGGCCCCGACCTGGCGTTCCATCGCGCGCCGTCCACCTTCGACGCGAAAGCCGACGCCGAGGCCTGGCTCGCCAAGGAACGCAAGCTGCTCCAGGAGGACACCTGGACGCCGTCGCGCTCGCGCCGGGCCAGGGTGCGGCGCGCCACCGAGTACTTCGACGAGTACGCCAATGATTGGCTCGAACAGCGCGAACTGAAGCCTCGGACGCGCGTTCTCTACCGGGGGTTGCTCAACCAACTGATCCTGCCCGAGTTGGGTCAGATGTCGCTGCGGGACATCAGTCCCTCCGTCGTCCGCGCCTGGACGAGTTCGCTCGACCCCGCGAAGCCAACCCGGCGGGCGCACGCCTACTCGCTGCTGCGATCCATCCTCAACACCGCGGTCGTCGACGAGATCCTCGCGTCGAACCCCTGCAAGGTCCGCGGCGCCGGCAGCGCGGCCCGGGCCCGGCGAATTGAGCCGGTCACGTTGGACGAGCTCGCCGTCTGCGTGGAAGCGATGGGGGAGCGGTATCGGATGCTCATCGTCCTCGCCGTCTGGTGCGGGCTCCGGATGGGCGAGCTCACCGAACTGCGGCGGCGAGACCTGGAGCTGCGCCTGGGACGGGGGGTTGTCCACGTTCGTCGCGGCGTCGTCCGGGTCGAGGGTCAGGTGGTGGTCGGAAGCCCCAAGAGCGCTGCCGGCGTCCGGGACGTCACGATCCCCCCGCACCTGCTGGACGCGCTCCAACGCCACCTGGGCGCCTTCGTCGCGCCGGGGCCGGACGCGCTCGTGTTCTCCTCGGTGAACGACCCCGACGTCCAGGTGCACCCGAACACCTTGTACAAGCAGTGGTACAAGGCGCGCGCGTCGGCGGGGCGCCCGGACCTGAGGATCCACGACCTTCGTCACACCGGCGCGGTGCTCGCGGCCCAGACGGGCGCGACGCTGGCCGAACTCATGGCGCGGCTGGGGCATTCGACGCCGCAGGCCGCCCTGCGCTACCAGCACGCCGCGCGCGGCCGAGACGCAGAGATAGCGGCCGCCCTCTCGCGCATCGCAGAGGGCGACAGCTGAGAACGTCACGGTCGACGGATCAGACGGTCGGGACCGGCCGCATGAGGTTGTCGACATCGCGTGGGTCCACCCGCAGGATGCGATTGCCCGCACGGTAGGCGCGGAGGTTTCCTTCTGCGATGAAGCGGCGGAGGGTCTTGACGCTCATGTTGGTGCGCTCGGATGCTGTTGACAGGGATTCGTAGGTGCGAGGGGTCATTGGGTTCTCCTTCCTACCATCCAGAAGTGCGTTCAAGGCGTCTTGGCGGACAGGAAGTGCGGATGACCTCCAAGAATCACCTGCGTGTCTTGGTGCTAGGGGGTCTCTCTGCACGCATGAATCCAAGAGCGCCGAGTCCTAGTCGAGAGCGCCGTGAGGTGTCGAGCCTGACGACTGTCAAGCTCAGCAAGCGGGTTGATCCCAGGTCACCGGGTCCAGGGCGTGGAGTGTCTTGGCCTCCAACTCGGCGGGCGTTTGCGAGATGATTGGGCAACCTCACCCGAAGGAGACGCATGGGCCGCAGGACGCTCACCGCATCGGAAATGACCTTTCACACCAAGTTCGCTCGGAATCCAGCGACGTTCGCACCGAGCGACCTCGCTGGTGAGGACCTGATCGAGTTGTTCGCGACTTGGGTAAGCAAGCTGCCTGTTGCCGATACACACGACCAGGCAAAGCAGAGCTGGGTTCAGGTGGTCGAGGTGATTCGGTATGCGCCGCGGGTCTTGGTTGTGAGGCTCTCTGTGGGCTCATATGGCGAGCCGGGAGACATCGTCGAGGTCGACACCGGCATGACCGTGTTTCAGATGAACGGCGCACAGGCGCCGACCGGCGAGAATCGTGCTGTCCTCATGGTGCCAGCCACCGGAGAATCGGCGTTCTTCCTTGCCGAGGAGTCGACGCGTGGGTCGGCGGGGGCCCGAATCTTGCGTCTGTTCAAGCACTACTTCAGTGAGTACACAAGCACCATAACGATGGTCACAGAGACGGTGACTGAGAGCGAAGCATGGTCGGCCGCAGCAGACCTCAAGGAGGTAGAAGTACGTCTCAAGGGTCGCAGCGCCGACATCGCAGATGGCACGCACATCGAGGTGGGCACCATCTCCTACGTTGCTAGGCCGAAGCGCCTAGGGATCTTCCCACACGGGTTGCTCCCGCAGTTGCACAAGAAGCAGGTTGTTCGCCAGGTAGTAGGCGTGAATGATGTACCCGACGATGCCGAGGTCTTCGTGACCCTTGAGCATGACGGTCGCCGGAAGAAGTTCCTCCTGGGGGCCGAGGGTGCCCCCGCAGTCCGAGAGGTCTTGAATGAAGCAACCGACCCGATACTCGGGCTGGACGCGCTTGTCGCTACCTGCGTAGGGAAAGTGTCGGACCTGCTTGATAGAACTGGCGGTTCTTGGGACACCAAGTGGAGTAGCCCGCAAGGAGGCTAGCGATGGGCAAGACCGCTCTCTGGCGGGTCCCCGCCGATCACTTCTGTCTTGCGTCAGGGATCGTGTCGCATTTCGGGGTTTGAATCAGACCACACTGT
>CAZPCM010000225.1:0-2806 GCA_964585085.1 uncultured Propionibacteriaceae bacterium
CCGCGGTCGTCGTCTTCTTGTCGGTGATCGCCTACCTGACCCTGCCGTCGCTTCTCGACGCGCTGATGGGGAAGGGCTGCATCTGATGGCTGCCGAGGACATCACTGGCGCCCCGTGGCCCCGGTGGCGCCTCTTCCTCGGGCTGGCTGTGGTCGGGACCGTCGGCCTGCTGCTGTTCGGCGGGCTCGTCGCCACCATGCTGGCACTCGTCGTCCCTATCGCACCGGGGACGGAACGGTTCGACGTCGCAGCCGCGAAACCTTCGGGTGACGAACGGCGAAACGCGATCGCAGCATCACCGCTGCCGGATGTCCCGCGTGACGCGAGGTGGCCTCACGCTCCAGCCGCAGTCCCGCCGCCCGAGATCACCATCCCCGTCCCAGCGTCGAGTGGATCGGCAGGTGTTTCGTCGGGCTTTCCCAGGACGCCCGAGGGCGCGCTGGGTCAGCTGGCGGCGATCGAGGTGCGGGTGCTGGAGGCGATGAGCATTCCCGTCCTCAACCAGGTGCACTCGGCCTGGGTTGCGCCGGGTGGTCCCAAGCTTGCCGCGTGGGAGATGTCGGCCAACGTCCAGGCCTTCCTCGGCGCCGTCCCGCACGAGGCGCCCGATCGGATCGACGACACCACCACCGTCTCGGTCGTCCCGGTCGGTGCCCAGTTGACGGGGACGGACGGCCCGGACTGGGTCCTGGCCTGCGTGATGGTGGAGGTTCGCGCGACTGTCGCCACCGATGCACGCATGGCCTACGGCTACTGCGCCCGGATGGCGTGGGCGGACGACCGCTGGCTGATCGCGTCCGGCGTCCCACCGGCAGCGGTCGATGGCGCGTGGCCGGGCACGCAAGCGTTCATCGATGCGGGCTGGCAGACCTGGAGGCCGGCATCGTGATCCCGATCTTTCCGAACCCATTCGACCCACTTGGCAGTGTCGCCTCGAAGATCGTCTATGACGGCTGGACGGCGGCGATGCTGGGGATCTGGAACGCCGGCCTCTGGCTGCTCCAGCTGGTGCTGAACCTGGGCGACGTGCTGCTGACCCCGGACCTGCGTGAGGGCGGGCCCGGCGCGGGCATCTACCGGACGGCCTTCTGGATCGCCGGCGCGCTGGTGCTGATCTTGGGCATCGTCCAGATCGGGACGGCTGCGGTCCGGCGCGACGGCCGCAGCCTCGCCCGAGTAGGGATCGGTCTGGTCCAGTTCGCCATCGTGTGGGCGGGTTGGCTCGCTTACGGTGTCGTCCTGATCGGCGCCACCTCGGGGCTGACCCGCTCACTGATGCAGTCCCTGCTTCACGCGGACGCCTGGTCGGCCATCAAGATCGGCGAACCTTTCGGCGCCGGCGACATCACCGACGCCACGGTTGCCACGGTGCTCGGCTTCATGGGCTTCTTCGTCGTGATCGCCGCCATCGGCCACTTCCTCGTCCTGCTCGCGCGGGCAGCCGCCCTCATGGTGCTCGCCGCGACGACCCCGATTGCCGCCGCCGGCCTGATCGGTGACGCGGGGCGAGCGTGGTTCTGGAAGTCGCTGCGCTGGTTCCACGCCGCCGCGTTCGCTCCGGTTGTCATGGTGCTGGTCTTCGGGCTTGCGAACCAGTTCACGACCGGCATCGCCACCGGGCTCGCCAAGGACTTCTCCGCCATCGGCACCTCGGTGGTCGGGGTTGTGCTGATCCTGATCTCGGTGTTCAGCCCGCTGGCGCTGTTCCGAATGCTTGCCTTCGTCGACCCCGGCACCAGCTCCGGGGCCGCGATGCGTGCCGGTCTCGCAGCGAACGGTGGCATCCGGGGCCTGCTGTCCCCGAGCTCCGCGGACGGTGGGGCGGCGACCCGGACCGACGAACAGGGACGGACGAGTGCGGAGGGCTCGGCCGAGGCGCAGACCACGTCCCGGTTCGCGAACTCCGCCTCGGGGGTCATGAAGGTGCTCGGTCCGGTCGGCCAGATCGCCGCAACGGGTCTTGGCGTGATGGCCACGATCGGCACACGCGGAGCCTCGATGGGTGCCGACCTGACCAGCCAGATGGGAGTCGGCCACCAGGTCTGGCCACCCGACCTGAGCCCGCAGGCCAGGAAGGCCAGCCAGACCCAGGACCGCCGCCAAGACCAGAACGGCAGCGACGGCAACCCGCCCGCGGACAACACCGAAGCAGGCGCGGACAACACCCCACCCGCCGCCGGCAACAGCGGAGCTCCCTCGACCCTGGCGGCTCGGCCCACCGTCGGCGCCGCTCCAGCAGGCGGTGCAACCGCGGGTGGGGGAGCCGCGGCAGGCAGCGGGGAAGCTGCCGTAGCCGTAGCGGCTCTGTGACCAGGAAGGACGACGATGGCTGTCTACAGCGACTACTCCCGGGATCGAATCGGCTGGTTCTTCGGACTCACCGGTCCACAACTGGGCGTGCTCGGCGCTGCCGCGCTGCCGGTGTTCATCGCTGTGAACCGGCAGCAGTGGAATCTGGCCGGGTCGCTGATCCTCGCGTGGGCTGCGTTGCTCGTTCTGGTGGCCGTCCCGATCCGGGGGCGCTCGCTCACCGGTTGGCTGGTGGCCTGGTCGGCGTTCACGCTCGCCCGGGTCGCGGGCTGGTCGCGGTTCCGGTCTCGGGCGAGGGTCGGCAAGACCAGGGATCTGGCCGAGGTCGACCTGCCAGGCGTCCTGTCCGGCGTCGTGATCCATGACGGGCCACCGTCGGGGCCGGCACAGGCGAGGGTGGCGATCATCCAGGACCACGCGGCCCACACGTGGGCGGTCACTGCGGCGATCACCCATCCCGGCGTCGGCATGGCCGACGGCAACCAGCGCGCCGGCT
>CAZPCM010000226.1:0-2777 GCA_964585085.1 uncultured Propionibacteriaceae bacterium
CGGAGAGATCCGCCCCCCAGGCGGGCATCGGCTTGCGCTCGAACAGCGAGAGACCCTTGAGCCGCGTAGCCAGCATCCACTCCGGTTCATTCTTCAGCGCCGAGATGTTGCGGACGACCGCCTCGGACAGACCGCGCCGCGCAAGGGCGCCGGCCGCGTCGCTGTCGTGCCAGCCGTACTGGTAATGGCCGAGCGCCTGCAGGTGCTCTTCCTGGGTGGCGCCGAGGCCCGGCGCCGCGGGGACGGTCGAGGTCATGTGGAGGCCTTTCCGTGGTTGGGGTGCAGCGAGGATTCCACCGGGCGCGGAACGTGGGTGGTGCACACCCCGTCGCCGTGGGCGATGGTCGCCAGTCGTTGCACGTGACTGTCAAGCAGCCGGGCGAAGGTCCGGGTCTCGGCTTCGCACAGTTGCGGGAACTCGGCGGCCACGTGGGCCACCGGGCAGTGGTACTGACAGAGTTGGACGCCGCTGGCCACGGGCTGCAGCGAAGCGACGTAACCCTCAGCGGTCAACGCCTCGACCAACGCTTCAGCCGGGGTGGGGTATTCCCCGCGGAGCGCTTCGAACCGCTCCGCGACTCCCGCGGCGACCTGGTCGGCGAACCGCTCCACCGCGTCGATTCCTCCGGTACGGCGCAGGTAGTCGAGCGCACGGATGGCGAGCGAGTCGTAGGCCTGGAAGAACTCCCCGCGGCCGGAGTCGGTGAGCGCGAAGACCTTGGCCGGACGCCCACGCCCGCGGTGACCGTAGACCCGCTGCTGGCGGGCGGTCAGATGGCCGATGCTCAGCAGCACCGCGAGGTGGCGACGGACCGCCGCAGGGGTCAGGCCCAGCCGCCGGGCGAGGTCACCGGCCGTGGACGGCCCGTGCTGGAGGATCGAGCGGGCCACCCGCGCCCGGGTGGAGGCGTCGGCTTCCGCCTGGGCGGCGTCCACCGAATCGATGACCTCACCGGCCTGATCGAAGGACGCATTTTTCACAACACCATTCTTGCCAAAATCGTGCGATAGTCAACCTCATAGCACCCGTCGGCGCCGGCGGACGCCGTGACCGGAACGTGACCACTTTGTGCTAACATTTGGCGCGTCTACGACACAGCGTCGTAGGCTGGCGTCCGGTGTTTTCGCCACTCAGCGAGGACCCCGGGCGCCCCCGTCCGAACTCAGAGACACACCTGCCCAAAGGACCTATCGTGACGACCTCTTCGCTCGATACCAAACCCCTCACACGCCCCTCCAGAGCGCGCTCGACCGCGCTCCTCCTGCTCGCCGGCCTGCTCGGGCTGCTGCTGACCGCCTGTTCCGGCGGAGGGACCCCGGAAGCGCACACCGGTTCCCACAAGAGCGAATTCGACCTCCCGCTGCCCGACCTGCACGCGGTCACGTTCCTGGGCGGCATCAGTGGCTGGTGGCTGCTGTTCGTCGGCCTGCTGATCTGTGTCGGCGGCTTCACCTTCGGACTGATCAGCTACATGAAGCTGAAGAACCTCCCCGTCCACCAGGCGATGCGGGACGTGTCCGAGCTCATCTACGAGACCTGCAAGGCCTACCTCACCCAGCAGGGCAAGTTCCTGCTCCTGCTGTTCGCCTTCATTGGCACCGTGATCTTCGTCTACTTCGGCTTCCTGAACACCACCGGTGGCTGGGCCCGCGTCATCATCGTGCTGCTCTTCGCGATCATCGGCATGGCCGGCTCCTACGGCATCGCCTGGTACGGCATCCGGCTGAACACCTTCGCCAACTCCCGCACCGCGTTCGCGTCGCTGGAGGGCAAGCCGTTCAACGTGTACAACATCCCGATGCGCTCGGGCATGAGCGTCGGCATGGTGCTGATCTCGACCGAGCTGATCATGATGCTCGCGATCATGATGTTCCTGCCCGCCGACATCGCCACCGCCTGCTTCCTCGGCTTCGCCATCGGCGAGTCCCTGGGCGCGTCCGCGCTGCGCATCGCCGGCGGCATCTTCACCAAGATCGCCGACATCGGCTCCGACCTGATGAAGATCGTGTTCAAGATCGGCGAGGACGACCCGCGCAACCCCGGCACGATCGCCGACTGCACCGGTGACAACGCCGGCGACTCCGTCGGCCCGTCCGCCGACGGTTTCGAGACCTACGGCGTGACCGGCGTGGCGCTCATCACCTTCATCCTGCTCGGAGTCGAGCAAGACCTGCAGGCGCACTTCCTGGTGTGGATCTTCTTCATCCGCGCGATCATGCTCGTCGCCTCCGCGCTGTCTTACTTCGGCAACGCTGCCTGGGCCAAGTCCAAGTACGGCGACGCCGACGAGATGGAGTTCGAGACCCCGCTGACCTCGCTGGTGTGGATCACCTCGATCGTGTCGATCCTGCTGACCTTCTCGATCTCGGCGATGCTGATCCCGAACGTGGGAGGCAACACCAACCTGTGGTGGCAACTCAGCCTCATCATCAGCTTCGGCACCCTGGCCGGCGCCGTCATCCCCGAACTGGTCAAGGTGTTCACCGGTGTGAAGGCCAAGCACGTCGAGGAGGTCGTGAAGTCGGCCAAGGAGGGCGGCCCGTCCCTGGACATCCTTTCCGGCCTGGTCGCGGGCAACTTCTCCGCCTATTGGCTGGGCATCGCGATCGTGGGCCTGATGGCCGGCGCGTACGCAGTGTCCACCCAGATCCCCGAGGCGATCATGCTGGCCCCGGGCGTGTTCGCCCTCGGCCTGGTGGCCTTCGGCTTCCTCGGCATGGGCCCGGTCACCATTGCGGTCGACTCCTACGGCCCGGTCACCGACAACGCCCAGTCG
>CAZPCM010000227.1:0-2672 GCA_964585085.1 uncultured Propionibacteriaceae bacterium
CAGGGACGAGGGATCTTCCGCACGCTCACGGTCCGAGGGGTGGCGGAGTTGACCTTGGCCGGGGATGACCTGGTCTTCAACACCCCGAACAGCCAGAGCCGCCCGGGCTACCTCAAGATGGGCTGGTCGCAAGCGCGCCGGCTGCCGGTGGGGATACTGCCGTCGTCCCCGGCGGCGATGGTGCGGATGCTGCGCTCGAAGGTGCCGGCCCAGAAGTGGTCGAAGCCGACCGAGGTCGGGGCCCCCGCGGGCCATGCGTTGGCGGATCGCTCGCTGGCCGACGCCCTGCTGGCGCACGCGCCGACCCGCGGCGTCCGCACCGATCGAACGCCTGAGTACCTGGCCTGGCGCACCGCCCTCCCGCAGCTGGCCTACCGACTCCTGCTGGCCAACGATGAGGACCCCGATCGTGGCGGTGTGATCTTCCGCCTCCGGCAGCGCGGGGATGCGGTCGAAGCCGCTGTGATCGAACAGTTGGTTCCCGATCGCGGCACCGGCGCCCGGCTCCTGCGCCGCCTGCTGACCGAGACCGGCGCCGACTACGCGATCGGTCTGCGGACCGGTCCCGCGGCGGGGTTGGTGCCACTGCCAGGCCAAGGGCCGGTGCTGACCACTCGTCCGCTCGCCTCCTCCCCGCCGCGCCCGGACCAGTGGGCACTCACCCTGGGCGACGTCGAGCTGTTCTAAGGGTGCCGAGGCCCAGAACGACACCGACGGCCAGCGGCACCGGCCAGAACTCGGTCAGATGGTCGACCAAGCTGTGGGTCCAGAAGGCAGCCCAGGCGGCGGCCGCCGCCGATACCCCGGGGGTTTGACGTCGGAGCAGCACCAGGAAGCCGGTGGCAACGATCAGCGCGAGCAGCGCCACCCCGGCCCAGCCCAGTTCCGCGCCCACCTGCAAGAGGGCTGAGTGGGCTGGTGCCGTGTCCGGGTCTGCGCCCAACGGGTTGAGCCGCTGAAACGACCCCGGACCGGTACCGAACCAGGGGGCGCTGTGCCACACCTCCCAGGCTCTCAGCCACAGTCGATGCCGAACGGGGGAGAACAGCCGTTCGTAGAGCGCGTCCCACGACCGCTGCGCCGACAACCAGCAGAAGGCCGCGCTGGACAGCACCGTGGCGATCAGCCCGGCCCAACCCACGATCCGCGACGTGTCCAGACCTGTGAGCCGAACGGCCAGGCAGACGGCCAGGGTCGGCAGCCCGACCAGTGCAGCGGCGACGGACTGGTTCAGCGCGACGGCCCAGCCGAGCGCCAGCATCACCACCGGCCACACCCACCCCGGAACCCACCCAGCTCCGCGCGGGCGACAGACCCAGCACAGGGCTGCCAACGCGCACAGTTGGACGGCCAGCGCCGCGTTGGCGTTCGCGTAACCGAGCGGGCCCAAACCCGGCCGCCACACGACCAGCGGCCAGCTCACCAGCGCCAGCGTGACCACCACAACGGCCACCGGACTGAGGACGGCGAGCAGTTGACGATCAACGAGCCGGGCACCGAGGAAGCCAGCGGCCAGGAGACCAGCGGAGCTCAAGTAAGCCCATGATTCCCCTTGCCACCCGGCCAGCAGCGACCGCGCGCCCGCCCACCCCAGAAACAGGGCCAGCGAGGCCAGGAACAGCCAGTCAGACCAGTCCTGCGGCCGTGGGGTGGTTGCCGCGTCGTCCATCAGGCGTAGTCGGGCAGTGTCCTGAACCAGTCAACGGTCCGGGTGAGCCCTTCGGTCAACGGCACCGGAACGACGTCGGGGAACCGTTCGGAGAGGCGGCTGTGATCGGCCTGGGAGTCGCGGACGTCGCCGGCGCGGGTGTTGGTGTAGTGCACCTCGGGGGTGAACCCGAGCACCGAACTCAGCTCGGCGATCAAGGTGTTGAGCGAGGTCCTGGTGCCGAAAGCCAGGTTGAACGGATCGAGATCAGCCACGCGATGCACCACGGCGTCGGCGATCACGCGCGACACCGTCCCGACGAAGGTGAAGTCACGGGTCTGCTCGCCGTCGCCGTGCACGGTCAGTGGTACGCCACGCAGGGCCGCATCCACGAAGGCAGGGACGACGGCGGCATAGGCGTGACCCGCCGGTTGCAAGGGTCCGAAGACGTTGAAGAATCGGAAGGCGAGCGTGGGCAACCCGTAGGTGTGGCCGAAGGCCAGGGCATACGACTCGGTGGCTTCCTTGCTGACCGCGTACGGGGAAATCGGTTGGGTCCGCATCGACTCTCGCTTGGGGAGCTCTCGGTTGGCGCCGTACACCGACGACGAGGAGGCCACCACCACGTGCAGGTTGCCGGCCCGGCGGGCTGCCTGGAGGACCTCCAGCGTCCCGGTGGCATTGGCGTGGTGCGAGGCCAGCGGATCGATCACAGAGCGCGGCACCGATGGCAGGGCCGCCAAGTGAACGACGGCGGCGGCACCGTCGAGCGCAGCGTCCAGCGCGACGGGATCCAGAATCGTGCCCTCGATCAACTCAATGTCGGTGCCCGCGAGGTTGGCCCGGTCACCGGTGGACAGGTCGTCAAAGGCGACCACGGCGGTCACGTCGGGCCTAGCCAGCAGTTCCCGTCCAAGGTTGGCCCCGATGAAGCCGGCGCCACCGGTGATCACGACCTTCATGGCAGCAAAACTAGCTCAGCCTTCGGCGCCGCTGCGCCGGAGCACCTCGCTCAGCCGCTCGG
>CAZPCM010000228.1:0-2623 GCA_964585085.1 uncultured Propionibacteriaceae bacterium
AGAAGATCCAGGTCATCAAGGAGGTGCGCGCGCTCACCAGCCTCGGCCTGAAGGAGGCCAAGGATCTGGTGGAGGCCGCTCCCAAGGTCGTGCTGGAGAAGGTCACCCGCGACGTCGCGGCCAAGGCGAAGGACGCCCTCGAGGCGGCCGGCGCCTCGGTCACCGTCAAGTGAGCGAAGGCCCAGCCAGAGACACGCAGTAGAGACAGTAAGGCGGTGGCCCCTCAAGGGGCCACCGCCTTACTGTCTCTTAGGGGTGGTAGGTGTCGGTCCTGTGGGTGGTGAGTGTCGATCGTGGGGGTGGGGTGTTGACGTTCAAGAGGCGTGGGGACGCTTCACCGCCGCAGCGGCCAGTCTCCCTGCCCGCCGTTCACGGAGACACCCGTGCCAGCCTGCACGACTGAGGCGCCCACACCGCCGGCGGCGTCCTGACTCGTGACGCTGCTGATCGGCAGGAACGAGAGCGCTCCGGCAACAGCTGCAGCGGCGACTAGCTTGCGCAGTTTCCCCATTTCGTCCCCCTGTACTGGTCGGGTGGCCGTTGCCGTTGAAGCTAGCGGACACTTGACCAGTGTGTCAAGATTTGACAAGACCCCCAGGCAATGAAATCCGTGAGGAGGCACCGTGTCGAACCCCGCATCGGCGCCGCAGTTCGGTCAGCTCCTGCGAGAGCATCGTCGTCGGCACGGCCTGTCGCAGGCCGAGTTGGGCGGCGAGCGATACAGCGGGAGCTACATCTCCCACCTCGAGAGCGGACGTCGGGGGGCGACCCCGGAAGTCGTCGGCTTCCTGGCGCAGCGGCTGGGCGTGTCGCCGCTGGAGTTGGGGATCGAGCCGCTGCGCGGAGCGGACCTGGCTGCCGTCGATCGCGACACCGACACCATGGAGGAACTGCTGGTCGCGGAGCGGGCCTGGCACGACCGCGACTGGCCTGCGGCGGCCGCCCATGCCAGGCGGGCCGCAGCCAGTGCTGCCGCGGCGGGACAGCCCGAGCGGCACTGGGAAGCGCTCTACGTGCAGGCGCAGGCGCGATTCGCCGACGCCGACTTCGCCGGTGCGTCCGAGATCGCCGTCAGGCTGGCAGAGCACGACGTCGCTCAGCGCTCGGCGGCGCTCCGCGCTCAGGCGCTGAGCCTGGCGTCCATCGCGTTCCGGGCCAGCGATCATCTGGGGCAGGCCATCGCTTTCGCTTCGCGTGCGGTCGAAGTGGCCGAGGGGACGCCCCCGGTCATCCTCGCGGAGGCGTTGATGGCCCTGGTCAGCGCTCTGACCGAAGCGGGGTTGCCGGCCGGCGAAGCCGAGCCCTACCGCGTCCGCTTGGCTGACGTCGCGCTGAGTGTGGAGTCCAAACACGCGCGCGGAATGATCGCCTGGGCGTTGGGCACGGCGGCGTTCCGCGCCGGCGATGTGGCCAGTGGCGTGGCCCTTCATGGTGAGGCGCAGTGCCTGCTCGACCCACGCCACGACGTCCGGCTATGGCTGCGGCTGCACCGCTCGATGGCCAACTGCCGGCTCGATGCGGGGATGACCGACGGGGTCGCCGAGTTGCTGCAGACCTCGCGGACCGGACTGGAGATCATCGGCAACAACTCCGACGTCGTCGAGTTGAGGCACGCGGAGGTGAAGCTCTTGCTGCTGGAGGGACGTGCCGCAGAGGCCGAGACCGAGATCCGTCGGCTGCTCGGCGAGCCTGCCCTCGGTGCGCTGGACATCTCGCGCGGCCAGTCGACCTTCCTGTTGGGCCGGGCGCAATTCGCGCTCGGGGACCGGGTTGCCGCGGCCCGCTCCTTTGCAGCTGCGGCGGCTGAGTTGGAGCGGCAAGGATTGCTCAAACGGGCGCTGGAGGCGTGGCGCCTGGGCTCGGAGGCCATGGCCGCCGTCTGGGATCTGACAGCTACTTGACAAGTGTGTCAAGTCGTGGTTGGGTTACACCAACGACGACCCCCAAGACGTCGGGTGAGTACACCACTGTGGTCGGTGTTCGCAGCGGAAGGCATCCCCTCCCATCCCCGCTGCGGACACCGATCAGTGGTTTCGGGGCTCGTTCGGATTCGCAGCGGCATCGCACGGCTTCATTTGCACGGTTTGGTCCCCTGGTCTAAGCTCAGACTTTGCCCATTGCCATCGACGACCCGTGAACTTGACGCGGGCCGTTCTGCGTGCAACGAACCGGCAACGCCCGGGTTTCTGGAAGGACTCCACCTTGGCCGTCTCGCGCACTGCGAAGAACACCAACGTCGTCACCACCAGCGGTCGGATCTCCTTCGCGAAGATCCACGAGCCGATGGAGGTCCCCAACCTGCTGGATCTCCAGATCGAGTCCTTCGACTGGCTGGTCGGCAACGAAGCCTGGCGGGCGAGGGTCTTGGCCGCGCGCGCCGAGGGTCGGACCGACATCAACACCAAGTCCGGCCTGGAAGAGATCTTCGAGGAGATCTCGCCGATCGAGGACCTCTCCCAGACGATGTCGTTGTCCTTCCGGGACAACCGCTTCGAGGACCCCAAGCACTCCGTCGAGGAGTGCAAGGACCGGGATGTGACCTACGCCGCGCCGTTGTTCGTGACCGCGGAGTTCATGAACAACGACACCGGCGAGATCAAGAGCCAGACCGTGTTCATGGGCG
>CAZPCM010000229.1:0-2558 GCA_964585085.1 uncultured Propionibacteriaceae bacterium
ACCCCGGACAACCTCAAGCTGGTCGGCATCGATCACTACCACCGCTACGCCGAGGACATCGCGCTGTTCGCCGAGATGGGCTTCTCGGTGTACCGGTTCTCGATCGCCTGGAGCCGGATCTTCCCCAACGGCGACGAGGAGACCCCGAACGAGGAGGGGCTCGCCTTCTACGACGGCCTGCTCGACGAGTTGGAGAAGCACGGCATCGAGCCGCTGGTGACGATCAGCCACTACGAGACCCCGCTGCACCTGGCCAAGACCTACGACGGCTGGGTCGATCGCCGGATGATCGGCTTCTACGAGCGCTACGCCCGGACCCTGTTCGAGCGCTACGGCAGCCGGGTGAAGTACTGGCTGACCTTCAACGAGATCAACTCGGTGCTGCACGCGCCGCTGATGTCGGGCGGCATCTGGACGCCGAAGGAGCAGCTCAGCGAGGCCGACCTGTACCAGGCCATCCACCACGAACTGGTGGCGTCGGCGTCCGCGACGAAGATCGCCAAGGAGATCGACCCCGCGCTGCAGATCGGCTGCATGGTGATCGCCATGCCGACCTATCCGCTGACCCCGAACCCGGCCGATGTGTTGGCGGTGATGGACGCCGATCACGGCAACCTGGCGTTCAGCGACGTCCACGTACGGGGCGAGTACCCCGGGTACTTCCTGCGGACGCTGCGGGACAAGGGCATCGTCCTGGACATCACCGACGCCGATCGCGAACTGCTGACCAACACGGTCGATTTCGTGTCGTTCAGCTACTACATGAGCGTGTGCGAGTCGGCGGAGGACGGCGAGAAGGGCGAGGGCAACATCATGGGCGGCATCCCCAACCCGACGCTGCCGGCGTCGGAGTGGGGCTGGCAGATCGACCCGGTCGGCCTGCGGATCGTCCTCAACCAGTTCTGGGACCGCTGGGGCAAGCCGCTGTTCATCGTCGAGAACGGGCTGGGCGCCAAGGATCAGCTGGTCGAGGTGGACGGCGTGCTGACCGTCGAGGACGATTACCGGATCGCCTACCTCCACGACCACCTGGTGCAGGTCCGCGAGGCGATCGCCGACGGCGTCCGGGTGCTGGGGTACACCTGGTGGGGACCGATCGACGTGGTCAGCGCGTCCACCGCGCAGCTGTCGAAGCGGTACGGGTTCATCTATGTTGACCGCAACGACGACGGCTCCGGCAGCCTGCAGCGGTACCGGAAGAAGTCCTTCGGCTGGTACCGGGACATGATCGCCAGCAATGGCGCGACGCTGGCCTGATTCCGGCCGGCTGCGGAGAGGACGGAAGGGGTGAGTGCGCTGCGAATCCTTCGGGTGTTCAACAACGACGTCGTGCTCACCCGTGACGAGCTCGGACGGGAGGTGGTGGTCACCGGGCGTGGCGTCGGCTATCAGGGCCGGCCCGGTGGCGCCATCGACCCGGCTCTGGTGGCCCGCAGGTTCATCCCGTCGGACAACCCGGTTTCGGTCGCCCAGGTGATCGCCGACATTCCGCTGGAACGGCTGGCCCTGGTCGAGCGGCTCTTCGGCGAGGCGGTGCGCGAGCTCGGGGCGATCATGCCCCCGCTGGCCATCGTGGCTGCCGCGGACCATCTGCATCAGGCGATCGAGCGGGTGGCCCGCGGCGAGGTGATGGAGTACCCGATGCGGGCCGAGGTCGCACACCTGCACCCGGACGAACTCCAGGTGGCCGAGCGGCTGCTCGACAAGCTCAACGCCCAGCTCGATCGGCCGCTGCCGAAGGGTGAGGCGATCGCGCTCGCCATGCACCTGTTCCACGCCGTCACCGGCAGCCCGAGCATGGAACAGACCTTCCTGCAGTCGCGGCTGATCCGGCAGATCTTCGACGTCGTGCATCACGCGTACGGGGACGAGTTCGATCCCGACTCGATCGATGCTGCCCGGTTCGCTGCCCACCTGCGGTACTTCTTCGCCCGGGCCCGGGCCGGCAAGCAGCTGACCAGCGGCGTGCCCACCGTGGCGGTGGTGCTCGCCGAGGGCAACGACCGCGCGCATCAGCTGGCGCTGCGCATCAGGGCGTTGCTCGAGCTGAGGCTGCGGCACACGGTCACCGCCGACGAGGTGACCTACCTGACCATGCACATCGCCCGGATGGAGCTGGGCATGCGCACCCGGAACTGAAGCATCCCGCTGTGAGTCCGGAGATAGCCGGCGGATTCGCGCACGGCAGTCGGTGCCGGAATCCTCTCGGGCAAGCGGAGAGCCGGGCCGTGGACGTCCCCCCGAACGTCCGCCGACCCGGCTCGATCCTCTGTCGCCACCGGGCAGTTCCCCCGCCGTTTCCGCGTCCCCCCGAATCGCGGTCCCGGCCTGTCCTGTGGCGGTTCGTGCTTCCTCCCCGGCACGAGAGGAACTCTGCCGGATCGTCCTCAACGATCTGTAAAAGCAACCTCGAGGCAAGCCCAAGTTCCGCTGAGGAGATCCCGGGTCGAGCCCGGGATGACGGAGTTGGCCGGCGTCGAACTCGAAGCGGCCGCGAACGCCACCCCGTCATCCGGCGAACGCCACCCCGTCATCCGGCGAACGCCACCCCGTCATCC
>CAZPCM010000230.1:0-2517 GCA_964585085.1 uncultured Propionibacteriaceae bacterium
ATCCGCATCAAGGTCAGCGACCTCGAGAAACTGCTCCTCCGCGTCCCCTCCGCAGGCAACTGGTGACCCGCTCCCTCCTCGGCATCGCGGGGTGACCCTGACTTCCTTGTTGGTGGCCCCACAACGTCGACGAATGGATCCGAAGACATAAGAGTGAAGCCTTCCGCCCATGCCTATGGCCGTGAGCTCACCCACATGTCAATGGCCAGGTCTTGGTCCCCGCTGGTGGCCAAGTAGAAGTCCCCGGTCTTCGTTCGGGTTGGTCAGTTCTTGATGGTGGTTCCTCCGTTCGTTCGTGCTTGTCGCATGCGGTAGCTGTCGCCGTCGGTGATGGTGACGTGGCAGTGGTGGAGGAGCCGGTCGAGCATGCTGACGGCGGTGGTGTGTTCGGGCATGAATCGGCCCCATTGCTCGAAGGGCCAGTGGGAGGCGATGCCGAGGGATCGGCGTTCGTAGGCGGCGGCGACGAACCGGAACAGGAGTTGGGCGCCGGTGTCATCGAGCGGGGCGAAGCCGAGTTCGTCGAGAAGCACGGCGTCGTTGCGGAGCAGGTTGGTAATGACCCGTCCGACGCTGTTGTCGGCCAGCCCGCGGTACAGGGTGTCGACGAGGTCGGCGGCGGTGAAGTACTTCACCCGGTACCCGGCGACCACGGCGGCTTCGCCGAGGGCGAGCAGCATGTGGCTCTTCCCGGTCCCGGCGGGTCCGATCAGGCACACGTTCTCGGCGGCCCGGACCCATTCGAGGCTGGCCAGGTAGTGGAACGTGGCTGGCGGGATGGAGGAGGCGTCGACCTGGAACCCGTCCAACGTCTTGGTGACAGGGAACCCTGCGGCTCGTCGCCGGGTGGTCGTGTTCGAGGCGTCACGGGCGGTGATCTCGGCCTCGACCAGTGTGCGCAGGAACTCTTCGGGGGTCCAGCGTTGGGTCTTGGCGGTGACCAGCAGTTCGGGGGCCAGCCGGCGCATCGAGGCCAGTTTCAACCGGCGGAGTCCGGTCTCGAGATCGGCCGACAGGACGGGTGGGGTGGTGTTCACCGTTGCCCTCCGATCCGGTAGGCGTCCAGGGATCGGGTCGGTGCGACGGGCAGGTCCAGGATGAGCGCTTCGCCGGCCCGGCGTGGGGTGGGCACCCCGTTTCCGGCGGCCAGGATCGAGGCCACATCGCCTGCTCGCCAGCGGCGGAACGCGACCGCCCTGCGCAGAGCGTCAAGGACGGCTGGTTCGCCGTGCGCGGCTACAAGAGTGGTGATCTGTTCGATCTCGCCACCGAGTTTTGTCACTCCCGCCGCAGCGGCTCCGGTGAGGAACGCCTCAGCGACCTCACCCAGGGCCAGGAACCGGATCTCGGTCGCGGTCCGGGCTCGGGGTGCCCTGCCCGGCCGGTCAGGTCTCGGGTTCGGGTAGTGCTCGTCGAGAACGCTGGCGGTACCCGGCGTCACGAGTGCGTGTTCGGCGACGATCTCGCCGGTGGCCGGGTCGATGACCGCTAGGCGCTGCTCCCCGGCCAGGACGGTGAGGGTGGCGCCGATCAGCTGGTGCGGCACCGAGTAGCGGGCCGAGCCGAACCGGACACACGACAGCCGGTCGACCTTCCGGGTGATCGGCCTGGGCCCGATCTCCAACCGCAAGCTCGGCAGTGGGCTGAGCAGTTCGCGTTCGACGTCGAGCCGTTCGGCCGGGACCGCGGCAATCTCCGAATGGAGCTGCGCGTTGACCTCGGCACACCACGCGGCAGCCGCAGCGTTCGCGGCCGCGAGGTCGATGAACGGGGCCTGGGGTGTGATCAGGTCACGCTTGGCGTAGCCGACCAGATGCTCCACCATCCCCTTCGACTCGGGGTCGTGGCCCTCACAGAAGTCCGGCCTGAACCCGTAATGGGTCGCGAACCGGACATAATCCGGGGTCGGCACAACCACGTTCGCGACGACCCCGCCTTTCAGGCAGCCCATCCGGTCGGCCAGCACCACGGCGGGGACCCCGCCCAGCACCTCGAAGCACTCCGCCAGCATCGCGAACGTCGTGGCCGCCTTCTCATCGGTGGCGAACCGGACGAACCGGACCCTGGACCAGGCAAGCACGGCACAGAACACGTGCAGCCCGTCCTGCACTCCCCAGTCGATCAACAGGTACTCACCCGGGGACCACACCCCGGGACGGCGCCGGCGACCCTGCTCACGCCGGTACGCCCCCTTGGCGTCGGCGACCAGCCGGCGGAAGTTCCGGGCCGACCCGGTGAACCCGGCCGTGCGGGCCGCTGGCAGCAGCCGCTTCGCGCTGATCCGGCCCTGGGTGGCCTTCACCCGGTCGGCCACCAACTCGGTCACCTGGTCATAGTTCCGGGCCCGGACCGCCCGCACCGCGCGGCCCTCTCCGGCCTCGTGGGCGGCGATCACTCGCCGCACGGTTTTGTGAGTGGTGCCGCACATGGCGGCCGCTCCTCGATAGCTGCCTACCTCCCGGTAGGCCGAAATGATGTCCATTCGCTCTCTCGCGTTCTTCAATGGAGACCCCTGCG
>CAZPCM010000231.1:0-2500 GCA_964585085.1 uncultured Propionibacteriaceae bacterium
CTAGTAGCGATACCCCGCCGAACCCCCAAGATCGCCCTCAGGTGTGCAAGTCAGGCCAGGCAAACGCGTGCCCGGCCGCAAGCCGCGGTGATTCCGTGACACATCACGCTCATCGCCACGATCGCCCTCGCACACCGCGGCAATACAGGGCGTTTGGCGACACCACCTGTTCATAGCGTCGGATGCTATAGTTTGGGTATGGATGGCCGGGAGGTCCTTCGGGACGTGATGACGGGGACTGGAGTGTCCCAGTCGGAGTTGTCGCGGATGAGTGGGGTGCGGCAGCCGAGTATCAGTCAGTTCCTGTCGGGCCGGATCGAGATGAGCGACGAGATGCTGGATCGGCTCCTGTCGTGCCTGGGGTACCGGCTCGAGGTGGTGCGTCGACCGGTCCGGGTGGAGTTGGACCGCTCCCATCTGCGGAGTTGGCGACTGCACAGGCAGTTGGCCAGTCACCTGGGGCCCGATGTCCTGGAGAGCTGGGTCCCCACGATCCAGCGCAACGTGGAGCGGTTGCGTCGTTCGGTACAGGGTGAGCCGCACGTGTCGAACCTGGACCGGTGGGAGGTGCTGGTGGGGAAGCGCGACGTTCCCGGGCTCCGGCGCGTGATGACCGGTCTGGACACCGACTCGGTGCAGATGCGGGAGATGTCGCCGCTCGGTGGCTTGTTGCCGCAGGCCGAGCGGTCGAAGGTGCTGGCGGTGGCCGGACGATGAGGCGTGCGCAGTTGGAGCACGCGATCCGGACCGCGTGTCAGATCATCGGCCATCCGGCGGTCATCATCGTCGGGTCGCAGGCGATCCTGGGGAGCTTCGGCGAGGACGAACTGCCGGTCGAGGCGACCATGTCGGTGGAGGTCGATGTGCTGCCGATCGCGGACAGCAACACGGTGACTGCCGAGTTGGCCGACCTTATCGAGGGTATCGCTGGGGAATGGTCACCGTTCGAGGAGATGCACGGGTTCAGCATCGACGGCGTGGACCTCGACACTGCGGTCCTGCCGACCGGGTGGCGGGACCGTCTGGTGCCGGTGCAGAACGCGAACACCGCCGCCCCGTCGGGGCGGCCGCAGTTCATCGGTTGGTGTCTGGATCCCGAGGACCTGTGCGTCGCGAAGTTGTGCGCACACCGGGAGAAGGACCTCAACTTCGTGCGCGCCCTCCATTCGGCAGGGTTGGTGGACGCCACTGTGATGGCGGAGCGCCTTGGTCACGTGGAAGCCCGGCACCAGCAGGCCGCGGTAGCTGCGCTGCGCTGGCTGGGTTCCCTCCCCGTCCCGGCAGATGCCGCCACCTCCGAGACGCTGGCCGACGGCCCGTCCGGGCACGTCGGTCCACCGTGGGAGCAGGTCACCGGTCGGCTCGACGGTTCCGCCCACGAGCGTTACGTCACGCCGCGGTCTCAGCCGCCGGCGCCTCACCTGGGCTGGTGAAGTGCCAGCTCGGTCAGGCGCCGCCCTGCCCGGTCAGGTGCCGGAGGCCATGTAGGCGGCGAGGATGTAGTTGGGGTGCCGGTCCAAGTTCTTGCGGGCCCGGTCGTAGCGCATCGTCGTGCGGGGGTCGGCGTGGCGGGCGGCGATCTGCACGTCGCGGAGGTCAACGCCGGCGTCCAGCATCGTGGTCACGAAGGTGTGTCGCAGCATGTGGGGGTGCATTCGTGGCAAGCGGACCCCCGCATCGGCTGCGAGGTGCTTCAACCGGCGGGTGGCAGCATGCCGGTCCATCCGGATCCCCCGCAGGTTCCGCAGGATCGGCCCGTCGGTGCGGCCGGCCACCGCCCGCTCGATCGCCCGTTGGACTGCCGGGGGCAGGGGGGTGAGGACGACCTTGCCGCCCTTGCCGCGGACCTTCAACACCCGGTGTCCGTGTTCCTCGCCGAGGTCGGCGATGTCGGCGCCGCAGGCTTCGAAGATCCGCAACCCCAACAGGCCCAACATGGTCACCAAGGCGAAGTCATTGACGTTCGCCGAGACACGCGCGGCGCTCAACAAGGCCTCGAACTGCAGGTGTGACAAGCCGAGCGTGGGTGACTCCGGCGGCACGTTCGGGCGCCGCACATAGTCGGCGGGGCTCTGGGGCAGGACTTGGTCGATCACGCAGGTGCGGTAGAAGCCGACCACCACCGACACCCTCCGGCTCACGGTAGACGGCTGGAAGCGGCGGACTTCCTGCATCCAGCGCACGTACAACTCGATCTGCGCCCGCGAGGCCTGCAACGGCGCCACGCCACGCTCACGGCACCACACCAGGAACACCCGCAGATCCGACTCGGTATGGACGCGGGTCTGGCCCCGATAACGGGCCAAGTAGGCAGCGACCGCTCTCACCAAAGGATCGGTCGAAGCGTCGATAAGCACAGGGAACAGGACAGGCTCAACACTGGTCATACAAGATGCTGCCGCTTGAGCCCCCGCGACAACAGAGGCACGAACGACCGTCCTGGCCGCGGCATTTAGGTTAGAAGTGCCCCTGCTGGTGGTCTCATCTTGCGGCTGAGACA
>CAZPCM010000232.1:0-2445 GCA_964585085.1 uncultured Propionibacteriaceae bacterium
AAGACCGGCCACGGCGAGGACACCACCATCGGCGCCGAGAAGGAGGCGCTGGGGACGTAACCTCCGCTGCACCCTCCGTCATCCCGGCGAACGCCGGGATCTCGCCAGAAAGTGCGCGCCATTTCACGGCGGCCGGGCACCTCATCGGCTCGGGATCCCGACTCACCCGGCGTCGGGGTTCGCCTCCCTGGCCCGCTTCCGCCGCTTGCCCTCGTGCATGGCCGCCACCCGGGCGATCGGGATCGCATGCCCCTGCGCCACGACGTCCGCGGGGACCTGCTGTGGCTCGGGCAGGATCGCCGCCCACGGGTCGCCGTCCAGCAGCTTCGGCACCGAGCGGACGGTGAAGTCGGCCGGCCGCACGTCGTTCAGGTCGCCCCAGGGCACCGGGTAGGAGACCGTGGTGCCGGGCCGCACCCGTGGGCTGAAGGCGCAGGCCAGCGAGGCGCCGCCCGAACGGGTGGAATCGACGAACACCCGGCCGCCGCGGTCCGCCTTGAGGAACGCCGTCGTCGCGCGTTCCGGATCCAGCTCCTCGGTGCGGGCGGCCAGCGCGCGGGTCGCGGCGGCGGCGTCGGGGAGATGGAGGTCGCGCACCGGGACGATGACGTGCAGTCCCTTCGAACCGGACGTCTTCACTGCCCCGCGCAGGCCGGCCGCCGCCAAGGCTTCGTGCACCAGGTGGGCGACCGCGACCACGACCTCGAAGCCGCTGCCCTCGGGCGGATCCAGGTCGAGCACCAGGTGGGTGACGGTGCCGCCGAGGACGTCGGTGTGCTCCCCGAAGTGCGGCACCATCAGGGTCGGGTGGTACTCGACGGCCCGCTGGTTGCCGAACCAGAGCAGCGTCGGCAGGTCGTTGCACAGCGGATAGTGGATCTCGCGGTGACCGGATTCGGACCACACCGGCGTCCACCGGACGAAGTCGGGCGCGTAGCCGGGCAGGTTCTTCTGCATGAACGGCTGCTGGCCGGGGCGCACCCGCACCACCGACAGCGGACGGTCCCGCAACTCGCCCAGCATCGGCGCCGAGACCGCTTCCAGGTAGTCGATCAGGTCGCGCTTGGTCGCCTGCGCTTCTCCGAACAGCGGCTGGTCGAGATTGGTGAGCTCGACGCCGTGCCGGCTCTCGGTCTGTCTGGCCCTGGCCATCGTCCAACTGTGTCATACGCCAGCCACCCGCAGGCGGCCGGCGTATCCGGCGGCTACTTCTTGACCGTCGCGGTGCTCTTCGAGGTCTTACTGGCGCTCAGGTAGCCGGACTTGGTCGCGGTCACCTTGACCTTGATTTTCTTGCCCCTGTCCTTCGAGGTCAGCTCGTAGCTCGACTTCGTCGCACCGGAGATCTTCGCGCTGCCGCGGTACCACTGGTAGCTCAGCTTCGCCCCGGACGGCTTCCAGGTGCCCGCCTTGGCCTTGAGCGTCTTGCCCACCTTGGCGGTGCCGGAGATCTTCGGTGCCGGGGCCGTGGTGAAGGTCTTCAGCGCCACCATGTCGACCGACCACAGCGCATCCGTCGGGGCCAGCACCGGGTTGATCCAGTAGGCGCCGGTCCTGGCGATCTTGATGGTCTTGGTCACCGTGCCGGCGGTCTTGGTGGTGTCCACTTCCAGGTGATCCTTGTCGCTGTAGCCGTACAGCATGATCGCCAGGCCGTACTCCTGGAGTTCCTCCAGGCCCTCGGCGTACACGTTGTCCTTGAAGGTGGTGGTCACCTGGTAGGTGGCCGCCTTCAGCGTCACCATCGGGGACGAGGTGAGGCCCCAGTTGCGCCAGCTGAACTTCGTCTGCGGTTCCTTGGGCGGCAGGTGCCGGCTGAGGAGGATGGGAGTCGGCTGAACGTAGGGCCTCAGTAGACCATCCCCATGGCCTGGCGGACCTCGTCGAGGGTGGCGTCGCCGATGGCGTTCGCCCGGGCGTTGCCCTCCCGCAGCACCGACAGCAGGTGGCCGGGGTCGGCGACCAGCTCGGCACGCTTCGCCCGGATCGGGGCGAAGTAGGAGTTGACCGCCTCGGTGACCACCCGCTTCAGGCCGCCTCCGCCGCCGTCGCCGATCTCCTCGGCGATCGCCGCCGGGTCTCCCCCGGTGCACAGCGCCGCCAGCATCAGCAGGTTGGACACCTCGGGCCGGTTCACCGGGTCGTAGCTGATGTGCCGGTCGGAGTCGGTGACCGCCTTCTTGATCAGCCGGGCCGTGGTGTCGGCGTCCATCCCGATCTCGATCACGTTGCCCTTGGTCTTGCTCATCTTGGTGCCGTCCAGGCCGAGCACGGTCGGCGCCTTGGACAGCAGCGCCTCCGCCTGCGGGAACACCGGCTCCGCGGGGTTGGCGCGTCCGTACCGCTCGTCGAAGCGGCGGGCCACCACCCGGGTCTGTTCCAGGTGCGGCAGCTGGTCCTTGCCGACCGGCACCAGGTTGGCCTTGCAGAACAGGATGTCGGCGG
>CAZPCM010000233.1:0-2401 GCA_964585085.1 uncultured Propionibacteriaceae bacterium
TCGAGTGTTCACTTTTCACCGTCGAAACTGTTCAGTTTTCGACCGTCGCCGACACCCGTCCAACCGGCATATAGCATGAACCGGGAGGCGGCAGCAGGACGGGACGACGTGCCGAGATGTTGCGTCCGCCGCGGGATATCGGCAGGACGAATTCCGTTGTGGCGGCTCATCGGTCGCACCACAGTGGGCACACCCAGCCCACGCCTCCTTCAACGCAGCCCGGTCGGTCACGTCGTGGCCCATCCTGTCCAGCGGTCAAGCTTGCGGCGCAGGTCCGCTCGGGCCTTGCGACTCGTGCCCACAGCCATCCCCGCAGGCTACGACGGCAGCAGGGTCATCGACGCCCCACGGTGCAGGCGTGTCGGCACCACGCCCGCCGGAGTACATCGCCCCGCGCGGTGTGCGGCCAAATGGGCTGTCTTGGGTCGCCCCAACCGCTGAGATGCCCCTTTGGTCTGAATGTGCGGAAGCAGGCCCACGCCGAAGCCGATGCCCCACCCTCCCTTGCCGCCAAACCTCCTCCGCGTGGCTGCCCGAACCAGATAGGCTCGAGGCATGCCGAGCGCAATTACGGTCCTCTTGCCTGCTCAGAACGAAGAGACAAGCATTGGGCCAGCCATCCAATCTCTTCTTCAGCAGACGCTTGAACCGACAGCGATCGTCGTTATAGCCAATGGCTGCACGGACAAGACGGCAGAAATCGCACGATCTTATCCTGTCACGGTTATGGAACTGCCTCGGTTGCGGCACGGCAAGGCGGAGGCACTCAGCCTCGATCCGCCGGGGGTGATGGGTGTGCCGTGATGGCGAATGCTCCTGCGACAAGGAAGAATAGGACTTGCGACAGTTCAATTCGACCCGTTGACAGGAGCACTCGTAGTGCGAGTCTGCCATACCCTCGAACCGGTATTCGATGACCCGAACCTGATCGCGTTCGGTGGCTTGCCGGCGGTGATGACGCTGGCCGAACGAGTTGGCCTGCACGATCTGGTCGACGAGCACGTCACGGTGCCCGGACCGGCCGGCGCGAACGCCTCGGTCAAGGTGCCGGCGATCATCGCGGGCATGATCGCCGGCGCGGACTCGATCAGCGACCTGGACGTGCTCCGCCACGGCGGGATGGGACGGGTCTTCACCGGGCTGCGGGCCGCGACCACGCTGGGCACCCACCTCCGCGGCTACGCGTTCGGGCACATCCGGCAGTTGGATGCGGTCGCTGCCCGCCTGCTGGTGAGGTTGGCGCAAGCCTCACCGATCCTGGCCGGCGCCGAACAGGTCGTCTACGTGGATGTCGACGACACCGTCCGGGAAACCCACGGGTACCGCAAACAGGGCGCCGCCTACGGCTACTCCCGAGTGAAGGGGTTGAACGCCCAGTTGGCGATCGTGTCGACCCCGCTGGCGGCGCCGGTGATCGCCGCCACCCGGCTACGGAAGGGCAACATCGATTCCGGACACGGCGCCGCCCGGCTGATCGGTGACACGCTGGCCACCCTGCGGCGGGCCACCACCCCCGGCCTGGTCATCGTGCGCGCGGACAGCGCCTACTTCCGTCACGACGTGATCGCCGCCGCGACCGCGGGCCGGGCCCGGTTCTCGGTCACCGCCCGGCTGAACAAGGCCGTGGTCAGGGCCATCGCCGGCATCGACGAGGGCTCGTGGACCACGATCCGGTACCGCGACGCGATCTACGACCAGGTCGAGCAACGCTGGATCTCCCAGGCCGAGGTGGCCGAGGTGCCGTTCACGGCGTTCACCTCTTACCCCCAGACCGAGCAGGTCACTGCCCGCCTGATCGTCCGCCGCGTCAAACGCCTCAACCCGCACACCGCCAAGACCCAGGGTGAACTACTGCCCGGCTACCGGTACCACCCCGTCTTCACCAACACGACCCTGGCGATGGTGCACGCCGAGGCCGCGCACCGTGACCACGCGATCATCGAAGCGGTCATCGCCGACCTCAAGGACGGCCCGCTGGCGCACGCCCCGTCGGGGAAGTTCACCGCGAACGCCGCTTGGCTCGCGCTGGCGTCCATGGCGTTCAACCTCACCCGGGCCGCTGCCCGCCTCGCGTCCACGACCTTGGGCAAGGCCCGCACCGGCACGGTTCGCCGCACCCTGATCCAGGTCGCCGGCCGGGTCGCGAACCAGGCCCGACGGTGGCGGCTCCACCTGCCTACCCGCTGGCCCTGGCAGGACCAACTCGACACGCTCTACGCAGCGCTCGACCCACCCGCCGCGGCCGCGAGTTGACCGACGCCCCCCGCGGGCACGACCAGGAACCGAAGTGGAAAAGCCGGGCACACCGGCGGATAACCCACACCCTCACCCGGCACCGCGGTCCCGCCGCCTCCAAGAATGCCCAAACCCTCGCCTCCGAATGAGCGTCGGCGGATCGAGG
>CAZPCM010000234.1:0-2337 GCA_964585085.1 uncultured Propionibacteriaceae bacterium
CGGTAGAGCTGGTCGGCGGTGATCAGGGGGGTGGCGGTCATGGGGTCCTCCAACCGAAGGCTTGGCTTGACGAACCTTATGCTACAACTGAGCATAAGGGCGTGCAAGCCAGGGGCCACCAGCAGTGGCGGCGGTTCTCAGAGGGTGGACTTGCTCAGCGGGTGCGGGCGGCTGGGAGTTTCGTGCCCGCTGCCTGGCGCTCGTCTTGGATGTCGCGGCGGTAGCGGTAGAGCCGTGCCGGACGTCCGCGGGTCTCGGCGACCCCGCCCGTCTCTTCGACCAGCGCCTGTTGTTCGACCAGGCGGCGGAAGTTCTGGGTGTGGATCACCCGGCCGGCCAACGCCTCGACGCATGACTGGAGTTCTCGCAGCGTGAAGGCGTCGGGAAGCAGCTCGAACACCACCGGGCGGTACTGGATCTTGGCCCGCAGCCGCGCCATCCCGGTGGCCAGCACGCGGCGGTGATCGCCCAGCATCGCGGCTCCCGGCGCCAGGTCGGGGGTTGGTCGACGCCACTCGTCCGGCGACTCGGGCAACAGCCCCGCCTCGAACAGCAGTTCGTAGCGCTGCAGCGCCCAATCTGGCTGCCACTCCCGACCGTCCAGTCCGAAGGTGACGGCGCAGCGCTGGCGGCGTTGCGCGGATCGGCTGGGGTCGGAGGCTGCCCACTGGAGGAGTGCCGGGGTCGGGTCCGGGGCATCCGCGCGCCGGTCTTCCCACGGGAACAGCCCGTACCAGCGCCGCCACTGGCCAAGGGCCGTGTTGGCCGGCTCGTCCCTGGTCAGGCCCAGATACGAGATGGATAGCCGCCGCCGGGGAGAGCCGTCGCGGTCGACATCGGCGAACGTATACAGCTGTTCCAGGTAGCCCAGCTCTCGTCCGGTTTGCTGCTCGACCCAGGTGCGGGTGGCAGCCTGCAGCGAACGGTGGCCGGGCAGCAGCGGCCCGGCCGGGAGGCGCAGCGGTGCATCGAGGGTGAGCACGCAGGGCTCCTGGTCGATCATGGCCACAATCACGGCCAGAACCTCGGCGGCGATGTCGCTGATCGGGGGTGTCACGGCGTCAGGATAGTCAGCAGAGCACCGGGGTCAGGCCCGCGAGCGGTCCTTCAGGGTGTTCACCGTTGCGGCCGCGATGCCTGCGTCGGCGACGGTCAGAATCAGGTCTGGTTCGCCCTGGCGCTCGATCCGCAATGCCTCGCCACCCCGGGTAACGAAGCCCTGCCGCCCGTCCAGGCCGATCCGCCAGCCCCAGCCGCCGAAGTCAGCCAGCGGTCGCACGGTCACCGTGTCCGCCTGGTGGATCCGGGCGATCGGGACGGCGGCCAGCCGGAGTCGGCCCAGGCTAGTGACATTGACCCCGCCACGGTCCACGGTGACGGTGGCCGAGGTGAAGGCCAGCACCAGGCCCAGCAGGGCCACCGGGATCACCGTCAGCCACGGGTCGGCGAAGAACGCCAGCAGGGCACCGGCGACGATGATCGCGGCGGCGATCAGCACCTGCGTCCGGGGGGACGGGCCGAGGTGCCCGATCCAGGCCACTCGGGCGCCGGCAGGGGCGTCCAGCCGTTGGGCCGCAGCCTCCGGGCCAGCTTCCGGTTCGGCCGAGGTCGGCTCACGCCAGGTCGTCCGGTAGACGACGAAGCCCGCGGCGAGCCCCAACACCATCCCCAGGGCGAGCCATGGGCCGATCCGGACGTTGCCGTCGGTGCCGGCCTGGCTGATCGTGGCCGCGTAGATGAGAACGCCGAGCGTCACCGCCATGCCGGTGGTGATGGCGCCCAGCACGGGCTGAATCAGGCGATGGAGGAATCCGGTCAGGACGACCATCGCCGCGGTGATCGCGAACAGCAAGGTGGCGCTCGTCAACAGGGTGCTGGTCAGGTCCGACCAACGATCAGGCAGGCCGTTCAGCCCCCAGTGCACGGCAATCCGCTCGGGCAGCGCGTCGCGCACCGCGAGGATGCCGAGGGTGCCGCCAGCGACGACGACGAGTGCGGTCACCATCCCGATCACGGGGGCGGGGGTGAGGTGGAATCGGCGGTTCATCCTTGTCTCCCTTCGAGGAGGCGGGCCAGGTCGGTAGCGGTCAGGCCGTGCCGCCGGCCCTCGGTGATCAGTGTGTCGAGCAGGCCAGACAGTGGTTCGGGTGCGAGTGGCCGGCTGCGAACCACCGCGCCGCGGCCTCGCCGCAGTTCGATCGCGCCCTCGTCCCGGAGCACCTGGTAAGCCTTGAGCACCGTGTGCAGGTTCACCTCGAGCGAGTCGGCGACCGCCTTGGCCGACGGCAGCCGGGCGCCCGGCTGGAGTCGTCCACTGGCCAGCTCGCGGCGGACCGA
>CAZPCM010000235.1:0-2276 GCA_964585085.1 uncultured Propionibacteriaceae bacterium
GCCCACCGGGCCGCGAGGCCTACCCCGGCGACGTGTTCTACCTGCACTCCCGCCTGCTGGAGCGCTGCGCCAAGCTGTCCGACGAGCTGGGAGCGGGTTCGATGACGGGACTGCCGATCATCGAGACCAAAGCCAACGATGTGTCGGCCTACATCCCCACCAACGTCATCTCGATCACCGACGGACAGATCTTCCTCCAATCCGACCTGTTCAACGCCAACCAGCGGCCCGCCATCGACGTGGGCATCTCGGTCTCCCGGGTCGGCGGCGCGGCCCAGGTGAAGGCGATGAAGCAGGTGTCCGGCACGCTGAAGATCGGCCTGGCACAGTACCGGGACATGCAGGCGTTCGCCATGTTCGCCTCCGACCTCGACCCGGCGTCGAGGCGTCAGCTCGACCGTGGCGCCCGCCTGGTGGAACTGCTCCGTCAACCCCAGTACACCCCCTACCCGGTCGCCGACCAGGTGGTCAGCGTGTGGGCCGGGACCAACGGCTACTTCGACGACGTTCCGGTCAGCGACGTGCTCCGTTTCGAGAAGGAACTCCTGGACCATCTCAGGCATTCCTCTTCGGTGCTGACGACTATCGCGGCCACCGGGAAATGGGACGCCGACACAGCGGCCACGGTCGGCAAGGCGATCGACGAGTTCAAGCTGATGTTCACCAAGTCAGACGGACGGCCCTTGGTCCAGGGTGACCAGACGGCCACCCGGATCCCGGACAAGGACCTGTCGAACGAGCAGATCGTCGTGCAGAAGAAGCGGAGCTGATCGATGCCCGCCAGCCTTCGGGAGCTTCGCCAGCGACGCCAGTCCGTGATGGCGACCAAGAAGATCACCCGGGCGATGGAATTGATCGCCGCCTCGCGCATCATCAAGGCGCAGCAGGCGGCGGCGCGTGCGCTCCCGTTCACGCGCGAGTTGAACAGGGCGGTCTCGGCGGTCGCGACCTACTCACGGGTCGATCACCCCCTCACCAGAGACGCCGAGGACGTCAAGCGGGTGGCGATGTTCTTCATCACCTCTGACCGTGGGATGAACGGGGCGTACTCGTCCAACGTCATCAAGACGGTGGCCAGGCTCCGGCAGCGGTTGGAGGAAGAGGGCATCGAGCCGGTTCGCTACGTCGTCGGGCGAAAGGGGATCAGCTACCTGAACTACCGCGGGCTCCCCATCGAAGCGCAATGGGAGGGCTTCTCGGACTCGCCCACGTTCTCCCACGCGATCGAGATCGCCGATCGGCTGATCGCCGACTTCCTCAAGCCCACCGAGCAGGGCGGCGTGGATGAGATCTGGGCGGTCTACACACGCATGGAGTCCATGCTCACCCAGGTGCCCCACGTTCGTCGCATCCTTCCTTTGGAAGTTGTCGAAGGTGTCCATGCCGTCGATGAGGACGACCTCGTCCCGTTGTACGCATTCGAACCCGATCCGGAGACCGTGCTCGATCAGCTCCTGCCGATCTACCTGCGCAGCCGGATCTGGTTCTACCTGCTGCAGTCGGCGGCATCCCAGCTGGCGAACCAGCAACGAGCCATGAAGTCGGCCACCGACAACGCCCAGCAGCTGATCGAGCGCCTGACCCGGGAGGCCAACCAGGCCCGCCAGGCAGAAATCACCCAGGAAATCAGTGAAATCGTCGGCGGTGCCAGTGCACTGGCCGAAGCCGCCCAAGACCAGGCATGAGAAGTGAGAGTGACATGACCGTGACGATCGATCCCCAGACCACAGGCACCGCTCTCGGCGTCGGCCGTGTCGCCCGCGTGATCGGGCCCGTGGTGGACGTGGAGTTCCCCGCCGATCAGATGCCCGACATCCTCAATGCAGTACTCATCGACATCGAGGCCGGGGACGAGACGCGTACCATCACGGCTGAGGTGGCGCTCCACGTCGGCGACAACATGGTGCGTGCCATCTCCCTCAAGCCCACCGACGGCATGCGTCGCGGAACCACGGTCCGCGACACCGGTGCGCCGATCTCGGTTCCGGTCGGGGACGTCACCAAGGGCCGCGTGTGGAACGTTACCGGTGAGTGCCTCAACGAGGACTTGTCCGGGGTTGAGATCGCCGAGCGGTGGCCGATTCATCGCTCCGCGCCCAAGTTCGACGCCCTCGAACCGAAGACCCAGATGCTGGAGACGGGTATCAAGGTCCTCGACCTGCTGACGCCCTACGTGCTCGGCGGCAAGATCGGCCTGTTCGGCGGCGCCGGCGTGGGCAAGACGGTGCTCATCCAGGAGATGATCTACCGGATCGCGCACGACTTCGGCGGCACCT
>CAZPCM010000236.1:0-2151 GCA_964585085.1 uncultured Propionibacteriaceae bacterium
CCGAGCCACTGAGGGGATCCGCGTGCCAAGAAGCGACACCGGCCGTTCCCGGTGGGCGCAGAGGGACTCGAACCCCCGACCCCCTCCTTGTAAGGGAGGTGCTCTAACCAACTGAGCTATGCGCCCGGAGGCCCCATGCTAGGGCCCTCGCGTGCCCAGCGCGAACAGCCTGAGCGCTCAGCGGCGCGACCCCTTCGGACGCACCAGTTTGTGTGCCTGCCAGTCCTTCGCCACTGACGCGGTGTTCGCAAGCGACAGTCCCGCAGTGAGCGCGCCCTCAGCCAGGTCTGTCGGATCGACGTAGCCCGGACGGCCTACCTTCGGCGAGAGGAGCCAGATGTAGCCGCGACCTGTGAGGTCAGTCAGCGCATCGACCAGGCCATCGACGATGTCGCCGTGATCGTCCCGCCACCACAGCAACACGATGTCCACGGCCTCGACCGCGTCGTAGACGAACTCGCCCTCAATGGCATCCAAGATCGCCGCGCGGAGACCCTCATCGACGTCTTCATCCCAACCGAGCTCCTGCACGAGCATCCCGGGCTTGAGACCCATCACAGCGATCTTGGACGTGTACTTCGTCGCACCGGACGCGGTACTCACGCGCGTAACCCCACTTTCGGACGCCGGCCTTCCTGCAGGGCTCCCAGCCTGCCAGAAAGGCCGCGTCCAGAAAAGGGGCCGGTCACCGCGTCAGGCCTCGCCGCCCACAGTTCCCGATGCCCCTGCGGTGACGTCGTGGATCCGGTACAACTCGGCCGCCCGGCCCGGCCAGGCCGGGTCGACCTCGCCGTTGCTGGCGAGCATCTGGAGGGTGCGGACGGCGATGGACGGACCGTCGATGTGGAAGAACCTGCGAGCTGCCGCCCGAGTGTCGGAGAACCCGAAACCGTCCGCGCCCAGGGACGCGAACCGCCCGGGCACCCAGTTGAGGATCTGGTCCTGTACCTGGCGCATGTAGTCCGAAACCGCGATGACGGGACCGGGTCGCCCCTGTAGCTTCTGGGTGACCCACGGCACGCGAGCGGGCTGCTCGGGATGCAGGAAGGCCTGCTCGTCGGCGGCCAGGCCGTCGCGCCGCAACTCGTTCCACGAGGTCACGCTCCACACATCGGCCACCACCCCGAAGTCGCGCTTGAGCAACTCCTGGGCCTCCAGCGCCCAGGCCACAGCAACGCCTGAGGCGAGGATCTGGGCACGCCGCGCATCGGGGTTGACGCCGTCGAAGGACCCTTCCTTGAGCAGGTACATCCCCTTGAGGATTCCTTCGACATCGACGCCGTCGGGCTCGGCCGGCTGCACCATCGGCTCGTTGTAGACGGTGAGGTAGTAGATGATGTCCTCCGGGTTCTCACCGAACATCCGGCGCAGTCCGTCGGCCATGATGTGGGCGATCTCGTAGGAGTACACCGGGTCGTAGGCCACCACGGCGGGATTCGTGGCGGCGAGCATCGGGCTGTGCCCGTCCATGTGCTGGGTGCCTTCGCCGGTCAGCGTGGTTCGGCCCGCGGTGGCGCCGATCAGGAAGCCGCGCGCCAGTTGATCGGCCGCCGCCCAGATCCCGTCGCCGGTGCGCTGGAAGCCGAACATCGAGTAGAAGATGTACAGCGGAACCATCGGGATGCCGTGAGTGGCGTAGGAGGAACCTACCGCCGCGAACGCCGCTGTCGAGCCGGCCTCGTTGATGCCCAGGTGCAGGATCTGGCCTTGACGCGATTCCCGGTAGGCGAGCATCAACTCGTGGTCGACCGGGGTGTAGTTCTGCCCGTGCGGTGAGTAGATCTTGATCGTCGGGAAGAACGAGTCCATGCCGAAGGTGCGAGCCTCGTCGGGGATGATCGGGACCACGTGCGGGGCGAACTCCTTGTCCCTCATCAGGTCCTTCAGCAACCTCACCCAAGCCATCGTGGTGGCGACCGCCTGGTTTCCGGAGCCCTTCTTGATGCCGGCGTAGGCATCCTCACCGGGCAGCTTGATCGGCTTGGGGTCGTTGCGGCGCTCGGGGACGGCGCCGCCCAGGGCCCGACGGCGCTCCTTGACGTACTGGATCCGCTCGTCGTCGTCGCCTGGACGCACGTAGGGCGGCTGGTACGGGTTCTCCTCCAGCACCGCATCAGTGATCGGCATGTCGAGCCGGTCGCGGAAGGCCTT
>CAZPCM010000237.1:0-2103 GCA_964585085.1 uncultured Propionibacteriaceae bacterium
AAGTCGGTGCCCGGGGCGTAGCGGAGGGCGCGGAACGGTGCGAAAGCCGGCATGGGGTCAGGCTACCGGTCGACTGAGGGCAACTCCCCCTCAGTGTGGACGGCGAGAACACCGCGAGCGATGAGGTCGTCGACGGCGGACGCGGTGGCCTTGGCGGCGCTGCCTTCAGCCGGGGCGCCGAAGGTTGCTGCCAGCTGGTCCGCGAGCTCGCCGACCTCGATGACGTCGGCTGCAGCGTCGAAGATGGCCGTGCCGATCGGCCCCAGCTGGATCAGCTCCCGCTCGTAAAGAAGAAGGCTGCCGCCGGCGCGGCTGAGCCGGTCGACCGGCTCGATGCGGCGGACCTGCATCACTTCCCACCGATCAGGTCGTCGGCCAGCCCGACCAGAGCCCTGGCTTCGGCGTAGCGCACGCGCAGGACCGGTCCGGTGCTCTCGATCAGATCTGCGCAGAACGACAGTCCGCGGTCCAGAGAGCTCAGCGAGGAGGTTTCCGGGGCGAGCGCGGTGATGGCGTCCAACAGCGGGAGTTCCTCGATGGCGGGGGCCTCGAGGTGGTCGTCACGTTCGAGAAGGATGATCCGTGCCACGCGGGGCTCCGAGTGGCCGGTCTGCAGGCCCAATTGGTCTGGCGAGAGTTCGTGCTTGTGCGCGTCGTGCGTTTCGGCCCGGATCGACAACGGCTTGGGGTAGGGCAGGATCCGTCCGTCCCGATCGATGCCGACGGTCTCGTCGGTGAGGTAGCCGAACCGGCGTCCCAGGACGCGAGCCAGCGTCGTCTTGCCCGTGCCGCCGGGGGCCACGAACACCAGGCTCGCGCCAGAGTCGGGGTGGCTCACCGCGCCGGCGTGGAACATCAGGAGATTGCCGGCCTGAGCGCCGATGATCGCGGCTGTCACGGACTGGGTGGCCCGGTTGAGGAGGATGTCCAAGTCGCCGGAGGAGAGGGCGGTGGACCCTCGCGCCACCTCTTCTGCGCCGCCGACCCCGTCCAGCGTCAGCGAAACGGGTTCGGCCGACCGGCTCGCCGGCAACTCCAGGCACCGCGACCAGGCCGTGGTGATCCGGTCCGCGAGCTCGGGGGAGCGGTCACCGGACAGGAGCAGTTCCACCCGGACGTCCAGCCCGGTGACCGCTATCCCGTTCATGGCCGAACCCTATCGTCCGGCTCAGGCGGTCTCGGCTGCTGCCGGCCGGTCGAGGTAGGCCGCCAGGCGCGCGCGAGCGGGCTGCGGGATGAACCCGGTGGAGAGGATCTTGTCCAGGGCGAGCGTGCTGTGCCGGGGGCGTGGCGAGGTCTGCGTTCCGGGCGCGTACTCGTCGGTGCTGATGGGGGCGACGTCGCGAGCGCTGCGTCCGCAGAGGGCGAAAACATCGCTGGCGACTTCGAACCAGGATCGCACCGGGCCACCGCTGGTCACGTTGTACGTGCCGAACGGAGCCCCCGTGGAGAGCAGGTGCCGGATGGCGCCGGCGAGGTCGGCGGAGAAAGTGAGTCGTCCGAACTGGTCGGCGACCACCGAGGGTGCGACACCGCGCCGGGCCAGGTCGGCCATGGTGGCCACGAAGTTGCGTCCCTGTCCGATCAACCAGCTCGTCCTGACGAGGTAGTGCTTGGGCAGGGTGGCGACCAGGGCATCCCCGGCGGCCTTCGTCTGTCCGTAGACGCCCAACGGGCTGAACTGTTCGTCCTCGGTGTGGACCGTCCGGGTGCCGTCGAAGACGTAGTCGCTGGACACCTGGACCAGGGTTGTTCGATACGCGCGGGCAATCTCGACGAGTCTGGCCAGTCCGGCGACATTGACCTCCCAGCAGTCCCTGCGCCCCTGCGGGGTTTCCGCCAGGTCGACTGCGGTGTAGGCCGAGGCGTTGATGATGGTCTCCACGTCCGACCAGTCGACCTGGTGCAGTGTGGCCGGGTCGGTCACGTCGAACTCCGGCAGGTCCACGCCGACTGATCCTGGCAGGGCCGCGGAGAGGGCGCGGCCGAGTTGGCCGTTGGCGCCGACGATCACGATCTTCTTCGGCGGCATGGGGGCGACGTCGGCCAGCCGGGGATGTGCCTTGTCGGCCTCGGAGATCTCGACCTCGGCCAGCGGTATCG
>CAZPCM010000238.1:0-2081 GCA_964585085.1 uncultured Propionibacteriaceae bacterium
GGTCGCCACTCGCCCACGCCGACTTCTGGTTGATGATCGTGTCCACCGCGATCGCGGTCTTGCCGGTCTTGCGGTCACCGATGATGAGCTGGCGCTGGCCGCGGCCGATCGGGGTCATCGCGTCGATCGCCTTGATGCCGGTCTGCAGCGGCTCGTTGACGCTCTGGCGGTCCATCACGCCGGCCGCCTGCAGTTCCAGCGGACGCCGAGCGTCCAAGGGCGTGATGTCACCCAGCCCGTCGATCGGATTCCCCATGGCGTCGACGACACGGCCCAGGTAGCCCTCCCCGACCGGGACGGACAGGACCTCTCCGGTCCGGCGCACCGTCGAGCCTTCGTCGATACCCTCGGAATCTCCGAGCACAACGACGCCGATCTCGCGCACGTCCAGGTTCAGCGCGATGCCGAGAACGCCGTTGTCGAATCGCAGCAGCTCGTTGGCCATCGCCGAGGGCAGCCCCTCAACCCTGGCAATGCCGTCGCCGGAGGCCACGACGGTCCCCACCTCGTCGCGCGTTGCGGTCTCGGGGCTGAAGTTGGCCACAAACCGGTCAAGTGCGTCCCGGATGTCCTCGGGACGAATGGTCAGTTCCGCCATGTGCGCACCTTTGCTCTCGTTGTCGGCGACGGGCGGGACCCGGTCGCTTCTGCTCGTGTTGCTAGTTCAGTTGTCGTTCCGCGGCGGAGAGCCGCCCTGCCACGGTGCCCTCGATCACCTCGTCGCCGACGCTCACCCGAACGCCCCCCAGGACGTCCGGATCGAGAACGACGTGGAGATTCACCTCGCGTCCGAGTTGACCGACCAGCGCGGCACGTAGGCGTTCGCGCTGGTCGTCGGTGAGGGGGCGTGCGACCGTCACGGTGGCAATGGCTCGTCGACGCGACTGTGCCGCCAGCGCCAGGAAGGACTGCACGGTGAGGTCGAACGTCCGTTGCCGCGCGGCCACCGCGCGCCTGGCCAGAGCCACCGCCAACGGGTGCGCCCGGCCGTCGAGCAACTCCGACACCAAGTGCTGGCGGTCGGCCAGCGGGGCGCCTCGGTCGGCCAGCGCGGCGCGCAGGGGGTGGTCGGCCTCGACGATGCGCGAGAACCGGAACAACTCATCCTCGACGGTGTCCAAAGCGCCGGACGCCTGGGCGACGCCAATCAGCGCACGCACCCCCTGCCGTTCGATGGCCGCCACCAGTCCAGACGGTCCGCCCCAGCGCAGTGCGGCGCCGGCCGCCGTCACGGTCGTGACGACGTCGGAGACCCGCCCGGAGAGGACTGAGTACGCCAGGTTGCGACGTGCCGCGTCCGGTGCACTCGGATCGGTGAGCGCGCGTCGCAGCGAGGGCTCGTAATCGAGCAGGTCCGCCACGGCGAACAACTCCTCCGCCACTTCCGGTGTCAGCTGGGAGACATCGAGGACGCGGTCCAGTTCGGATTGGCGGGCCTCAGCGGCGGCGTTCATACCTTTTCCGTCGCCGTCTGTGCTTCCAGTTCGGCGATGAAGCGATCCACGGTCCTCCGGGCTCGCTCGTCATCTTCCAGCGATTCTCCGACGATTCGCCCGGCCAGCTGGGTGGCCAGGCCGCCCACCTCGGTCCGGAGTTGGCTGATCACCAGCGCCCGCTCGGCATCGATCTGGGCTTTGGCGCTGGAGAGCATCCGGGCGGCTTCGTCTTGAGCCTGCTGCTTCATCTCGGCCAGGATCGCCGCGCCTTGGAGCTTGGCGTCTTCCCGGATCCGGGTGGCCTCCTCACGGGCTCCAGCCAGTTGTTCGCGGTACTGGGCAAGCGCCTCAGCCGCCTCCTTCTGAGCCCGTTCGGCCTTCTCGATGCCGCCCTGGATGACCTCCGTGCGCTCGGCGTAGGTCTCCTCGAACACGGGGACGACCTTCTTGGCCACCACGAACCAGATGATCAGGAAAAGGGCGATCCCGACGAAGATCTCGGACAGGTGTTCCGGCAGGAGTGGGCCGAGGCTGAGTCCCTCGCCCCCTTCGAGTGGCAACATGATGGGTGGATTACTTCAGGACGAATGCCAGGGCGATGCCGATGATGGCCAGCGCCTCGACCACGGCGAAGCCGATCCACGC
>CAZPCM010000239.1:0-2018 GCA_964585085.1 uncultured Propionibacteriaceae bacterium
TCGCCCGCTACCCGGACCTGACCCAGTGGTACGCCGAGCCGTTGACTCACCGGATCGGGAGGCTCCTGGGCGAGGACCCCAGGCGTGCCCCGGTCACCGACCCGATCTCCTACAACGCCCGCCACTACCTCACCTACCTGGGCATCACCGGCAGGATGACGTTCGACTGGGACTGGCTCATCGCCCTGCCTGCCCTGAACGTGTGGAGACATGCCAGGGCGCTCGGCCTGCCGCTGGTCGAGACCCGGCAAGCGTTGACCGACCTCGGCGTCAAGGTCGGCTTCCGGGCCCAAACCGCCACGCGGGCCGCGGATTGGGCGCTGTCGCGGATGCTGCTCCACGGCGGACAGCCCAGCATCGGCGACCTCACCGTCGCGGACTTCCAGGAGATCCTCGCCGCGATGGACACCTTCGGGGCCCGCCCGGACCGGCCACTGTTCCACGGCAACGACGCCACGTGGGCCAGCAGGCGACGCAACTGGGGATCCCAGGTGTTCCTGCTCCAACTGCTGCTCTACCACGCCGGCTACATCCCCGAGATCCCCAAGGAGCCCCTACCGAAGACCGCCCACTGGCCCGCGCTGCCGTCGGCCATGGCCACCACGATGGAGCGATACCTCGACGCGCGCCGACTCCTCGACCGGCCAGCGACGATGAGCAACATCGAGGAAGGGCTGCGCAAGTTCTGCACTTGGCTGCTGACCATCCGTCCTGAGGTCACCTCCTTCGCCGAGGTCACCCGCGACGACTGCCTCGAGTTCGGCACCTGGATGACCACCCTCACCCACCGCCGCACCGGCCACCCGCTGGCACCGGCAACCAGGCGGGCACGCAGCCAGGCCGTCCTCGGCTTCTTCCGTGACGGCTACCTGTGGGAATGGCCCGAGATGCCCGGCCATCCGCTGCTCATCAACGGCGACCTGCCCAAACTCGTCCACCCCGTCCCCCGGTTCATCCCCGACGCCGACCTGGCCAAACTCACCGACCCCATCCGCAACCTCGACTGCCCCTACCAGCGGACCGCCCTACTCATCGCACGCTGGAGCGGAGCCCGCCGCAGCGAGATCCGCATGATCGAACTCGACGCCCTCGACGCCTACCCCGACGGCACCCCACGGCTCCGCCTCCCCGCCAGCAAGAACTACACCGAACGAACCGTGCCGATCACCGAGGAGACCGCCCAAGCAATCCGGACCCTCCAACAACTCAGGCACGAACAGATCGACCGGCCCCTTCCCGGCAACCACAACGACCGCGCCGCTCGACGCCTGTTCGTCCGCCAGGGCCGGGTCCTGTCGTTCAACTACCTCTTCGACGACCCGCTCCTGACCACCTGCCGCGAAGCCGGCTTGGTCGATGCCGCAGGCAAACCCACCATCAGCGCCCACCGGTTCCGGCACACCGTCGGCACCCAACTCGCCGAACGCGGCGCACGACTCCAAACCATCATGAGCATCCTGGGCCACAAGAGCGTCCAAATGGCACTGGTCTACGCCCACGTCTCCGACCCCGCCGTCCTCGACGACTACCGCGCCGTCCTCGGCCCCGATGCCACCATCGCCGGACCGTCCGCAAGCGCGGTCCGCAACCGCGAACTGTCGAAGGAGAACGTCGACTGGATCAAGGCCAACTTCCTCCAAACCGAACTCGAACTCGGCCACTGCCTCCGCCTGCCCGCCGAAGGACCCTGCGAATGCGACCTCTACCTGACCTGCGCGAAATTCATCACAACCCCCAAGTACGTGCCCCGACTACGCGACCGCTACCTGACAGAACTCGGCCTCGCCAACCAGGCACGCGAACAGGGCTGGCCCCGCGAGATCGAACGCCACCAAGCCGTCGCCCGCCGCATCTGCCAACTCCTCAACGACCTCGGCGAGCAACCACCAGCCGACCCCACCCAACCCCGCGAACAGGAGATAGAGAGTGAACCGAACCCTTGACAGCAGACCTGTCCAGATAGTCATGGTGACCGCCGCCCACGGCCTGGACGCCTCGCAGTACACGTTCAACTACGT
>CAZPCM010000240.1:0-1971 GCA_964585085.1 uncultured Propionibacteriaceae bacterium
GCCGAACTAGACCTGGAGGAACATTGGGTACCAAGAAATGGGTCGCCGGCGCCGCAGGCGTGATCGCGAGTGCGCTCGCGTTGGCCGCTTGCACCCCCACGCCGCAGGCGACGACCGGAGGTTTGGCCTCGGGATCCGTGGCGAATGTCGCGTGGAACCAGGCGTTCTACTCGTACAACAACCTGACCACGTTCGGTAATGCGACGGCCAACACGAACATCGTCTACATGACCAACGATGCGTTCAATTACTACGACAAGGATCTGAACCTCGTTCCGAACACGAGTCTCGGTACCTACGAGAAGACCTCGGAAAAGCCGCTGACGGTCAAGCAGACCCTCGCCGACACCGCGATGTGGTCCGATGGCGTGCCGGTCACCCCGGCCGACCTGGTGCTGTTCTGGGGTGCGCAGAGCGGCCTGTTCAACACCTACCAGTCGAAGGTGGACAGCGATACCGGCGCGGTGGGCAAGAACACCGGCTCGAAGGTGTTCTTCAACGCCAGCGTTCCGAGCCTCGCGCTGATCAAGAAGTTCCCCACCATCGAGGGGAAGGCCATCACCTATGAGTACTCGAAGCCGTTCGTGGACTGGGACAAGGCGCTGCTGAACACCACCGTTCCGGCGCACGTCGTCGGCAAGCGCGCACTCGGCATCGACGATCCCACGCAGGCGGCCCAGGCCGTCTCCGACGCGTTCAAGAACAAGGACAACGCGAAGCTGGCCAAGATCTCGAACGTCTGGAACCTCGACTTCAACTTCAAGGACATGCCGGCCGACAAGGAACTGGTCGTCGGCAACGGTCCGTACACGATCACCGATCTGAAGAACGAGCAGTACGTCACGCTGAGCCGCAACCCGAACTACAAGGGTTCGCACGTGCCGAGCATCGACACCGTCACCGTGAAGATCATTCCTGACGCACAGGCATCGGTGTCCGCGCTGCAGAACGGCGAGGTGCTCGCCACCCAGCCCCAGGCGACGGCCGACATCCTCAAGCAGATGCAGGCGCTGCAGAACGTCTCGGTGTTGAACGGTGTCGGTGGCACCTATGAGCACGTCGACATGGCCCAGAACAACAAGGGTCCGTTCGACCCGGCCAGCTACGGCGGCGACGCCACGAAGGCCGCGAAGGTCCGCGAGGCGTTCCTCTACACGGTTCCCCGGCAGTTGATCATCGACAACCTGATCAAGCCGCTGAACCCCGACGCCGCCATCCGCAACTCCTTCACCACGGTGCCCGGCGCTCCCGGCTACGACGAGATCGCCAAGAACAGCGGCATGCAGTCCACCTTCGGCGGTGGCCCCGACGTCGACAAGGCCAAGGCGCTGCTGAACGAGGTCGGCGCGAAGCCGACGGTGCGCTTCCTGTACGCCAGCAACAACACCCGGCGGCAGCAGGAGTTCCAGCTGATCAAGGAGTCCGCCGAGAAGGCCGGCTTCACCGTCCAGGACAAGGGCAACATCACCTGGGGCCCGATGCTGTCCGACACCAGCAAGTACGACGCCGCGCTGTTCGGCTGGCAGTCCACGTCCACCGGCGTGACCGAGATGGACGCGAACTTCCGCACCGGGGGGCAGAACAACTTCTACGGCTACAGCTCGAAGAAGGTGGACGGCCTGCTCGATCAGCTGCAGTCGGAGTTCGACGTGACGAAGCAGCAGGCGATCGTGCTCGACATCGAGAAGCAGTTGGTGGCCGACCAGTTCGGCATCACCATCTTCCAGTTCCCCGAGCCGACCGCGGTGAGCAACCGGCTGCAGAACCTCAGTTCCATTCCGCTCTCTCCGACGTTCTTCTGGAACTTCTGGGAGTGGAAGCTCAGCTGATCCCACGTCGCCCGCACTGAGGTGACAATCATGACGGTGGGGCGCCAGGGACGACCCTGGCGCCCCACCGCCTTGTTACGGGCCGCGCCAACACGTCTAGGGCCCCGGTAATTCGCGGCTGTTCTGCTTCTGGACTGACGCA
>CAZPCM010000241.1:0-1943 GCA_964585085.1 uncultured Propionibacteriaceae bacterium
GCGACGACCTGGTCTCCGAACACGCCGCCCCAGCCGGAGAACGGCAGGTTGCTGGTGAGCACCAAGCTGGCGTGCTCGTAGCGGGACGACACGAGCTGGAAGAAGAGGTTGGCTGCGTCTTGCTCGAAGGGCAGGTAGCCGACCTCGTCGATGATGATCAGCCCGTAGCGGCGCAGCTTGGCCAGTTCGGCTGCGAGCTTCCCGGCGCGGTGGGCGTCGGAGAGACGGGTGACCCAGTCGGTGGCGGTGGCGAACAGGACCCGGTGTCCGTGGCGGCAGGCTTGCACGCCGAGCGCGATTGCGAGGTGGGTCTTGCCGGTGCCGGGAGGGCCGAGGAGGACGACGTTGCGGGCTTCGGTGAGGAAGCCGCCGGAGGCCAGGGAGGCGACTTGGTTGCGGATGGCTGGTTGGGCGTCGAAGTCGAAGTCTTCGAGGGTTTTTCGGGCTCCGAACCCGGCCGAGCGGATCCGCATCTCGGCCCCGGAGGCGTTGCGGGCCGAAACCTCGCGTTCGAGAACGGCGGCCAGGTAGTCCTCGAAGGTCCAGCCGGCATCGCGGGCTTGGTCGGCGAGTCGGCCGGCAACGTCGAGGATCCGGGGTGCTTTGAGCGCACCGGACAGGTAGGTGAGTTGTTTGGTGGTCTCGGTGCTCTTCGTGGTGGCCATCAGGACACCTCCCGACCCTCGAGGCCGAACGCGCGATCGTAGTCGGCCAGGTCCCTCACCAGGCCGTCGGCGCCGGCCCGGGTCCTGGGCTGTTGGAACTCTTGCCGCAGCCGGGCAGCGGTGGCGACATGGGCGGTGTCGGTGATCGTCAGGCCGCGTGCCCACACCCGGGGATGCTCGGCGACCAGCCGGCCGTCCAGGCGAACCTGGACCTTCTCGAGGTCGGCGTGGGCGTCGACCATCCGGCCGATCCAGGTCGGGTCGACGGAGTAATCGTTGCGGGCAATGCTGACGTAGTAGTCCCGGCCCAGCCGCACCTGCTTACGCCACCCGACCAGCGGAGGCACCGGTGGCAGCGCGAGCATCGCGGCCCGGTCCGCGTCGAGCCGATCAGTTGGCCGCGCCTTGGTGGTGCGCACCACGTGCTGGTTCGCACCGGTCAGCCAGTCGTCGAGCTGGTCGTTGAAGTCCGCTGGCGAAGCGAAGGAACGGCCCGGCATGAACGACTTCTCGAACCAGCCGTTACGGCGTTCCACGATCCCCTTCGACTCAGGGTCACGCGGCCGCAGCAACACCAGCTTCGTGGCCAGGGTGCCCATGAACGCGGGCACGCCCTCGGCCCGGTGCGGGCCGCGGCCGATGCCCCGCTCGTTGTCCCAGATCAACCGGCGAGGAACCCCGCCGAGTTGCTGGAGCAGCTGCCAGGTGCCGAGCAGCAGGTCCTCGGTCGTCTTGGTCGGGATCATCCGGGCCAGCACGAACCTCGAGTAGGCCGCGGTCATCACCAGCACCGGCAACAGGGTGCTCATGCCGTTCTCCAGCGGGATCTTCTTCGGCGGGAACCACAGATCGCACTGAGCCGCGTCGCCGGCCTCCCAGGTCAGCCGGTCGGCCGGATCGACCCGGCGATGCTCGGGCCGCAGCCGGGTCACGTTCTCCCGGAACCAGGTCATCGATCCGGTCCAGCCGACCCGCTCCGCGATCACCGTCGCCGGCAGGTCCGGGAAGTCCTCCAGCAACGCCCGCACCCGCGGCTCGAACGCCACGAACGACGTCGCTGCTGACCTGCGCACATACCTCGGCGGCGCGTCAGAGGCGACCGCCTTCACCACAGTTGTCCGCGAGATCCCCAACCGCCGAGCGATCGCCGCATGCGGCTCACCCTCCGCAGCCAGCCTCCTGATCAGTGCCCAGTCCTCCAAGGTGATCACTCTCCGATCGTCGTCGAGTGTTCACTTTTCACCGTCGAAACTGTTCAGTTTTCGACCGTCGCCGACA
>CAZPCM010000242.1:0-1913 GCA_964585085.1 uncultured Propionibacteriaceae bacterium
GGGAGGAACCAGGCGCTGATTCCCTTGGCTGTGGCGATGGCCTGCCAGACCTGCTCGGGTGTGCCGGGAACCTCGACGCTGAACTCGAGGCGGTAGGGGACGGTGGGTGTCGTGTTCATGCGCTCTCCTCGGGAAGTGGGTGGGCGGCGACGACGAGCCGGTGCGGGCGCCCGTCGTCGTGGTGGTAGCGAGCGGCCAGTGCGAGCACCGCTGCGGTCAGGTCGTCGGCGAAGGCGGCCCGGTCGGCTGCCGACCGGAAGCCGATCTTGGTGTCGACGGTCAGCGTCGGCAGGCGCTTGCCGGCTGCTCCGGCCCGGCGGGTCAGTGTGCCGACCTCGCGTACCAGCCGGCCGGCCAGCGCGACGAGGTAACCCGCGGACAAGTGGTCGGAGTTGGCGTCCGGATCGGCAGCGGACGCGCTGACGGCCGCCGGCGACACTACATACGAGAGTGCCGATGCCTGCAGCACCCGCTCGGTGATACCCCCGTGCTGGCGCTCCTCGGCCAGTTTCACCAGGCCATGCGCCTCGAGCGCGTTCAGGTGGTAGTTGACCTTCTGTCGCGTGATTCCGACCCGGGCGGCAAGCCCGGCCGCGGAGGCGGGCACTGCCAACTCGCCGAGCAGTCGGGCCCGCACCGGGTCCAGCGCGACGGCTGCGGCCTCTGCGCTCTCGATGACTTCGACGTCCTGCATGAAGCTACCGTGCCATTGACAGAAAATGTTGTCAAGAGAACGGCGGGGCCTCCAGGCGGCCTGTGTCAGGCCGTCCGTGATAGCCAGCTAGTGAGGCCGCGCCAAGAACCAGGGCTGTCCATGTATCCGGGTGACCAGGGTCCTCGTCCCACCCCTGGTACCTGGATTGCTGAGAAGCACGTTTCTCGATGTCATCGCCGCGTCGGCGGAGCGCATGTCGGCGGCGGCTGACATGCTCGCTCTTGTGGCTAGCGGTGGTGACCTTCACGAGGGGCTGTACGAGTCGGTCGTCAGTAACCAGCTCGTTGCCCGGCTCGATCGCAGACCCGAATTGCTGCGGACCATCGCCGATGTCGACGACGCCGACCAGCCGCACGTTTTGGTGAATCACCTCGCTGAGGCCGCTCTGCGGGGCTTGGCTCACCGCTCGGCTGAACGGCGGGTCGAGCTCGTCAACGAGATTCTCCGGATCCTGGATCAAGGTGAGGAGGCCCCCATTGGGGGAATCCGGCAGCTTCTGAGTCTCAGTTCGCCCGCGGCGCCTGGGCGCAGCGTCATCAATGTGGCGCGTCGTCCGTCGACTCCATTGTCGGATGCCGCGTTGCTGACCAATGCCCCTGGCGAGCCCAGTATCGGGTCCGAACTGCGAGCGGAGTTGGCGACCTGCGACGAGGTCGACCTGCTGTGTGCTTTCGTGATGTGGCCGGGCATCCGAGTCCTGGAATCGGAACTTCGCCAGGCGCGGGAGCGGGGAGTTCGCTTTCGGATCGTCACGACCACCTACCTCGGTGGTACCGAACGCGCGGCCCTTGACCGGCTTGTTCGTGATCTTGGGGCTCAGGTTCGCGTCCAGTACGACGCGCGCCGGGCTCGGCTGCATGCGAAGGCTTGGTTGTTCCGTCGGCAGACCGGCTTCGACACCGCATATGTGGGTTCGTCCAACTTGTCCCGGGCCGCCTTGCTCGACGGCATTGAGTGGAATGTCAGGCTCTCGCGGGTTGCGTCACCCACCTTGCTGGACAAGTTCTTGGCGACCTTTGATACGTACTGGAACTCCGAGGGATTCGGAGCTTACGACCCTGAGCGCGATCGGGACCGGCTCGACGACGCACTCCGGGTGGCGCGGGGAGGCGCAGGCGGAGCCGCTGCGATCACGCTGTCGGGGCTTGAGCTTCGGCCTTATCCCTATCAGCAGGCGATTCTGGAGGCTGTCGCGTCT
>CAZPCM010000243.1:0-1884 GCA_964585085.1 uncultured Propionibacteriaceae bacterium
TGAATATCAGCGTCACTGGGGTCCAGCGATCGTGTGGCTGGGGGCCGGTGGGGGGATGTCTGGTTCGTTGGTGCGGGGGCCGGGGGTGGCGTGCTTGGGGGCCACCTGGGGTTCGTAGGCTCCTTCCGCCGTGCGTATAGGGCGCATGGCGGAAGGAGTATCTCGATGGTACGAAAGATCAGAGCGAAGCTGGTGTTGCAGTTGCGCGCCGAGGGCCTGTCCGGGCGGGCGATCGCTGCTTCGCAGCAGATGTCACGCAAGAGCGTCACGGCGGTGCTGGATGCCGCTGATGCTGCCGGGGTGGCGTGGGCCGACGTCGCGGGGCAGAGCGAGGGTGAGGTGTACTCGCGGTTGTTCCCGGGCCGTGGGGAGCATGAGAGTGTGTTCACCCAGCCGGATTGGGACCTGGTCCATCGCGAGATGGCCAGGGCTGGGGTGACGCTGAAGTTGCTGCATGGCGAGTACACGGATTCGTGCACCGCGAACAGGACGCCGGCGATGGGCTATGACCGGTTCTGCAAGACCTACCAGCGTCACGTGCTGGTCACTGGCGCCGCGTCTCGGGTGGGTCACAAGGCTGGGCAGAGTGTCGAGGTCGACTGGTCGGGTCCGACGATGGAGCTGATCGACCCGGCCACCGGTGAGATCTCGAAGGTGTACTTGTTCGTGGCATGTCTGCCGTTCAGCAGGTACGCGTTCGTCTGGCCGACGCTGGATATGAAGCAGGACACGTGGCTGCGGGCGCACGTGGCGATGTTCGAAGCGTTCGGGGGGTCGGTGCCCAGGATCGTGCCGGACAACTTGAAGACCGGGGTGGTCAAGCATCCCCGGGAAGGTGAGGTCGTGCTCAACGACGCCTACCGGGAGATGGCGGCGCACTACTCGGCGGCGGTGCTGCCCGGCAGGGTCCGCCACCCGAAGGACAAGGCCAGCGTCGAGAACACGGTGGCGCATGTCGCGACCTGGGTGATCGCCGCGCTGCGGAAGACGACGTTCACGTCGCTGCCTGAGCTCGCGGCCGCGATCGGTGACCGGATCGAGGCTTACAACACTGAGCCGTTCCAGAAGCGCCCCGGCTCGCGGATGAGTGTGTTCGTCGCGGAGGAGCAGCCGTTGCTGAAGCCGTTGCCGCGGGTCGCCTACGAGATCAGCCGCTGGGTCTATGGCCGCACCGTTGCACGCGACGGGCATGTGGTCTGGGCCAGGAACCACTACTCGGTGCCGTTCGTCCACATCGGAGGCAAGGTCGACCTGCGGATCACCGACCGGGTCCTGGAGGCCTACCGCGGCCCTGAACGCCTGACGAGTCACCTGCTGCTGCCCGAAGGCTCGGCAGGGAACTGGCGCACCAACGACGCCGACCTCCCCGCCGGTGACAGGTATCAGCCCTGGGACGCTGACCGGGTCCGGGAATGGGCAGGCAGGATCGGGCCCGCGGCGGTCACGGTGGTCAACCGGATCTTCGAGTCGGTCCCCATCGATGAGCAGGGCCTCGACCCCGCGCTGGCGGTGTTACGGCTGTCACGCCGCTACTCGGCCGACCGTGTCGAAGCCGCCTCCCGCCTCGCCCTGGCAGGCCGGGTGAGGTCTCCTCGCTACGCGCATCTGAAACCGATCCTCGACACCGGACAAGACCAGCTCGCCACGCTCGGGACACCACGCCCCGAGCCGGCCGACGAGGGCGGCTACGTCCGCGGCGCCGACTACTACGCCAACGGTGGTGCCAAGTGACCAGCCTCGACATCGAAACCAAACGCAAGCTCCGCGAGATGGGCGCCACGCCACTACTCGACGCCTTCGAGGCCCAGGACGAGGCACTCGTCCTCGGCATGGGCTTCTCGGAGCGGATCGCTCTGATCGTCGACGAGGCACACCAGGCCTTCA
>CAZPCM010000244.1:0-1848 GCA_964585085.1 uncultured Propionibacteriaceae bacterium
CGATGACCAACGACTTCAAGCTCGCCGACGTGAGCAGGGAGAAGATGATCTACGAGAAGGAGCGGCTGCTGGCGCCGCTCCTGCCGGGCATGGAGGAGCCACCGCACCCTCGCCGCCTGGGTCCTGACGAGCAGGCGTACTTCCTGGGACTGCCCGCGACAGGACGCCCGGACAACCGGACGCCGGTGGTCGACAACTCCGCTGGAGGAACCCGATGATCCCACTGCTGACCGGGGCCGAGGTGGCCTTCTGGATCTGCGCTCCCCTGATGGTGCTCGGCGCGCTGGGTCTGGTCTTGTTCCGCAAGGCGGCCTACTCGGCGTTGAGCATGGCCTTTGTTATGGTCAATCTGGCCGCGCTGTACGCCTCGTTGGACGCACCGTTCCTGTTCGCCGTCCAGATCATCGTCTACACCGGCGCGATCATGATGCTGTTCCTCTTCGTGCTGATGCTGGTCGGCATCGACACCCCGGACTCGCTGGTGGAGACCCTGAAGGGGCAGCGGGCGATGGCCGTCCTGGCCGCCGCCGGGATGCTCGGCCTGATCGTGTTCGGGATCGGCGGCGCGGTCACCGCTCCGCCGGTCGGTCTGGAGCAGGCGAACGCCGCCTACGGCGGGAACGTCGAGTCGCTGGCCGCGCTGATCTTCGGACGCTACGTCTTCGTGTTCGAGTTGACCTCCGCGCTGCTCATCACGGCCGCCGTCGGCGCGATGATCCTGGCCTACCACTCCCGGATCACCCCCAGGCCGCGCCAGAAGGAACTGGCCGAACGGCGCATGAAGGCCTATGCCGAGTCCGGTGCCCACCCTGGGCCGCTGCCGAACTCCGGCGTCCTGGCCCGCCACAACTCGATCGCGACCCCGGGGCTGTTGCCGGACGGTTCGATCAGCGAGGCCTCGGTCTCCGACGTCCTCGCCGGACGCGGGGCCATCGTGGACGCGCCGGCGCTGTCCCAGGTCACTGCCGCTACCTTCCTCGCGATCGAGGGAGTCCGGGACGAGGAGGAATCGGAATGAGCCCCGAGTACTACCTGTACCTCGCCGCCATGCTGTTCGCGGTCGGCTCGGTCGGCGTGATGGTCCGGCGCAACGCGCTGGTGGCGTTCATGTCGGTGGAGCTGATGCTGAACGCGGCGAACCTGGCCATGGTGGCCTTCGCCATGGCTCACGGAGGCTTGGACGGCCAGGTGGCGACCTTCTTCGTGATGGTGGTGGCCGCCGCGGAAGTCGTCGTGGGCCTTTCCATCATCGTGACCATCTTCCGGACCCGACGTTCGACCTCGGTCGACGCGGCCAACCTGCTGAAGCTGTGAGGGGACGGCACCGATGATTCCCATGGATGCTCTGGAACCGGTCGCGGCCACCGGCATGTTCAGTTACGCCTGGACGATGATCGCGGTCCCCGCGGTGAGCGCCGCTCTGCTGCTGCTCACCGGCAAGGCCTTCGACCGGCGCGGGCACTGGCTGGCGGTCGGCGCGGTGCTGTTCTCGTTCAGCGTCGCCGTGTGCCTGTTCAGCTCGCAGCTGCTCGCCGACCCCGAGGCCCGCGCGGTGGCGAACCCGTTGTACGACTGGATCGTCGTCGGTCCCTGGCACATCGGGATCGGACTGCTGGTGGACCAGCTGTCGATCCTGTTCGCGCTGCTGATCACCGGAGTGGGCAGCCTGATCCACATCTACTCGGTGGGCTACATGGCCCACGACGAGCGGCGCCGCCGGTTCTTCGCGTACCTCAACCTGTTCGTCGCGGCCATGCTCATCCTGGTTCTGGCTGACAACTACCTGGTGCTGTTCGTCGGCTGGGAGGGGGTGGGCCTGGCGTCCTACCTCCTGATCGGCTTCTGGCA
>CAZPCM010000245.1:0-1815 GCA_964585085.1 uncultured Propionibacteriaceae bacterium
GTGCACTTGCCGCAGGACTCGTGCTTGTAGAACTCCACCCAGCGCAGCGTCGTGCGCACCACGGAGGTGGTCTCGTCGAACACCTGGAGGGCCTTGGTGCCCAGCATCGACCCGACGCCGCCCATGCCCTCGTAGTCCAGCGGGACGTCCAGGTGCTCCGCGGTGAGGATCGGGGTGGAGGAGCCGCCCGGCGTCCAGAACTTCAGCTGGTGCCCGGCCCGGATGCCGCCGCTCAGTTCGAGCAGCCGGCGCAGGGTGATCCCCAGCGGGGCCTCGAACTGGCCGGGCCGCTTGACGTGGCCCGACAGCGAGTAGATGGTCATCCCCTTGGACTTCTCGGTGCCCATCGAGGAGAACCAGCTGGCGCCGTTGTTGATGATCGCCGGCACCGAGGAGATCGACTCGACGTTGTTGATCACGGTGGGCGAGGCGTACAGGCCGGCCACCGCGGGGAACGGCGGACGCAGCCGGGGCTGGCCACGGCGTCCCTCCAACGAGTCGAGCAGGGCGGTTTCCTCGCCGCAGATGTACGCGCCGGCACCAGCGTGGACGATGATGTCGAGGTCGTAGCCGCTGCCCAGGATGTTCCCGCCCAGATAGCCGGCCTCGTAGGCCTCGGCCACCGCGGCCTGCATCCGGCGGATCACGTGCAGCACCTCACCGCGGATGTAGACGAACGCGGTGTGGCAGTTGATCGCGTAGGAGGAGACGATCATCCCCTCCACCAGGGTGTGCGGGCTCGCCATCAGCAGCGGCATGTCCTTGCACGTCCCCGGCTCGGACTCGTCGGCGTTGACGACCAGGTACTTGGGGTTGGGGTTGCTCTGGGGGACGAAGCTCCACTTCATCCCGGTCGGGAAGCCCGCGCCACCGCGTCCTCGGAGACCGGAGTCCTTGACGACCCCCATCACCTCGGCCGGGGTCATGCCCAGGGCCTTCTTCACCGAGGCGTAGCCGCCGGCGGCGGTGTAGGCGTCGATCGTCCAGGACTTGTCGGCGCCCCAGTTCGCGCTCAGGACGGGGGTGAGCAGGTCGGTCACTGTGCCTTCTCCTCTCCCGCCGGGGCGGCCCAGCCCTGGGCGTCGGCGATCGACTTGCCCAGCAGCGAAGCTTCCCCGGCGCTGGGCCCCTCGTCGGCGCGGCCGTCGTTGAAGCCGGCCAGGACGCGTTCGGCCTCGCGCCAGGACGTGATCGTCGCGCCGCGCGTGGCCCGGACCTCGCGCCCGGCGGCCAGGTCGTCGAGCAGTTGCCCGGCCTTGGCGGGGGTCATGTTGTCCATGAATTCCCAGTTGACCATCATCACCGGGGCGAAGTCGCACGCGGCGTTGCACTCCAGGCGCTCCAGCGAGAACGTGCCGTCGGCGGTGACTTCGTCCGGCCCGATCCCGAGCTTGGCCTCGACCGCCTCGAGCAGGTGGTCCCCGCCCATCACCGCGCACAGGGCCGTGGTGCAGACGCCGACGTGATGCTTCCCGCCCGGACGCCGCCGGTACATGGTGTAGAACGTCGCCACCCCGGAGACCTGCGCTGTCGTGATTCCGAGCACGTCCGCACAGGCGCGCACGCCGGCCGGGGAGACCCGGCCGTCCACGCTCTGAACCAGATGGAGCATCGGCAGCAGGGCCGACCGCGGCTGCGGATAGCGCGAGGCCAACTCGCGCAGCTCGGACATCGTGGTGTCGTCGATGTTGGTGGAGGTGTCGGTCATGTCCACCGAACCCGACTCCGGGAAGTAGGACTGGAACTCGTGGCCGCTCATCGGACTCCTCCTTCCGCACGCGATCCCTGAGCCTGACGCGATCCCTGAGCCTGACG
>CAZPCM010000246.1:0-1797 GCA_964585085.1 uncultured Propionibacteriaceae bacterium
CCGGTCGCGGCCGCGGTGCCCATGATGTTCGACAGGGCGGTTCCGAAGCAGCTCTGGTCGCTCGCTGAGCAGGTCAGCGACCGGTCGATGATCCCGACCGCAAGAGAGTCCATCGCGGACACGATCGCCTGAGCGGTTGCGGCCGATGCGGTGGACACGAGCAGGAGTGTCACTATCCCCTTGAACCAGTTCTGGGCGGCCTGCGCGTTCGCCATGATCAAGCGAATGCCGGCGATGATCGTTGACAGCACTGCCGCCCACATCGCCCAGGACACCAGCTCGCCGCGCAGAAACGACACGGTCGAAGACGCCTTCTCTGAAGCCCCGGAGAGGATCGCGCCGGTAAGGGCGCCGGCAGAACCGATGATCAGGACGCCCACAATGACCCGGGCCAGCTTCGGGAACATCTCCTCGGCCTGATCGGATCGCGCCCGCCACGCGAACGCAACAGCTAGGGCGATCAGAGCGAGGATCGCGAGCAGGATCCCGATCCACTGGACGTATCCCAGAACCCTCACAACCTCCGGTGGTAGTCCGTTGCCTCCACCTTGAGAGCTGCTGCCATCCAGCTGAGGTGTGGGCGTCAGCACCCAGAGGCTGCCCAGGGCACCAAAGGCCTTCCCTACGGCACCCGACACACCGTCAGCGACTGTCTTCAGGGCCTGCGCGGCTGCATCGCCGAGGAACTGGTTCGCCTGGTTCTTTGCCCAGCAGCCCGCGTCCCACCACGCACAGTCCGCCATCTCAGTTGCCCCAGACCATGTAGTCATCCGTCATCTGCGACATGCTCGGGGCGCTGGCGGCCAGCCAGTCCGTCCCGGACCACTCCATCTGCAACGTGGCGCCCATGGACACCCCGTTGTAGACGACGACGAGCCCGACCTCTGCGGTCTTGTCCGACGTGGCACGCACCTCAGTGAGGCCAACAACGGTGATGGGCTGGTCTGAAACAGTCGGGCCGCCGTGCGACTTCATCTGGTCGATCTGGTCCTCGGTCTCCGGTCGAATGACGGTGCCCTTACGCACCGCCGTCTCCCATACCTTCGGGTCCATGACCTGCCCGTAGAAGTTGGCCGCCGCCAGAGCAGCGCCGGTCAGCGAATGGCTGTAGCAGTGGCGGTAGCCGTCCGGGTCGACCACAGCAGGCCCCTGGCCTGCGATGCTCGGCAGTGACGCGTACTTCGTCACTTCCCAGTCCGTCCCTGCCGGCGCGTCATTGAGCGCGGATCCGCGCTGCAGTGACTCACTCGCAAGCGACGGGCAGCCCGAGCCGGCCACCGTAGCGGCCGGACTCGGACTACTTGCCGGAACAGTCTGCGATGCGACTGGCGCAGCGGCCGGAGCTGAGGCCGCCGGCTTGATCAGCAGCGTGATCGCGGCGATCAGCACAAGCCCCAGGAAGGCCGCGGACAGGATGAATCCCGTGCGCGTCCACGGCGAACGGGGGGTGGTGGAATCAGTGTCAGACATGGCTACGCCTCTCGCAGTCAGAAGGGGGTTGGGTGGGATCGACGGCGCGACGATCTACGCGCCGCTGAGGAAGCCGATCAGGCTGGACGCGGCGGTGACCACGATCGCGGCGATCGCGACCTTGCCGAACTTCTCCATGTAGTTGCTGCCGTGTCGGTCAGAGTTCATCCCCACCGCCACCGCGATCAGGATCATCACCAGCGCGATCAGCGCGATCCACTTCACCCAGGCGAGGACCTTCAAGATCGGGTCGAAGCCGGGGGGCATGACCGGGGCGGGGTTCGGGATGTCCAGCGGCATCATCGGCAGGGCCGGGATGACCTCCAC
>CAZPCM010000247.1:0-1764 GCA_964585085.1 uncultured Propionibacteriaceae bacterium
GCGACCGATTGGAAGTGGACGCGCAGTCCCAGCGCTCGGGCTACTTTCACGACCGTCGCGAAGGTGGGGTTGCCGCCGGCCGACAGCGCCTTGTAGAGGCCTTCACGGCTGATGCCGGCTTGTCGGGCGATCTCGCTGAGGTTGCGGGAGCGGGCGATGGCTCCCAGTGCCTGGGTGATGACTGCGGGGTCGTCGTCGCCGTCTTCGATGACGGCTTCCAGGTAGGCGGTTGCGTCTTCGAAGCTGTTCAGGTAGTCAGCCGGGTCGAAGGGGGCGAAGGTCTCGGTCGTGGTCATGATTGGGCTCCCTTCTCGTCGTGCCAGGCCTGAGCGATGGTGTGCGCTTGGCGGATGTCGGCGTCCTGGCTGGACTTGTCCCCGCCGGTGAGCAGGAGGATCAGCCGCTCTCCATCGCGCAAGAAGTAGACCCGGTAGCCCGGGCCGTAGTCGATCCGCAGCTCCGAGATCCCCGCGCCGACCGGCTTGACGTCCCCGGCGTTGCCGGCGATCAGTCGGTTGATTCGGACCATGACACGTCCGGCGGCTCGACGGTCTCTGAGCTTGCGGAACCACTGATCGAACGTTGCGGACCTCACAACCTCGACCATGTGTCAACCATAGTTCACAGTCGCCAGAGTGGCAAGGGACGCACCTTCGATTGGTCCGCGTGGCAGCACTGTTCTGCCCTTGTCGCAGGGCCATTGACGGCCGGAGTTATGCTGATTCTGCCCCACCCCTCGGGCTGATCGGCCTTCCCGGGTGACTCGTCTCGTTGGTGTCGGGCTTACAACTGAAGCCGCGATCGCGCTCCCGGTCTACTTCTGATGTAGCAACTTCTGTCTGTTTGTCCGGATCGACCCCTCTTCATCGGCTTAGTGGGCTAGAGAGAAGAAGGGTGCCCACATGACCGAACCCCGCCGGCTCCACTTGAGCGGCTGCGTGCTCGCGGTCGTGCTGCTCGCCGGTTGCACGCCCGGAGCGGCCTCCCCGCAGACCACGCCGACCCCTACCACCGCGACGACATCGAGCACCGCGGCCCCGTCCGTGTCGGCCACTCCGACGCCGACTCCGACCGCCACCTGGAACGCCACCCAGGCGGCAGCGATCAAGGTGGTCGAGGACTACTTCGCTACGAAGGAGCGGCTTCTGGCCGATCCGTCGCTGCACACTCCTGCTGAGGCTACGGCTGCACTCGAGCCCTTGCTCGGGAAGGACATGCTCGACGGCAACATCGCTCTCTTCAAGCAGCTCAAGGCCGATGGCGAGCGGTACACCGGTTCGCCCCGACTCGCTTGGGTCGTGGCATCGGGCTCTTTCGGCAGCGGGGCCGGGGAGTCGGTCAACGTCACCGTGTGCCGGGATCCGCAGGGTCAAGCCTTGGTGGACCGCAAGGGCAAGGTCCTCGCAGAGATCCCCGCATCCATAAGGGAGTTCGAGGTCCGCAACCAGTCTTCGGGCTTCCGGATTGTCGGGGAGAAGGAAGGGTTCGGGGAGCCATGTCCGTAGCAACGAGAATCTGGACGATTGTCCTCGGCACCATGCTGGTGGCCTGGGCTCCCCAGATCCCGGCCCTCGCAGACGTTGTCTGCGACCGCGTCACCAACGAATGCAGGGTCGAGGACGGCGGCGGTGGTGGTGGCGGCGGTGGAGCTGGCGGAGGTGGTGAGCCGCCGAAGGTGCCGCTGTGTTCGTCATTTCCGCCGGAGGCGGTGCCGGAGGATCCGCCTGCCGAGGACTGGGTGTTCATCGAGTGCCGGTTGTCCTC
>CAZPCM010000248.1:0-1700 GCA_964585085.1 uncultured Propionibacteriaceae bacterium
GGTGTTGGGGGTGTCGGTGCGGATGTGCCGGTTGGTGGCGTCGAACACCATCCACGTGGCACCCCCGGCGGTGGGGGTGGTGCCGGTCTGGTTGCCGCGGGTGTCGTAGGTGTAGGTGGCGGCGCCTGTGCTGAGGGTGGCGAGGAGCCGGTCGGCCTGGTCGTAGCAGTAGTTGCTGCTGGTGGCGGGGTTGCCGCCGACCGTCGTGCTGGTGATGGTGCGGTGGTGGTTGCGGCCGGCGCCCGCAACGCTGCCGCCGGGGCACGGGAATGCCCCGAAACCGTGGAGACATCGGTTGAACGGATATTGCTCTGTTGATCTTGGCCTTCAGCTCTGCATGCCCGTGACAGCTGCCCGTCTGCGCCGCCCGGAGCCGGGGTCAGGGCTGGCCGTAGGCCACCCGTAGGGCTTGGCCTTGACGCCGGTGAGGACGGCGCCATGATCGGGCGGGCGAGGTCGGGCATCATGCCGCCCTCCCGGCCTGACTGCGCATCTGAAGTTCCTGATCGATCGGGCTGCGCATGTGGCAGGCCGAGTGCCTCCGGTCCCGGTTGTATTCGTCGATCCAGGCCGCGGTCCGCGCTCGGGCTTGGGCCTTGGTGGTGAAGTGCTCCAGTGCGCGGAGCTCGAACTCCAATGTGGAGTGCCAGCTTTCGATCACCGCGTTGTCCAGGGCCGACCCGACGCGTCCCATGGACTGCCTGATGCCCAGGCGTGCGCACGCGTCCCGGTACGTCGTCGAGGTGAATTCACTGCCCTGGTCGGTGTGCATGATCACGTCCGCGATGGCGTCCTTCCCACCGCGGACCGCGACGGCCATCACGAGCGCGGCATAGGCCAGCGGCGCGTCGTGGTGCTCACCGATCGCGAACCCGATCACCCTCCGGGAGGCCATGTCCAGCACCGAGTCCAAATGCAGCTTGCCCTCGTCGGTGTCGATCTCGGTGCCGTCGCCATACCACTTCTCGTTCAACCCCGTGGCCGCGAACTGGCGCCCGACCAGGTCCGGTGCCCGCCAACGACCCTTGCCCTGCCTGGTGGTGCCGCGCCGGCGCCGTGTCGGCCGCGACACCAGGCCGCGCTCGCGCATGATCGCGGCGACGGTCTTGCGGCTGACCTGCCACCCCGCCGCCTGCAGATCGGCCCTGATCCGCGGCGCCCCGTACGTGCCGCGGTGCGCGGCGAACAACCGGGCGATCTCGGCGGCCAACCGCTCACGCCGAGCATGCTGCGGCGAGGCGTCGCCGTGGCACCACTTGTAGAACCACGGCTGGCTGACCTCCAGCGCGCGGCACGCGGTCGCGAACGGGATGCCGTGCTGCTCCCTCTGGGTGACGACGAACGCGGCCACCGCTACCGGCCCATCGCCTCGTTGACCCAGAGGGCGACCGAGCGCTTGAGGACATCACGCTGCATCCGCAGCTCTGCGATCTCCTTCCGCAACCGGACCAGTTCCGCGCGCTCGTTCTCGCTCAGCCCGTCTTGACCACCATCGCGCCGGCGCCGCTCCGTGGCGCACCAGTTTCCGAGCGTGCCCTCATGTATGCCCAGATCCCGGGCCACCTGCGCGATCGGCTTGCCGGTCTCGAAGACCAGCTGCACCGCACCACGCTTGAAGTCCTCGTCGAACTTCCGCCGCGTCTCTGCCATCGCCGTACCTTCCTCAAAGGCGATGTCTCCACGCTACGGGGGCAAACCCA
>CAZPCM010000249.1:0-1680 GCA_964585085.1 uncultured Propionibacteriaceae bacterium
CCTCGATCTTTCATCTGGCCGGGTTGGGTCGTTGTGGCGGCCTGAGGGTCGCCGTCTTGGTGTGATTCTGCCGGGTGGGTGTGACAGTTTCCCGGAGGCGGCTCGGGTGGGCGGGGATTCCAGGGTCCCGGTGGGTGTTTCAGCTTGTCGGGGTAGGGTCAGGGCTTGTCGGGTCAGGTGCTGTCCAGCGTGGTCAACGCGGTCAAGGCGCCGACGAGGAGTGTCACCCAGGGGTGGTGGGCGGCGTAGTGGATGTGTTCCTGTCGGCTGCCTCGGGCCAGGGCGGCGGGGATCGTGAACAGCCGGTAGCGAAGCCGTTTCGGTTCCCACCGGCGGGCGGGCTCGTCGTGGAGGGCGAGGAGTTGCATCCACGCGGTCAGCTCACACGCGAGGGCGACGATGGCGCACCAGATCTGGTTCTGCGCGAACGAGTACAAGGGCAGGTTCGTCAGCCCGGTGTCCTTCGCCAGGCGGATGCGGTCCTCGCATCGGGCCCGTCGGCGGTGGCGTAGCTCGAGGTCGGCGAGTTGGCCGCGGGTGGTGTTGGTGGCGAACGCGGTGATGCGGTGGCCATCGACGTCGGTGATGGTCAACTGGGCGCCGGGATGCGGGCGTTCCTTGCGGATGATGACCCGCATCCCGGCAGGCCAGCCCTTGAGGTCGAGGAACCCGGTGAGCTCGGCCACCCACGCCCCGTCGCGACACTTGCGGTCGGCGTCGTAGGCGGAGGCCCACACCCGGTCGGGGATCTTCTCGATCAGGTCAGCGGCGTCGCTGGGCAGGGTGAACCCGACGGAGTACTGCACCCGCTGGCCGGTGAGCCAGTTGAGCAGGTCGTGGCTGTACCCGGCACCATCAACCCTGACCAACACCGTTTTGCCGGGTCGCCGATCCGGTAGGCCGGGCACCTGCTTGAACGCGTCGCGGAGCACGGTGATGTGGTCAGCAGCCTTGTTCGAGCCGGCGTTGCCCGGCCGGAGCAGGATCGCCAACGGTTCCCCCGTGCCGTCTTGGCCGTGGTCGACAAACACACACAACGGGTGGAATCCGTAGCCCTTCTTGAACGTCGGCTTGGCGTTCTCCTTGTCCGAGTGTGCCGTCACGAGGGTCGCATCCACGTCGATGACGAGCGGGTCCTTCACGCTGGCACCGTGGTTGGGGGCATGCCCGCCGGCCAACCGCCACGCCCTGGCGCGGGCTTCGACGCGGGCCGTGTTGATCGCCTTCAACGCCTTCGGGGCGTCGGCGGCCAGGGTGCCGATCAGCCGCGAGATGGTCGAGTCGGAAGCCACCCGGCCATACACGGCCGGCTCGGATCGCAGCAGGGCGGCGTCGGCGAGGCAGTCCCCGCCCAACGCGAGGGTGATCGCCAGGTCGGACATGATCTTCCCCGGGTCGTGCGTCGCGAACGGCTTTCGCCACCGCGCCAACGCCTTCGACAACCCGTGAGTGAGACCGGTCACCAGCGCTGTCTTCGTGAGGAGCATGCCGCCAGCGTGGCCCACGACCCGGGTGGCCCCGGCGTCATGACGGGGTTGGGGATACACGGCGGTACGCTTCACGTTGAAAGTGCTTCCTTGCGACGGCTGAATGGGACTTCGACAATCACATTCTCCCAAGCCGGAAGCACTTTCGCTGTTCAAACCACCGAGCCAGACCCACCGTCATGAAAGCCCGAGG
>CAZPCM010000250.1:0-1672 GCA_964585085.1 uncultured Propionibacteriaceae bacterium
TGTCTCAGCCGCAAGATGAGACCACCAGCAGGGGCACTTCTAACCTAAATGCCGCACGCCGAGCGTTGGTTTGTCACCTGAGTTGGGCCAATTAGTACCACGCGAGCCTCCTCCGGACGGCCGTGGTCGGGTCGAAAGGGGCCCGGGGCCAAGAGCGCGTCCAAGCACATTGGGAGTAGCCCTTATCAGGGGCATATTGAGCCGGGCGCACAGGGCGAATACCGGGCGCGGTATACCGCTGGCTTGGTGCGCTGCGTTAGTGCACACTTCGTCAACCGTATGCACTAGTCAATCCCGTGTTGGGCTGCCGAAGTGCTCGAAGTGGCCCAAGTCGGGACCGGATTTGCCGCACGCCGAGCGTTGGTTTGTCAGGGCAGATGGATGCGGAGTCCCTCGTGGAGGTCCTCATACCGGCTGCCTGCGGGTTGGCGTCCGGCGAGCCCGACCAGCCACCAGTCGCCCACGCAACCCGCCAGGTGGAACGCTGCCGGCACCACCATCCAGCCCCCGGAGGGGGTCCATCCGACCAACGCCGCCGTGAGCGCGATCAGGATCACGCTGGGGGCCAGCGCCACCACCACATACCCCGTCCGCGTGAACAGGTGACCCGGAGCCGTCGTGTACACGTAAGGCAGGAACCCGCCGCCGCCCATGCCGACTCCGAACGACGGTCGGGCACCGAACGGCCACATCGCCAAGCCGTGGATCCCCTCGTGAACAACGACCAGCCCGACCAATGTCGCTGCCATGCCGAGCAGGCCGAGCAGCAAGTCGGTGCCGGCGATCACGAACGACTCGGCCGGCTGGTGCCGGGTGATGGCCAACGCACCGTAGCCCGCCATCCCGAGGACGGCAGCGAGCAGGCCCGCCAGATTGAGCGCGACGGCGTCCTGGCGCGACGGCTTCCACTCGACGGTCTGGCCGAGGGTGAGGTTGTCCTCGTCCTGGGGATGGGTCACTGGTGCATCTTCACCGGTCTCCTCAACAACGGCAAGCAAGCACTCCCAGGAGGTCGCTTCGTGCCGCAGCCGAATCATCTCGTCCCGCCGGTCGCGCGGATCGTTCGGATCCGTCAGTGCCATTCGGCCAGGCGGGATGCTGCCTGCTCGTAGGTCACGGTGCCGCCGGCCATGGCGATGACGAGGTCGTAGGCGTCATCGTCGGGCGCGTTCAGGATGATGTCGTTGAGCCCGTAGAACACGACGACGGCGAGCCAGCCCAGGCGCTTGTCCCCGTCGACGAGGGCATGGTGGCGGACCACGGATTCCAGCAGAACGGCGGCCTTGCTGTCCACGTCGGGGTAGGCGTCGCGTCCGAAAACCGTGACGCGGGGTCGATGCACCGCGGAGTCGAGCAGGCCGACGTCTCGGATGGGGCCCACGCCGAGGTCGTCGACCAAGGTCAGGACGTCCTCGAGAGACAGGTACTCGATCACTGGCCGAGCCGGTCCAACAGGTCGGCGTACCGGGAGCGGGCGGCTGCAGAGAGCCGGTGGACCTTGTCTTCGCGGACGCGGCGGGCGGCGGCTTCGCGGATGGCGCGAACGGTGGCTTCCTGCTTGCTGACGCCGTCGGCTTCGGCGAGGAGGGCGAGTGCCTTCTCGTCCTCGGGTTCCAGTCGCAAGGTCATGGCCATGGACCCCATGCTACCAGTCTGGTATCACTCGCTCATG
>CAZPCM010000251.1:0-1671 GCA_964585085.1 uncultured Propionibacteriaceae bacterium
TCCTGCGCCATCTCGAAGGCCATCCGGTCACCGGTGTAGTTGTTCACCAGCAGCAATACGCCCTTGTCGGAGGCCACTCGCTTCGCCGTCTCGAAGACGTAGTCGGCCGGCGGCGCGGCGAACACGTCGCCCGGACAGGCGGCGTCCAGCATGCCTGGGCCAACTGCCATCACGTGCGCCGGCTCGTGGCCCGACCCGGAACCCTGGACGATGCTGACCTTGTTGTTGTTGGGCGCGTCCGAGCGCATGATCAGGTTGTACTCGGGCACGTAGGTGATGGTGTCCGGGTTGGCAAGGGCGATGCCCTTGAGCATCTCGGGCACGAACTGCTTGGGGTCATTGACGAACTTCTTCATGGTTTCTCCTCCATGCCTCTCATTGGGTCGGCCACTGCTCGGCCAGGCGTTCGAGGATGACGGCGACGGCCATGGCGCCGGCATCCACCGAACCGATGCTGCGTTCACCGGTGTAACTGGCGCGCCCGCGGCGCGCCTGCAGCTGGGCTGTGTCGTCCGCGGCTTTGCGGGCGGCGGCAGCCATCATGGCGACCGCCTCGGCGGAGCTGACCCCCGCGGCGATCTGTTGCTCGAGGGTGTCGATCGCCGGCACCAGTGCGTCGAGCAGCGTCTTGTCGCCGAGTTCGGCCTTGCCACGCGCCTGAATTCCGGCCACCGCGGCGCGCAGTCCCGCCACCACGTCGGTGGCGGTGAACTCCTCCTTGCCTTTCAGCGATGAGCCCATCCGGAGCATGGCCGTGCCCCAGATCGGCCCGGACGTGCCGCCCATCCGGCCCGAGATGGCCATCGCGATCTTGGTCAGGAACACGCCCGCGTCGGTGCGGTCGTAGTCGTCCCAGTTCTCGGCGACCACCTCGAAACCGCGGGCGAGGGAATAGCCGAAGTCACCGTCGCCGACGACCGCGTCCAACTCGCCGAAATAGCTCTCGTTGTCGATGACGGTCTGGGTGAGCGAACGGACGACGAACTCGGCGTCGGTCAGCGAACCGGCCATCTGATCCTCCTTTGGTCAGGACGGAAATCGGGCAACGCCGACAAAGCCGGCGGAAATGCACACGGCCCGCCACCGGGAAACTCCGGGGGCGGGCCGTGTGAAAGGAACTACTCGGAAGCGAGGTCGTCGTCGACCCAGTCGAAGGTCCGGGTCACGGCCTTCTTCCACTGCCGGTACAGCCGGTTGCGCTCGCCCTCGTCCATCTTCGGCTCCCAGCGCTTGGCCTCGGCCCAGTTGTCGATGACGTCCTGCTCGCCGTCCCAGAAGCCGACCGCGATACCGGCCGCGTAGGCGGCGCCGAGCGCGGTGGTCTCGGCGACCACCGGACGGATCACCGGCACGCCGACCTGATCGGCCTGGAACTGCATCAGGGTCTCGTTCATCGTCATGCCGCCGTCGACCTTGAGCTCGGCCAGCTTGACGCCGGAATCGGCCTCCATCGCGTCCAGTACCTCACGGGTCTGGTAGGCGGTGGCCTCCAGTGCCGCACGGGCGAAGTGGCGCTTGTCGACGAACCGGGTCATGCCGACGATCGCGCCCCGGGCGTCCGAGCGCCAGTACGGGGCGAACAGGCCGGAGAACGCCGGCACGAAGTAGACGCCGCCGTTGTCGTCGGCCGCCAGCTCTTCGACCTCGGGGGCCGAGGAGATGATGCCCAGC
>CAZPCM010000252.1:0-1652 GCA_964585085.1 uncultured Propionibacteriaceae bacterium
ATTCAGCCTGTTTTGTTCCCGGTTCTCATCGACCAGGCGACCGATCCTTTGGTGAGGGCGGTGGCTGCGTATCTGGCCCGGTATCGGGGTCAGACCCGTGTCCATACCGAGTCCGATCTGCGCGCCTATCTGGTGTGGTGTCGTGAGCGTGGGGTGGAGCCGTTGGCGGCGCAGCGTGTCCAGATCGAGTTGTACGTGCGGTGGATGCAGGAGGTCCGCCACTTTCAGCCGTCCACGGTCAGCCGGCGGGTGTCGGTGGTGGCCGGCTTCTACCGCACCTGTGTGATCGACCAGGTGTTGCCGCAGTCCCCAGCCGACTATGTGCGGCGTCCGAACGTGCCGCCGGAGTCCCCGACCCTGGGCTTGTCGCATTTGCAGTTCGAGGCGCTGCTGTCGACAGCGCGCACGTCGGCGAACACCAACGATTTCGCGCTGGTGTGCATGCTGGGCCTGTTGGGGTTGCGGATCTTCGAGGCCTGCGGGGCCGACATCGGTGATCTGGGTGAGGAGCATGGGCATCGGGTGTTGAAGGTGCGTGGGAAGGGCGGCAAGGTCGTGCTGACTCCGCTGCCGCCGGCGGTGCAGCGGGCGGTCGAACGTGCTGTCGCCGGACGCACCGACGGGCCGATCCTGCGCACCGTCCGGGGGACTCGGATGGATCGGCACGCCGCCACCCGCCGACTCAAGCACCTCGCCGCCCAGGCCGGGGTCAGGCTGCCGAGGATGCATCCCCATATGCTGCGGCACGCGTTCGTCACGACGATGCTGGACGCCGGGGTGGACCTCCGTGATGTGCAGATCGCCGCCCGGCACGCCGACCCGCGCACCACGATGCGCTACGACCGGGCCCGCAAGAACCTGGACCGGCACCCCAACTACATCCTCGCCGCCTACATGGCCTCCGGCACCTGAGGTTCAGCGACCAGCCAGACGGCCCGGCCGGGCCTGGTGCCAACCCTTGACGGTTACCGGCCCAGGAGAGGCCCTGCCGGGGGTCGGCCCTGGGGAGGAGTCCTGCGCTGGTGTTCCGCGCCGTCGATCCTCCTCGGCGTGACCCGCTCCCACGGCGGGCCGGGCGGACCCTCGCGGTCAGCGGAAGCTGCGATTGGCGGGATCTCGGCGAGCGGGCTGCCGATACCTGGGGTGGGCAGGGACGCCAGCCACTGGAGGCCGGCCGAGGCGGCTTGTTGGTGCTGGGCCTCCACGTCGAGCAAGCGGGCCGCGATCACCGCAGCGTCGATCAGCCCCGCGTCGTGAAGTGCGCGCACGAAGTTCAAGTCCTTCTCCCGGTAGGCGCACAACTTGGCCACGCACAGGTCTTCGGCGTCCAGGCACCAGCCGATGTACTGCGGCTGTCCCGACGGGGCTGCGGTGTTGGCGTTCTGGACCCGCACCAAACGGTCCCGCCACCCCCGGGGCAGCACCGCAGTACCCAGATCGACACCGTCGATGCTGAACCCGTGCCGCTCCTCAAACGGCGACCACTCCCCAGCAACCCCTTCGATCAGGTCAGCCATCTCCGCAGTCCGGGCCGGGCTGTCCGCGATCGGGAGCACATCGACCTCGACCGACATCGTCGCCTGCACCGGCAGCTGGTCCTCGCGGTAGCTGCCCAGGATCGCCTGCGAGCCCACGATGATCACCGCCGGCTG
>CAZPCM010000253.1:0-1632 GCA_964585085.1 uncultured Propionibacteriaceae bacterium
TGCTACGGCATGGAGTCGGGCTCGGCGACCGGCTGGCCGGCCACCGACTGGATCGAGGACTACGTGCTGCAGACGTCCGGCAAGGACGTCTACGACAAGTGGGTGGCGGGCGAGATCAAGTTCGACAGCCCCGAGATCCGCAAGTCCTTCGACATCTACAACCAGCTCCTGATGACCCCGGGCAACGTTTTCGGCGGCATCAAGAACGCGCCGTCGAACGCCTTCGCGCAGGCGCTCAACCCGATGTTCGAGAAGACCCCGAAGTGCTACCTGGGCAAGCAGGGCAACTTCATCACCCAGAAGGGCTTCTTCCCCGACGACGTCTTCGCCAAGCTCGACACCCAGGTGGGCATGTTCGTCACGCCGACGGTGAACGGTGAGCATCCGGTGCTGGGCGGCGGCGACCTGGCCGCGGCGCTGACCAAGAACGACAGCAACGTCAAGAAGGTGCTCGCCTTCATGACCTCCGACCCGACGTTCGGTGCGAACCAGGTGAAGACCGGTGCGTGGCTTTCGCCGCTGAAGTCGTTCCCGCTGGACAAGTACCCGAACAAGGTGCTCCAGGACGTGGTCAAGTCGATCCAGAGCGCCACGGTGTTCCGCTTCGACGGCTCGGACCAGATGCCAGGCGTGGTCGGCTCGGGTGCCTTCTGGACCGGCATGGTCGACTACACCAGCGGCCGCTCCACGTTGGACGAGACGCTGAAGGCGATCGACGCCAAGTGGCCGACCAAGTAACACACCACCCTCGATTCTCGGCCTGGCGGTGTCGCGGACTCTTCGTTCGCGGCGCCGCCAGGTGCGAACTTAGGAGAAAATCGTGGTAGAGAAACTAGGTTTGGCTCTCGGCGCGGTGGTGGTCGGCGTCCTGGGCGCCATCGCCCTCTTCTGGGTGCTGAACAAGGCCTGCGAGTTGCTTCCGCGCAAGTGGGAGAACCGGCTCAAGCCGTACGCGTTGATCCTGCCGGCCTTCGCGGTGATCGGCATCTTCCTGCTGTACCCCGCGGTGGAAACCGTGATGGCCTCCTTCCGGAAGGGAAGCTACGGACGGCTGGGCCGCTGGGTCGGGTTCGACAACTACCGGGGGCTGTTCACCGACCCGGATTTCATCAACACGCTGATCAACAACGTGCTCTGGATCCTGGTGGCACCGGCCCTGATCGTCGCGATGGGCCTTGGCGTCGCCGTACTCGTCGACAAGCTGAACGCCCGAAGCGAGAAGATCGCGAAGTCGATCATCTTCCTGCCGATGGCGATCTCGATGGTCGGCGCCTCGACCATCTGGAACCTCGTCTTCGCCTGGAAGCCCGAGGGTCAGCCGCAGATCGGCCTGCTCAACCAGATCGTCGTCTGGATGGGCGGTTCGCCCCAGACCTGGCTGCAGATCGACATGTTCCGGTTCAACACCTTCCTGCTGATGATGGTCTACATCTGGACGCAGGTCGGCTACTCGATGGTGCTGCTCAGCTCGGCGCTGAAGGGCGTTCCCGAGGACACCATCGAGGCGGGCCGCATCGACGGGGCATCGGAAGGAAAGATCTTCTTCCGCATCATCCTGCCGCAGGCCTGGCCGACGGTGATCACCGTCTTTATCACGGTGCTCATCGGCGTGATGAAGGTCTTCGACATCGT
>CAZPCM010000254.1:0-1424 GCA_964585085.1 uncultured Propionibacteriaceae bacterium
CGATGTAGGTGTCGGTCTGCGGCACGTACGCCTCGGGTTGGTAGTAGTCGTAGTAGGAGACGAAGTACTCCACGGCGTTGTCGGGGAAGAACTGCCTCAGTTCGTTCGCGAACTGCGCGGCCAGGGTCTTGTTCGGCTGCATCACCAGCATCGGCCGCTGCAGCCGCTCGGCCAGCCAGGCGATCGTCGCGGTCTTCCCGGTCCCGGTGGCGCCCAGCAGCACGACGTCCTGCTCGCCCGCGCGGATCCGGCGCTCCAGGTCGTCGATCGCCGCCGGCTGGTCCCCTGCCGGGGAGAACTCGGCCTGCACCACGAATGGCGCCACCCGCCGCTGGACATCTGTTACCGGACGCATGACATCGAGCCTACGTGTCCCTACCGACGGTTCCGCGACCGGCGATGGCCGGCCAGGCCGCGGCCACGGCCCGGGCAAGCTCGGTAAGGGTCCCGTCGTTGTGGATCACCAGTCCCGCAGCCGCCAGGCGCTCAGCCCTGCCGGCCTGCGCCGCCAGCCGGGCCTGGGCCTGCTCCCTGGTGAGTCCGTTGCGCATCATCAGCCGGGACAACTGCGTCTCCGGGTCGGCATCGACCACGACCACAAGGTCGAACACCCTTGCCTGGCCGGTCTCCACCAACAGGGGGATGTCGTGAACGACGACAGCGTCCGCCCCCGCGGCGGCCTCCAGTTCGGCGGCGCGGCGTCTCACCTCAGGGTGGATGATAGCCTCAAGATCAGCGCGCGCCGCCGGGTCGGCGAACACCACCTCACCGAGCGCCGCCCGGTCGAGGACTCCCTCGGCACCGAGCACTGCGGGCCCGAACCGGGCCTTCACGGCAGCCAATCCTGGGGTACCCGGAGCCACCGCCTCCCGGGCCAGCACATCGGCGTCGATGATGACCGCTCCCAGGCCGGCCAGGAGACCGGCGACGACGGACTTCCCCGAGGCGATCCCGCCGGTAAGCCCTATCCGCCGCACCATCTCACTCCTCCTCCAGACAGCAGTGTGCCCCCCGACTGGAAGGAAGGGGGGCACGTGCACGGTCCACCGTCAGGCGTTGCCCCCGGTCAGCTTGACGCGAAGGGCCTGCAGGGCCTCGTCGGAGGCGAGCGAACCTTCCGCCGGCGCTGCGGTGCTGGTCGCCGAGTAGGCGGCAGTGTTGGCCGCGGCGACCGCAGCCTTCACGTCGGCGGCCTCAGCCTCCTCCACCTGCTTCTTGTGGGCGAGCCAGCGGGCCTGGGCTTCGGCGTACTGCTGCTCCCACGCGCGCTGCTGGGCCTCGTAACCGGGCTTCCACTCCTGGGTCTCCGGATCGAAGCCCTCGGGGTAGATGTAGTTCCCCTGCTCGTCGTAGGAAGCGGTCATGCCGTAGAGAGCGGGGTCGAAGTCCTCCGCGGCAACGTCGACACCCTCGTTGGCCTGCTT
>CAZPCM010000254.1:1434-1623 GCA_964585085.1 uncultured Propionibacteriaceae bacterium
CAGGTCGATGTCGATGATCTTGACCATCACATCGTCGTTCACGCTGACGACCTGCTCGGGGATCTCGACGTGGCGCACGGCCAACTCCGAGACGTGCACCAGGCCCTCGATGCCCTCCTCGACCCGGACGAACGCACCGAAGGGCACCAGCTTGGTGACCTTGCCGGGCACGATCTGGCCGATCTGGTG
>CAZPCM010000255.1:0-1599 GCA_964585085.1 uncultured Propionibacteriaceae bacterium
AGGCCAAGGCCAAGAACATGAACCCGCGCATCCTGTGCGAGTTCACCGACGGCACGAAGACCCAACTCGAAATGGCCGCCCTGTCGAACGCTACCGGCTTCAAGGTCGACCAGGCCGGCATGCACGGCCCCGCCTGCACCATCGAGGAACTCGCGCAGAAGCTGATCCCGGTCGAAGACGGCGGCATCCTCACCCAGACCCCGGTGGTCGAGTACACCGTCGAAGGCGACGTCGCCCCCGGCATCTTCGTGGTCGTCCGCTCCGAAGATCCCGTGGTCACCCACGAACTTGACTACCTCAAGTTCGGCAAGGGTCCCTACTACGCGGTGTTCCGTCCGCACCACCTGGCCTCGGTCGAGGCGCACCTGTCGATCAGCGAGGCGGTCCTGGACCGTCGCGCCGACTTCCAGACCAAGGTGTGGCGCTCCGAGGTGACCGCGAAGACCAAGTTCCCGGTCAAGGCCGGCACGGTCCTCGAAGGCATGGGCGGCCATCACGTCCACGGCTGGACCCTCGACATCGAGGACGCCGAGGCGCGCAACGCGATCCCGATCGGCATCATTGCCGGGTGCACCCTCAAGCGCGACCTCGAAGCCGGTGAGATCGTCAGCTACGACGACGTCGAGATCGACGAGACCCGCCCGCTCGTCACCATGCGCCGCATGCAGGACGCCCTCCTCAAAGCCGGAGTTCTCTGATCTGGAGGTTCGGCTGGGCCAGGAGCCCCCGAGGCACCCCTGGCCCAGCCGAATCTGACGAGGGGGTCACCCGAGCCTGACGGAGGGACGACCCCTGAGCCTCACGAGGCTTCGTCACCCTCAGCCACCACACACCCCACCACGACCCCTGAGCCTGACGAAGGGGTCATCGCGACCACCGGAAGACACGAAAGGCCACTCACGATGACCGAACTGACATGGACAGAACTGGATGCACGCGCGGTGGATACCGCGCGGGTGCTGGCGGCGGATGCTGTGGAGCGGGTGGGTAACGGTCATCCGGGTACCGCGATCTCGCTGGCACCAGTCGCCTACGTGCTGTACCAGAAGGTGATGGCCGGCGATCCGGCGGATCCGAGGTGGGTGGGTCGGGACCGGTTCGTGCTCTCGGCCGGGCATTCCTCGCTGACCCAGTACGCGCAGCTGTTCCTGGCCGGGTACGGGCTTGAGGTCGCGGACCTGGCGGCGTTGCGGACGGAGGGTTCGCTGACCCCGGGGCACCCCGAGTACGGGCACACCGCCGGGATCGAGTGCACCACCGGGCCGCTCGGCGCCGGGGTCGCCGACGCGGTCGGGTTCGCGATGGCCGCCCGCCGCGAACGGGCGCTGCTGGACCCGGAGACCCCGCTGGACTCGCCGTCGATCTTCGACCGGACGGTGTACACGATTGCCGGCGACGGCTGCATGCAGGAGGGGGTCTCCGGTGAAGCGTCGTCGCTGGCCGCGGCGCAGAAACTCGGGAACCTCGTGTTGATCTGGGACGACAACCGGATCTCGATCGAGGGCGAGACCCAGATCGCGTTCACCGAGGACGTCGCCGCCCGGTACGCCGCCTACGGCTGGCACGTGCAGCACGTGGACTGGACCAACGGCGGCACCG
>CAZPCM010000256.1:0-1593 GCA_964585085.1 uncultured Propionibacteriaceae bacterium
CAGCGGACTTTTAATCCGCGGGTTCTGGGTTCGATTCCCAGTGGGCCCACCAGGGATTACCGCTCAGCGACTAGGCATTTCAGGCCAGCGATCTCCCGGCGCTGGTGGGCATGAACAGGCAGACGTAGCGTTAGTTGCGTTGGCCCATCGCTGGAATTGAGCCTCCTGAGATGACGCCAAGCGCTGGATCGCCGAGCGTCGCAACTTCAAGGGCGAACCGCTGCGGGCGTTGACGCGCAAGGAGTACGAGCAGGTGCTGGCCGACTCGCGTCTTGTGGACGGAACGACAGGTTGGCTTTCGGTATAGCGGATAATGACCTCCGCTATATGAGAACTGAGGCGCCGCTCCTGGCGCCGGTCTTCCGCTCCGACGGTCAGGCGCGACTGCCCGCCGTCGTGCTGCTGGGTGACGATGAGCTGAGCACCGCACGAGACACACGCCACTGCGCCGCGGACGATCCCCGATGGCCCATGACGCCATCGTCGGATGGGCCGTTCGCATCGAGCGGCAGGGAGTTGGAGCGCCGTGCGCGGGCGTTTCGAGGACATGGCGCCCCCCGAGTCAGCTGGCTGACGGGTACTCACGTTCCGCACCAGCCTTGATGGCCGCCAGTGTGCCGTTCATCCTCTTGGCCATCATCGCAGCGGCCGCGGTCTCTCGAAGGAGGTTCAGGAACCAGCCGAGGTCCTGCTCGGGGACGGCAGAGGTCAGCTTCGTGCCTCCGTCCTGTGTCACGAACTGCCAGGTGAAGATCGGGTTGGTGGCCACGTCGATGGTCCGTCCCGCGAAGCGCACGCTGGCGTGGGCCTGGCTGACGATCCGCTGGTCGGGAACGAACTCGGTGTACTCACACTCGATCTGCTCAACGATCAGCCTTTTGGCGAACCGGCCAACGATGTGCGCCTTGGTGCCAATGCCCGCCGGTGTCATGATGACGTCGGAGACTTCGAGCTCGGGCCAACCTTCGAAGAGCTGCTGCGGGTCAGCCCTTCTTGAGCTCTTCCGCGAGCATCACGATGATGCCGCTGGGGCCGCGGACATAGGTCAGCTTGTAGCTGTCTTCGTAGGTCGCCACGCCGCGTAGCGGGTAGCAGCCGTGCGCTGCGGCGATCTCGAGGGTCTCGGCGAGGTTGTCGACCGAGAAGGCGACGCGGTGCATGCCGATCTGGTTCGGTCGGGTGGGTTCGGTCTCGATGGCGTCGGGGTGGAGGTACTCGAAGAGTTCGAGGCGGCCGTTGCCGTCCGGCGTTTGGAGCATGGCGATGTTCGCGTGGTTTCCGTCGAGGCCGACCGCGGTGTCGGTCCACTCCCCACTGACCGTGGCGCGGCCGAGAACGGTCAGGCCCAGGTCGGTGAAGAAGGCGATTGCCGCCTCCAGGTCGCGGACGGCGATGCCGACGTTCTCGAGTTTGATGGGCATCCCTGCACGCTACCTACCCCAGACGACAGGGGTCCAGAACTCCGGGGCCCACCCTCCCAGCATGAGGAGCCACCCGGATCCGTTGCGCACCACGTGGTCGTTGGCCCTCTCTGCCGGGTGCTGGACCATTCGGTTCCGCCGTGTTCCCGGGGATTACCCGCAGATGGTGAAC
>CAZPCM010000257.1:0-1574 GCA_964585085.1 uncultured Propionibacteriaceae bacterium
TTCGTCGTTCTTGATGAAGTCGCCGCCCAGCCAGAACTCGTAGGCGGCTTGGGCGAACGGTTCGGGGCGCGGGCCGGGTCAGGCCCCGTGGCGCGAGCCGTCTTGCTGGGGAAGAGAAACGATCGGGAATTGAGGGGTCAGGCGAGGCGGCTGAGCGCTTGTCGAGCACGAGTGGCGATGTTGTCGGCGGTGAAGCCGTACTTGGTGAAGAGGCGGCTACCGGCGGCGGATTCGCCGAAATGGTCGATTCCGATGATGTCACCGGCGTCGCCGACATAGTCACGCCACCCCATGGGGACGCCTGCCTCGATGGCGACCTTGGCCACCCCGACGGGCAACACCTGGCTCCGGTAGGCGGTGTCCTGGGCGTCGAACCATTCGGTGCACGGCATCGAGACGACGCGGGTGCCGATGCCGTCGGCTTGGAGCAGATCGCGGGCAGCCAGGGCAACCTCCACTTCCGACCCGGTGGCGATGAGCACGACCCTCAGTTGGCCGGCGGCGTCGATGAGGGTGTACCCGCCCCGGGCGACCTGGTCGGCGCCGGCGTAGCCGGGTTGGCTTCGGTCGATGGTGAGGAGATCCTGGCGGGAGAGGATGATCGCGCTCGGCCTGTCGGTGTGCGCCAGCGCTAGCGCCCAGGCGTGGGCGGTCTCGTTGGCGTCGGCTGGACGGATCACGTCCAGGCCGGGGATCGCCCGCAGCGAGGCGAGGTGCTCGATCGGCTGGTGGGTGGGGCCGTCCTCTCCGACGCCGATGCTGTCGTGGGACCACACGAAGATGCTGGGCACCTTCTGCAGGGCGGCCAGCCGGACCGCGCCGCGCATGTAGTCGGCGAACACCAGGAACGTGCCCCCGTAGCAGCGGGTCAGGCCCGAGATGGTGATTGCGTTGACGATGTTGCCCATCGCGTGTTCGCGGATGCCGAAGTGCAGGGTGCGGCCGGTGTAGTCCCCGACGAAGTCATGGGACGACTGCTCCGGCGGCAGGAAGGACTTCTGGCCCTTCATGGTCGTGTTGTTCGACCCGGCCAGATCCGCTGACCCGCCCCACAGTTCCGGCATCGCCTGGGCCAGCGCGGTCAGTACCTCGCCCGAGGCGGCCCGGGTCGACTTCTTCCCGGGCGCGAACAGCGGCAGTGCCACCGAAAGGTCCGGCACCTCACGGGCAGCCAACCGGTCGAACAGCACAGCCCGGTCGGGGCTCGCGGCCCGCCACGCAACGTACTTCGGCTGCCAGTCGGCTTTCGCCGCCGCCGCCCGCTCAGATGCTTGGGCGCGGGTGTGGGCCAGCACCGCGGGCTCGACGGCGAAGGACGCGTCGGGGTCGAATCCCAACGCACGCTTCAGCCCAGCGACCTCCTCGGCGCCCAACTTTGACCCGTGCACCGAGTGGTGCCCGGCCTTGGTCGGCAGCGGCCACCCGATCACCGTGGTCAACCGGATGAACGACGGCTGGTCGGTGACCTGCTTCGCAGCTTGAATCGCGTCATAGAGCGCCTGGACGTCCTCGCGATACTCGGTGCCGCCGTTGGTCCAGTCCACGTGCTGCACGTGCCAGCCGTAGGCGGCGTA
>CAZPCM010000258.1:0-1531 GCA_964585085.1 uncultured Propionibacteriaceae bacterium
CGAACCGCCGCCTCCAGCCGTCCGGCCCAACCCGGGAACTTTGTCAACGACTCATCAGCAACCCACCGCGGTGCGGCCGGGGTGGCCGGCGACCTCGAGCACATCCCCAACAGCGACTCTTCGCTGAGATGCCGCTGTGGGCAGTCAGGCTGTCTCGAAGCCACGTCCAGTGGCCAGGCCATCGTGCGAGACCTCGGCCCGGGAGCCGCCGGGATCCGGCAGGGGCGCGACATCGTGGCGCGCATGCAGGCCGGCGACCCCCAGGTGACACGCCTGGTTCTGGACGCAGGCAGGCGGATGGGAGCCATGCTCGCCACCGCGATGTCTGTGCTGAACCCCGACCTTGTTGTCGTTGGCGGAAGTGTTGCGCAAGACAACCCGGAACTCCTCGATGTACTGCGCCCCGCCGCCCTGACCCGCGTACAGCCCGTAACGGCCATCAGCGCACGGATCGTCACCTCCAGCATCAAGAACGAGGCGGGCCTCGTTGGTGCCGCGCACCTCGTGCTCGAATTGGTGACGGAGCCGGCCGCGGTAGACGCGGCCATCGAAGCCGGGGTGGTCCTCCGAAAGGGTTGAAATCACTCGGCGTCGACGCGGTTGGCGACTGGCAGGTGTCGGAGCGAAGCTACTCGGGCAAGTTCAATCTCCGGGTTGGGGAAGGCCTGCCGGCTGGCGATCCGGGCCGCAGCAGAGCACCTCAGCCTCAACCAGTACGTACAGCGGCGCCTCACCGAGGCCCCCGGAGCCGCCCTTCAGCACATCCTCACATGCCTGGCTCGGGCAGGTCAGACAGCTTTGAGTGGCTCGATGTGGTCGAGGGTGTTGCCGAGGTGGTCTTTCTCGATTTCGAGGTCGTAGCGGGTCTGGAGATTGAGCCAGAACCGGTCAGTGGTCCCGAAGAACCTGGCCAGGCGGAGCGCGGTGTCGGCGGTGATCCGGCGCTTGCCGTGCACGATCTCGTTGATCCGGCGTGGGGGCACGCCGATCGCAACGGCCAGCCGGTTCTGGGAGACCGCGAGCGGCTCGAGGAACTCCTCCATCAGGATCTCGCCGGGATGGATGGGGGCGATGGTCGTCACGGGTGTCACCTCCTTTAGTGGTAGTCGACGATCTCGACATCGGCGGGTCCGGCGTCGGTCCAGGTGAAGCAGATCCGCCACTGCTGGTTGACTCTGATGCTGTGCTGGCCGGCGCGGTTGCCCCGGAGGGCCTCCAACCGGTTCCCGGGTGGGACCCGGAGGTCCTCCAAAGACTCGGCGGCGTCCAACATCACCAGCTTGCGCAGCGCGACCCGCTCGATGCGTGGATCGATGCTCTTGACGCGCAGCCGTGACCAGAGCCGTTCGGTTGCCGGGTCCCGAAAGGTTCTGATCACTCAGCCAGTATAACGCACTGCGTCATACTGGCTCATGCCTGCCTTCGCTCTTGGCGCTCGCGTGGTGGCTGGGTCGGGGTGCAGCATCGTTCATGACTATTCAGCCTGTTTTGTTCCCGGTTCTCATCGACCAGGCGACCGATCCTTTGGTGA
>CAZPCM010000259.1:0-1515 GCA_964585085.1 uncultured Propionibacteriaceae bacterium
GGCCGCCTTGACGGCCCGGGTATCGGCGGCAGCCAGCCACGCGTAGTACGACGACGGGGCTTGACCCGCGATCTTGGACACGGTGTCGATTCGGCTATGCCGCTTCCGCGATGGTAGCGGAGGCGGTGGTCTCGTAGGTGTTGGGTGAGATGTTGCCGATCGCGGAGTGGCGTCGGCGGGTGTTGTAGCGGGCGGCCCAGCGGAACACGGCCCGGTGGGCGGTGGCCGGGTCGGGGAACGTTGGGGCGCCGGCGAGCAGTTCGCGTTTCAGGGTCGCGTTGAAGGACTCGGCCAGGGCGTTGTCGGCGCTGGAGCCGATCGCGCCCATGGACTGGGTGACGCCGAGCTGACCGCATAGCTTGGCGTAGTCCTTCGAGGTGTAAACCGACCCGTGATCGGAGTGAAACACCGCCCCGGCCAGGCTGCCGCGGTCCTGTGCTGCGGCGTTCAGAGCGTCGGTGACGAGCTCGGTGCGCATGTGGTCGGCAACCTGCCAGCCGGCGAGTTTGCGGGAGCACAGGTCGATCACGCTGGCCAGGTACAGGTTGGTGCCATCAGCGATCGGTAGATAGGTGATGTCGCCGACATAGGCGCGGTTCGGGGCCTCGGCGGTGAAGTTCCGCTTCAGCAGGTCGGGGTACTTGCGGCCCGACTGGTCAGGGATCGTGGTCTTCACGCGGCGGCGGAGCCGGATCCCGGCCAGCCCGTGGCGGCGCATCACCCGCGCGACCCGTTTGTGGTTGATCCGCTCCGGGGCAGGTGCACCCTCGTTGAGGTCGGCGGTGATTCGGGGCGCCCCGTAGGCACGGTCGCCGCCCTGCTTGGGGTCCTGCAGGACCCGGATGCGTTCGGCCAGGGCAGCGTCCTCGGCCGCCTTGACGGCCCGGGTATCGGCGGCAGCCAGCCACGCGTAGTACGACGACCGCGAGACCTCAACGACCTCGCACAACCGCTTCACCTCGAAGGCGTCTTGGTGGTCGGCGACGAACTGGAAGCGGTTCACCAGTTCGTCTCTCCCGCGAAATACTTGGCCGCCTGACGCAGAATGTCCCGCTCGGTGGCCAGCTTCGCCTTCTCAGCCTGGAGCGCGGCGTTCTCCGCCTCCAACCGCGCGATCCTCGCCGCCTGCGATTCCTGCCGCCCCGAGCCACCCGCCTGCTTCGGCGTGCTGCTGGCCCGGACCCTGGAGCCAAGCTTGTCGACCCACTCCTTCAACGCGCCCCTGGAGATGCCCAGATCGGCAGCGATCCCCTTCAACGTCGCATCCGGCGTCGACTCATACAAGTCCACCGCTCGCCGGCGGAACTCATCGGTGTAGTTCTTCCTTGCCATCCTTGGATTCTCGCTTCCCCCAGCGTCCTGCTGGATTCAGCGTGTCCAACATCAGGGGGCAAGTCCCGACCTGGTCCCCGAACACCCCACCCCAGCCGGAGAACGGCAGGTTGCTGGTCAGCACGAGCGAGGCGTGTTCATACCTGCTGGAGACGAGTTGGAAGAACAGATTCGCTGCGTCTT
>CAZPCM010000260.1:0-1506 GCA_964585085.1 uncultured Propionibacteriaceae bacterium
AGTTCCTGGAGGGTCACAAGCTGTACGCGCCCAACCTCATCTGCGGCTTCGGCCGGATCGAGGGCCGTGCGATCGGGATCATCGCCAACCAGCCCCTGGTCTACGCCGGCTGCCTTGACATCAAGGCCTCGGAGAAGGCGGCCCGGTTCGTCCGCACCTGTGACGCCTTCAACGTCCCGGTTCTGACCTTCGTCGATGTGCCGGGTTTCCTTCCCGGCACCGAGCAGGAGTGGGACGGCATCATCCGCCGCGGCGCGAAACTGATCTACGCCTACGCCGAGGCGACCGTCCCGCTGGTCACGGTGATCACCCGCAAGGCGTACGGGGGCGCTTACTGCGTGATGGCGTCCAAACCGCTGGGAGCGGACGTGAACCTGGCCTGGCCCACCGCCCAGATCGCGGTGATGGGCGCCGAGGGCGCAGTCAACATCCTCTACCGCAGGGAACTGGCCGCAGCGCAGGATCCGCAGGCGCGCCGGGCCGAACTGATCGACGAGTACAACGACGAACTGGCCAACCCCTACGTCGCCGCCGAGCGGGGCTACGTCGACAAGGTCATCCACCCCCACGAAACGCGCGCCCAGGTGATCCGGGTGCTCCGCCTGCTGCGCACCAAGCGTCAGCAGTTGCCGCCGAAGAAGCACGGGAACATCCCGCTATGACCGCCGACGTGCCGCTGCCGCTGGTCGAGATCGTGCACGGCGATCCCGCCGATGAAGAGCTGGCCGCCCTGGCCGCGGTGATCGTCGCGCTCCGCCGGGCTCCCGTTCACCCTCACGCCCCCTCGACGAGCAGCCTCGCCGGGGGCTGGCGCTCCTACTGGCACACCGTGCGCAACCCACTGATGCCCGGACGCGAGGCCTGGCGCAGCACTTTCCGCAGGTGAACCCTCATCAGAAAGGACCACGCATGAACGCAGTCGAGGAGATCCTGGCCGGCATCGACATCGACCAGCTGGCCGCCCAATTGGGGACCGAACCGGACGCCGCCCGGGCCGCCGCCGAGGCGGCCATCCCGGCCCTGTTCGGGAGCCTGACGTCCAACGCCGCCGATTCCGACGGCGCGTCCAGCCTGCTGGCCGCGCTGGGCCAGCATGCGGAGAGCGCCGCGTACGGGCCAACGGTGGACCTGTCTTCGATCGACACCGCCGACGGACAGAAGATCCTGGCGCACATGTTCGCCGACCAACCCGAACGGCTCCAGCCCCTCGGCGGGCTGAGCGGGTCGCTGCTGTCGAAACTGCTGCCATTGCTCGCGCCGATCGTGATGTCCTACATCGCCAAGAAGCTGGGCATGGGCGCCGCAACCGGCCGGTCCTCGGGGGGTGACATCCTCTCCGACCTCCTCGGCGGCCTGCTCGGCGGCAACGCGGGCGGCCTGGGAGACATCCTCGGCGACATCCTCGGCGGCGGCTCACGGACGCCGCAGCCGGCTCCTTCAGGCGGTGGTGGCCTCGGCGACATCCTCGGCGGCGGGCAGCAGCAGCCGACGCAACAGCCGGCTCCG